>JAABSP010000029.1 GCA_011390345.1 Desulfobacteraceae bacterium
CCGGGCCGAAAACTCCAATACCCGGCGACATGCGGCCGAGTTCTGGATGGTCGAGCCGGAGATGGCCTTCTGCGACCTTTCCGGCAATATGGATCTGGCCGAGGCGATGATCCGGTATCTGGTGGATCATATCCTGAAAGAGTGCAGCGACGACATCGAATTGTTTGCAAAGTTCGTGGACAAGAAGCTGATGGGGACACTCGAGAACATCCGCGATTCCGAATACGTCCGCCTGCCCTACAGGGAGGCCGTTTCGATCCTGGAATCTTCCGGGAAGAAGTTCGACTATTCCGTGGGATTCGGAAAGGATCTCCAGGCCGAGCATGAACGGTTTCTGACCGAGAACCACTTCAAAAAGCCGGTGATCCTCCACGACTATCCCAAAACCATCAAGCCCTTCTACATGCGGGTCAACGATGACAATGAGACCGTGGCCGCGATGGATCTGATCGTGCCGGGGATCGGGGAGATTATCGGCGGCAGCCAGCGCGAGGAGCGGTACGCGGTGCTGCTGGAACGGATGCGGGAGATGGGGTTGAGCGAGGAGAGCTACTGGTGGTATCTCGACTCCCGGAAGTACGGCAGCGTTCCCCACAGCGGCTTCGGCCTCGGGTTCGAGCGGATGCTGATGCTGGTGACCGGGATCTCAAACATCCGCGATGTCATCCCCTTCCCCAGAACCCCCGGCAATATCGAATTTTAAAACCCCTTACCCCCGGAAAGGAGAAACGATGGAGAAGGATTGTCTGTTCTGCAAGATCGCCAATGGCCAGACCGAGACCGAGTTCATCTATGAAGATGACAAGATGGTGGTCTTTCACGATATCAAGCCCCATGCCCCGGTGCATGTCCTGCTGGTTCCCAAAAGACACATCCGCAGCATCAACGATCTGACCGATGATGACGGGGCACTCATCTCCGATCTTTTCATGCTGGCAAAGGAGATCGCAAAGACGGTCGGGGTGGCCGAATCGGGCTATAAGCTGCTCTTCAATGTAGAGAAGGGCGGCGGACAGGTGATCTTCCATATTCACCTCCACCTGATAGGCGGCTGGAAGCGATGAGCTGAATCATGGCCGATCTTCCGGAGTACCGCAGCGCCCTCCCCTGAACACACTGGCCCGGCCTCAGACGTACATGGCCTCGATCTTTTCCGCGTGCCGGTCTTCGATGATGTTCTTCTTGAGCTTCAAAGTGGGGGTTATCATCTCGTTTGCGATGGTGAACTCCGGGACCAGCGTCACCTTCTTGACGGTTTCGTAGGAGGCAAGGCCCGCATTTCTGGCCTTCACTTCCATTTCGATGAGCCGGATGATCCGCTCATCCTGGATCAGCGAATCGATATCGGAAAAGGAGATGCCCTGCGCTTCGGCATATTCTCTGATAGCGTCGGCATCGGGGGTCACCAGCGCGCTCAGATATTTGCGCCGGTCTCCGATCACCAAGACCTGCGCGATGTATTTGGACGCGGCAATGACGGTTTCGATCGCGGCCGGCGCGATGTTCTTTCCGCCGGCCGTAATGATCAGCTCCTTTTTCCGGCCCGTTATCCTCAAGAAATTCTTCTCGTCGATCTCCCCGATATCCCCGGTGCGCAGCCATCCATCCTCGGTAAAGACCTCTTTTGTGGCCTCCTCCATCCGGTAATACTCCTTCATGACGTTGCGGCCCCAAAACTGGATCTCCCCATCCGTATCCAGCCGCTGTTCTATCCCCGGCCCCGGAGGCCCCACCCAGCCGAACCGGTAATCATTGGGCCGGTTGAGGTTTGAAAAGGAGGTGTTTTCCGTCATCCCCAGCCCCTCGAGGATCAGGACCCCTGCGCCGTGGAAGAAGCGGGCGATGTCCGGATTCAGGGGCGCAGCACCGCTGATGCACCATTGGAGCCGGCCCCCCATTGCCTTGTGGAGCTTTGAAAAGACCAGGCGCTGCGCCAGCGCGTACCGGATATGCAGAATCAGGGGAACCGGAATCTTTCGAAGCTTGTGCTCACCCATCAGTGCCCCGATCGCGCAGGCCCTGCGGAACATCTTCAGGGCCAATCCGCCCTTGGCCTCGGCCCCGGCCAGCACCTTTGCATGGATCTTCTCGAAGATTCTGGGTACGCTGATGAACCAGTGGGGCGCGGCGATCCGCATGTCATCCACCAGGGTGTCCAGACTTCGGGCGAATGTGGTGGCGGTTCCGGTGAGGATTGCGGTCTGCACCGCGGTCCGGGCAAAGACATGGGCCAGGGGCAGAAAGAGAAAGGTCTCGGTGGCTTCGGAGAAATCCGCGCATCCGTGACATGACTGGGCCGTGAAGGTGAAATTGTCGTGCGTCAGCACCACCCCTTTGGGAAGGCCAGTGGTTCCCGAGGTATAGATGATCCCTGCCGGGTCATCGGGCTTGACCATTTCTGTTCGCTTCAGGAAGGCATCGGCCTCGATCTTTTCTCCTTCCCTGAGAAAGCCCCCAAAGGAACATCCCCAGTCCGCGTCCTCCTCTCCGCCGGAAAAGCAGATGGCCTTTTCAATATGGGAAAGTTCCTCCTGGACAGTGGTGAGCTTTTCGAGTTGCTCTTGATTCTCTGCAAAGACGAGCCGGGCCCCGCTGTGCTCCAGAATATACCGGCATCCGTTGGCCAGAGTCGAAGGATAGATCCCCACGGTACACGCGCCGATGCTCACGATGGCCGTATCCATCAGCACCCATCGGTAGCCCGTGGCGCTGAGAATCGCGACCCGGTCTCCCGGGGCCACGCCCAGGGCCATCAGTGCCGAAGCCGCACCCCGCACCTGATCGTAGAACCCCTCCCATGTCACGGTTTCTCTTTCATTCCCATCGATAAAATATCGATATGCAGGTTTTTGAGGACTTGCCGCCACGGTTTTGCTGAGCATGTCGTGAATATTTTTAAAATCGATAAATTCCATCAAACAACTCCTCATCCTTGTGGTAGATCATTATTATGTACGCGCCTGTATCACTTCCGGGCAGACATACATGAAATGCGACTTGCTGACAACGGAAAAAATTGATACAAACAAATGGTCTTTAATGCTGAATGGTTCCGATTATATTTAGAGGTTATCTTTAGAGGAAGGCGCGGCCACCGATATGAGCGACAGATCAATAGCTTTCAACCAGCCATCGGCATTGATCGTCGAGGATAATCCTTTCAACCGGGAACTGTTGAAAAGGGTTTTGAATGCCCAGAACCTTCAGGTGATGGAGGCAAAGAACGGGAAGGAGGCGCTTTCGATGATCCGCGTCCATCCCTTCACCATGATCTTCATGGATCTTCTCATGCCCGGCATGGACGGCTACGAGACCATCGAGCGGATCCGGCGGATGGGGGTCCAGACCCCGATCATCATTGTCTCCTCCATGAGTTCCAAAGAGGATCGACGCCGCTGTCTGGATGTGGGGGGGGATGAATTTCTGCCCAAACCCATCGATGCCAGACTGCTCAGAGACATTGCCGAAAGATATGCCGCGGGCCGGCCCGCGGACAAGCCCGGAGACGGGCCCCCTCTCCCCGCCAATGGAGAGAAGGAGTATCCGGTTGAAAAGCAGAGTCTCTCCCTCTCCTCATTTTCGGCCCTGCTGGTGGAGGAGGACCGGGAGCGGGCCCTTCGCTACAAGCGGTTTCTGGAGGCGCGGTTCATGGAGGTCGCGCATGTGGCCAACGGGGATCAGGCCATTGCGATCTTTGAAAAGAACCGGCACCGGTTCCGGATCATCGTCAGCAACATCTTCACCACCGGCATCGACGGGCTCGGAGTGCTGGCCCGTTTCAAGCGGGAGTATCCGGATGTTTTCTTCTTCATCTATGCCGATGAATACGATGCGGATGCGTTTCAACTCGCGGTTCAACTGGGCGCGGACGGGGTCTTGACGGCCGACCGGTTCGAGGAGGCCATCGAAGGGATGATCGAATCCGCGATCTTTCAGGCGGGCCAGCGGGGCTCCCGGCTCCAGAGCGCTTCCACGGCCACCCAGGTCCGCCAGGCCCAGGCCCATCTGATCCGCCAAGGCTGCAGCTCCAACTGCGGCCTGATGAACATCGCCTATTCCCCCCTCTCCGATGCCGGAGGGGATATCGCGTGCTGCAGGCGATTCAACCTGGCGGGCCGATGCGGGGTCTTTTTAGGGGATGTTGCGGGCCACAATGTGCTGAGTTCCTATGTCAGCGCCTTCTATATGGGGATTCTGACGGCCAACTGGGGGGCCAACCAGCGGCCCCGGGAGCTGCTGAAGATGATCAACAGCGAGCTGAACCGCTCCGACTATGACCAGTACCACCTCTGTGCAAGTGCGCTCCTCTGGGATCAGCGAAGGGGAACCCTTCGGATCGCTTCGGCAGGTAATCCGGGCCCTCTGGTGGTTCGGCCCCAAAATGGGGAAAACCGGATCATCCGGGATATGGAGGGCGGCGGCATGTGCCTGGGGCTGCTGGATGATGAGGATCTTTTCCTCTCCGATCTATTCTCCTTTGATCCAGGGGATTACCTCTTCATCTTCTCGGACGGGATGGAACGGAGCCGGCTCATCGAGCTGCTGACCTCGGACAGCGATATCCTCCGGGGGACTCTTGGGGAGATCGGCCAGCGGATAGTTGACCGGACCATCGAACGCTGGGGACAGGAGGATGATATGATCCTGATCACATTGAAGGCCCCCTATCCGGATCTTTTAGTGGAAAATGGCCGCCATTTCTCCTTTTCCGACGGCTATAAAGGGGTGGACAGAGCCTGCGGTTGGGTCCGTCAGACTCTGGAGGAGAAGGGAAGGCCCGTGGACCGGGATCTCTATCTTGTGATGATTGCGGTCCGGGAAGCCCTGATCAATGCCGTCTGCCACGGCAACCGGATGGTGCCGGGGGCATATGTGGATCTGGCTCTTCTCTTTGAAGCGGACCGGTTCTGCATCCGGGTATCCGATGGCGGGCCCGGGGTCGATCTTCCCCGGGATCTGGTACGGATCGAGGAGATCGATGTCCTCCAGACCGGGGGGCGGGGGATTTCCGCGATGCGATCCATTGCCGACGAAACCACTGTGGAAGGGGGAACCCTGACCATCTGTTTCAATGACCGATAAAGCGATGAGAGAGTGCCAAGGGAGTTTTCCATGAGGACGAAAATTGAAGACCAGGCCATTTTTCTGATACCGGAGACCGATCTAGTGGCCAGCCGGATCGAGGAACTGCGGGATTTCTTTTCAGAGCGGATGGAGGCGGACCCAGATATTGACCAGATCGTTCTCGATGTCCACGGCATCGATATCGTCGATTCTTTAGGGGTCAACCTGATCGTGGGGCTCTATCGACAGGCCGCAGCAGAGGGGAAAACCATCGAGATCATCGGTGCAGGAGAAAGATTCATGAAGGTGGCCAGCTTCTTTCGCCTGACCACCATTCTCTCCATCAGCCGGGAAGAGGAGCGGTAAGATGTCTGATTTTGATGAGCTTCTTCCGGCATTTATCGAAGAGTCCCAGCAGCATCTCCAGCAGATCGAGCCGGATCTTCTTGCTCTGGAGAGCGAAGGCTCGGCCCCTGACACTGAAACCGTCAACAGGATCTTCCGGGGGATTCACAGCATCAAGGGGGCCTCGGGCTTTTTCGGGTTCGCCAATATCGGCCGGCTGAGCCATCTCATGGAGAACAGTCTGGCCCTGCTCCGGGACGGGAAGATCACCCTCTCGCCGGATCTCGTCGATGCCCTGCTTTCGGGCCTGGATGCCCTCAAGTCCATGCTGGAGGACATCGTGGGGAGCGAGACCTTTGACATCGAGACCCAGGCCGCATTCCTCCAGAGGCTGATCGACGACCATGCCCGGGATCGGACCACCGTGACGGTTTCGGAAAAGGCCGCACCTGCCGGGGAGAAGGCCGAGAGCGCACTGAAAAAGTTCGATATCTCCGAGGCCGACATCCGCCGGTTCGTGGAGCGGGATCTTTTCCTGTATGCCGTCACAATCTTTTTGAACGCGGACATCCGGAAGAAGAACAAGACCCCCTTCGACTTTATCAAGAATATGGAGGCCGGGGGCCAGTATGTCGATTCCTTTCTCGATATCCGGAGTGTGACGGGCCTTTCCGACTGTCTCGAAAACGAGCTGGGCTTTGATTTCATCTTTGCAACGGAACTGGAGCCGGATGCCGTCTCCCAGACCCTGGATCTGCCCCCGGCGCAGATCACGCCCATCGATCTTTCGGAACATCAAAAGGAAAAAGCAGCCGAGGCCCCCCAGGAAACCCCGGCAGAACCATCAGAAGCAGAATTATCAGAAGAAGAGCAGGCCGAGGCGATTCCCGAAGCTGCTTTCAGACAACCATCGGCAGAGAAGGAACCTTCAACTGCAAGCCCCGAACCGACAGGCGCGGAACGCTTCCGGGAGATGATCCATACCGAGGAGAAGATCCGGGTGGGGGTCAACTTTTTAAACGAGCTGGTCAACCTGGCCGGAGAGCTGGTGCTGGGCAGAAACCAGCTCATGCAGACCGCACTCCCCCTGACCAAGACCGCGCCGAACCTCTCCTCGGTTCTCCAGCACATCAACCGGGTCACTTCGGAGATGCAGGAGAAGATCATGCAGATGCGGATGCAGCCTCTCTCCCTGATCTTCGACAAGTTCCAGCGGGTGGTGCGGGATCTGGCCCGAAAGCACGAAAAAGAGGTGCGCCTCTCGGCATCGGGAGGGGATGTGGAGCTGGACAAGACCATCATCGAGGGCCTGTCAGACCCCCTGAACCACCTGATCCGCAATGCCGTGGACCATGCGATCGAGCCCCCGAAAGAGCGGGAAAAGGCAGGAAAACCCCGGTTTGGGACCATTCGGATGCGGGCATTTCACCAGGGGGGACAGGTGCATTTGAGCATTTCCGATGACGGCAGAGGGATCGACGGAGACCGGGTGGGGGAGAAGGCCGTTGAAAAGGGGGTCATCACAGCCGATCAGCTCAAGGAGATGTCGCCCCGGGAGCGGGTGCGCCTCATCTTCCGGCCCGGCTTCTCCACCGCGGAGCAGGTCACGGATCTGAGCGGCCGGGGCGTGGGCATGGATGTGGTGATCACCAATATCGAGCATCTGGGCGGAACCGTGGACATCGAGACCCATCCCGGAAATGGGACCACCGTAACCCTGATCCTCCCCCTGACCCTGGCGATTATCTCGGGGCTGCTCATCACGGCCCGAGATCACTATTTCATACTGCCGGAGGTGGATATCGACGAGCTGGTCCGGGTGAAGCCCGAGGAGATCGACCGGCGGATCGACATCATCCAGGATGCATGGGTGCTGCGCCTGCGGGAGACGCTGCTGCCGCTGGTGGATCTCAACCGGATGCTCAATCTCGGTGATGATCGAAAAATGGAGGATCGAAAACCGGGCAAAGAATCCCAAATAGAACCGGGCAAGGAATCGGCCCAAAAACCTTCCCCGATTCCGGCAAAGGCCCGCCTGAAGGAACGGAACCGGCCTCTGCGGATTCTGGTGATCAAACATAGCGGGGCCAAGTACGGCCTTCTGGTGGACCGGATCGTCAACACCGAGGAGATCGTTGTCAAGCCCCTGCCCCGATACCTCAAAAAGATGCAGTCCTTTTCCGGCGTCTCCATTCTGGGCAATGGCCGGGTATCTTTGATCCTGGATGTATCCGGGATTGTCAAAAAGGCGGCCGTGCGGAGCCTGGAAAGCGTCATCGATCAGACCGAGACCGAAGAGGAGCGGGTACGGGAGAAGGAGACCCAGACCCTGCTGCTCTTTGACAACAATACCCCGGAGCGGTTTGCACTGCCTTTGGAGCTGATCCGGCGCATCGAAAAGATCCCGGCCTCCCAAATCGAGACCATCAAAGAGAAGCAGTTTCTCCAGTATCAGGACAAAAAGCTCCGTTTGATCTTTCTGGAGGATTATCTGCCCGTGGCCCGTCCAGAGCGCACCCCGGACGACATCCTCGGCATCATCGTGCCCAAGCAGATGAAATATCCCATGGGAATCGTCTTTCACCAAGTGATCAACACCGTGGCCGCATCGGTCTCCCTGGATACGGAGACCATCATGGGGCAGGGGCTTTTCGGCTCTGCGGTGCTCGATGGCCGGATTACACTGCTTCCTGACATCTACACCCTCTTTGAGCTGGCCGCGCCCGAGTGGTATTCGACCAAACGTGCGGAGGGATCGGGTCCGCAGCGGAAATACCGTGTGCTGCTGGCCGAGGATACCTCCTTCTTCCGGATGGTGGAGAAGGAGTACCTGGAATCGGCCGGATATGAAGTGCTGATCGCGGAAAACGGGGCCGTGGCCCTCCGGATCCTGGAGGAGGAGACCGTGGATGCTGCCATTCTGGACATCGTCATGCCGAAGCTGGACGGATGGGGAACCATTGCGGCCATCCGGGGGGATGACCGGCTCAAGAACCTTCCGGTGATGGCCGTCACCTCTCTGGGGGACGAGGGAAAGAGCAGCAATCCGATGAGGGAGAGGGGATTTGAGGCCGGGTTCGACGAATGGGAGATGAAGCTCAACAAGACCAGTCTTCTGGAAAAGCTGGCCGCGCTCATCAAAGGAAAACGGAAAAAGGGAGTCCTGTCATGAACCGACAGATCGCGACATTTCAGCTCGACGACAACCTGCTGGGGGTCGATATCCTTCTGGTCAAGGAGGTTTACCGACACATGTCCATAAGCCCGATCCCGGACGCACCGCCCCAGTTGAAGGGATTGATGAACCTCCGGGGCCGGGTCGTCACCGTCATCGACCTGAAGGTCTGCCTCAACCGCCCATCTACGGAACAGGTGGACGACAGCCGGCTGCTGATCTTCAAGACCGAAGAGGAGATCCTCGGATACCGCCATCGGGCCGGCCTGGATGGAGTTGAATTGGGAGAGGACATCGTGGGATTTCTCATCGATCGGATGGATGAGGTGGTGACGGTGGAGACCGATGAGATTCTGCCCCCGCCCCCCAACCTTACCGATATCGAAGAGGATCTGATCCAGGGCGTGATCAAACAGGGGGAGCATCTGCTGATTCTGCTCGATGTAACGGCCGTGCTCGAGAAGGTGATGCGGGCCGCGGCCGGGAAAAAGGAGGGGTAGAAACAGATGTCGATTCTCGGGGATTTGGGTCTGAAAAAGAAGCTGGTGGGCGCTTTTTTGATTATTGCGGTGATTACGGCCGTTGTGGGCATGATCGGTCTCTATTCGGTAAAGCGCACCGGCATCTTCGGGGTCCGGGTAGGGCAGCACCTCTCCTCTCAGATGGATGCGATCATGGAGGCCAAACTGGCCGTGACCCAGGCACACCTCTGGTTCGAGGAGATCCTCTCCGGCGACAACGAAGAGGATATCGAAGATGTCTGGCGGCTCTTTGACATGGCGATCTGGTATTGCGATGCGATCCTGGAGGGGAGCCAAGAGGATCAAAACATATATTCCGCAACAGAGAGCCCGGAGGTTCGAAAAGGCGTGGAAGCCCTCAAAGCCGAGATCAAAATACTGGTGCAGAATGCCCACACCCGGTATGCGGGCCGAGGGGATGCCGCTTCCGGAATGTGGACCGGCGGCGATGCGGACCAGCAGTTTGACAAGCGTTTTGAACATCTCATGGAAATGGCCGATGCCGTGGAAGCTCTGGTGGTCCGGAATATGACTCAGGGTATCGAAGATCTCCATGAAGGGATCAAAGATGCCTCGATATGGATGTGGATCATCACCCTTGCCGCGTTTCTCTTTGCAGTACTTCTGGGGCTGACGGTGGCCCGCGGGCTGATCGTCCCGATCCTTTCGGTGAAGAATCTTTCGGAAAAGCTGGCGGCCGGGGATCTGACGCAGCACGCGGATGTCACCGGATCGGACGAGGTGGGCCGTATGGCCACAAGCCTCAATCGGGCAGTACAGAGCCTCAAGGAGATGATGATGGAACTCCAGCGGGTGATCGAGGATATGGCCGCATCCTCCCAGGAGATGGCAGCGGTCTCGGCGCAGATGGCCGGGTCCGCAAACCGGCTCAAGGATCGGACCGTAAAAGCCGCGTCCGAATCGAACAGCATCGCGGCCAATGTGGATCAGGTGGCGGCTTCGGCCCAAGGGGCCAGCCGATCTGCCGAAGCGGTTTCCGACCTGATCCGGCAGATCTCTCAAACCTTTGCGGAAGTGGCCGACTCCAGCCGAAAGACTTCGGCCAATGTCTCCCGGATGGCCGGGGCCAACGAGGAGATCTCGGGGCAGATATCATCGGTCTCGGCCGCAGTCGAGGAGATGTCGGTCTCATTGAACGAAGTGGCCCGCCACACAGCGGAATCGAGCCGGATCTCCCGGGATGCCGGAAAGCAGACCGTGGAGATCGACGGCAAGATGAAGATCCTGGTGAAAGCCTCCCAGCAGATCGGCAAGGTGGTGACGCTGATCAAGGATCTTGCTGATCAGACCAACATGCTGGCGCTCAATGCCACCATTGAAGCGGCCGGCGCGGGGGAGGCCGGAAAGGGGTTTGCCGTGGTGGCCGGGGAGGTCAA
Organism: Desulfobacteraceae bacterium; assembly: GCA_011390345.1. Taxonomy (GTDB): domain Bacteria; phylum Desulfobacterota; class Desulfobacteria; order Desulfobacterales; family JAABSP01; genus JAABSP01. Next base: position 10,503 of record JAABSP010000029.1, read on the forward strand.
GGCATTGGCCCGGCAGTCCGCGGAGGCCGCGTCCGAGATCGCCGACGAGATCGATCATATCCAGACCGCGATCGATGATGCAGCCGGTTCCATCCAAGCCATCAACGAGATCATCGAAAAGAGCGGTTCCATTAGCGAGATGATCGCCTCCTCGGCAGAAGAGCAGACCGCAACCGCGAACGAGATCGCAAAATCGATCTCCGGGGCCGCGGCCAGGCTGAAGGAGACTGCGGAGAATGCGGCCGAATCCTCGGATCTGGTGGGGGGGATTGCCCGGTCTATGGACAATTCCTCCCGGGCTTCGCAGAACAGCGCAAAAAGCATCGAGGAACTGCTGGAAAACATACGAACTGTAGCCCTTTCGGCACAGGAGGCCTCTTCCGGCGTCAATCGCGTCTCCGAGACCATCAAAGAGATCAGCATTACGGCCCAGGAGACCGCAAGCGGCGCAATTCAGACCAACGCCTCTTCCAATGCGCTGGCAGAGACATCCTCCCTGCTGGCCCGGATCGGAGGCCGTTTTCATATCGGATGAACCCCCTTTTTTTTTAAAGGAGAGATCAATGGTAAAATGGTTTAAAAATCTGAAAATCGGTAAAAAAATCGGGGTGACATTTTTTCTGCTCCTCCTCATTGCCCTCATTCTGGCCTGGATTACCATCGAAAATCTCAAAGATGTGGAAGAATCCTCTGTGCGTCTTGCCCGGGAATATGCCCCGGAAGTTGCGGAGGCCGGGAGCCTGGAGCGGAACAGCCTGATGACCATGTACAATATGCGCGGATACGGACTCTCCAATGAGGCGCGGTATTTGAACGAGGGGCAGGAGTATCTGAAAAAGGTCCAGGAGGATATTGAAAGTGCCAAGGAACTGGTGGCCAGATATCCGGATCTTACCAAACTCAAAGAGCAGATCGTAGATGCGGAATCGGCCGTGAACGATTACCGGGATCTGGTGGAGAAGACCGTGGCCCGGAACAGCGCGATTTCCGAGAACCGGGAGAATCTGAACCGAGCCGCAGAGCGGTATATAGTCAATGGCCAGGAGTCTCTTGACAATCAGTTTGCAACTCTTTCCCAAGAGATCCTGTCCGGTTCCGACACCCCGGCCCTGATCGAGCGGATCGAAAAGGTGCGGCTGCTGACCCGCCTCATCAATCAGGGCAACGAGATCCGGGTGGCCAACTTCAAAGCCCAGGCCCTTGGGAACCCGGAGATGCTTCAGGAGGCTTTGAAACAGTTCGCCCTGATCCACGAGATCCTAGATGGCCTGATAGCAACTAGCCGCCAGGACAATAGCCTGCGCCGGATCCAAGAGATCGACGCCGCGGCCGAAAACTATGAGGCAGCCATGAAGAACCTCTTGGAGAACAGCGCCGCGTTGAGCCGGCTCAATGAACAGCGGGATGAGACGGCCCGCCGGGTTCTGGAAATCGCCCAAAGCACCTTCGAGGCCGGGATGGATCGCATGCAGGAAGTCTCAGAGGAGACCGTAACCCTTGTGAATGAGAGCACCCTGACCCTGTGGATCGGGCTGATCGCGGCCGCGCTCATCGGGACGGCCATCCTGATCATCCTGACCCGGCTCATCACTGCGCCCATCTACCGCATATCGGCCTTCACCCGCCGGTTCGGCCAGGGGGATCTGTCTGAAGATCTCGACATCGACACCAAAGACGAGATCGGCGGGATGGCAAGTGATCTCAACAGCTCCGTGGGCAGCCTCCGGGAGATCCTGCGGCAGCTCTCGGATAACACCAACTCCCTGGCCGGCTCCTCTGAGGAGCTTTCGGCCGTATCCGCGGAGATGGCTGCATCGGCTGAGGAGATGAACTCCCAGGCCGACACCGTGGCCGCGGCCTCGGAGCAGGTGAACGCGAGCGTCGGCATGGTCGCATCGGCCGCGGAAGAGTCCAACGCGTCGGTATCCGGCATCGCGGCCATGACCGAGGAGATGTCCTCCACCTTTGAGAACGTGGCCAGAGCCAGCCGGAAGACCTCGGAGAATGTGGCGGAGATGGCCGGCTCCGGGGAGCAGATGTCCAAACAGGTCGATTCCGTGGCCTCGGCAGCCGAAGAGATGACCGCATCCCTGAACGAGGTGGCCAAAAACACGGTAAAGGCGAGCCGGATCTCCCAGGATGCCAAGGAGAGAACCAAAGAGATCGACATCCGGATGGATGCCCTGGTCAATGCCTCGAAGCAGATCGGCAAGGTGGTCGGGGTGATCAAGGACATCGCGGACCAGACCAACATGCTGGCGTTGAACGCCACGATAGAGGCGGCCGGGGCCGGCGATGCGGGCCGGGGATTTGCAGTGGTGGCCGGGGAGGTCAAGGAGCTGGCCCGGCAGTCTGCGGACGCGACCGACGAGATCGCGGATCAGATCGATCAGATCCGGCGCTCCACAAATGATGCAGTATCGGCCATCGAAGAGATCAACAGCATCATCGAAAACATCGCGTCCATCAACGAGATGATCGCATCATCTGCCGAGGAGCAGACAGCGACCGCCGGCGAAATCTCCAAATCGGTGGCGGCCGCGGCCGCAACGGTAAAGAATGTGGCGACAAATGCAACGGAATCCTCGCAACTGGTGGAGGATATCGCCCGGTCCACGGACGAGGCCTCCAAGACCGCAACCGAAGTGGCCCGGAACATAGACGAGCTGCTCAACGGCATCAAGGAGGTGGCCAGAGCTTCGGATGAGGCATCCCGAGGAGTCAATGACATCTCCATGAATATCCAGAACATCAGCGAGGCGGCCCGGCAGACCTCGGAGGGCGCATCCCAGACCGACCAATCCTCCCAGGAACTCTCTGAAATGGCGCAGTCTTTGGCCCGGATCGTGGATCGGTTCAAATTGTAAAATTGCAGATGTCTTGAGGGCAGATGGTCGGCCCCAAGAGATATTTTATCTTTTTTTCAGGACTTTTTTATGGAAAAGGACATCAAGGTTCTGGTGGTCGATGATACGGTGCTTGACCGCCTGATCCTGTCGAAGATTCTGGCCGGCATCAGCGGCGTCGATCTTGCCGGAACAGCTACCAACGGAAAGATCGCGCTCTCCAAGATCCGGATGATGGAGCCCGATCTGGTGCTGCTGGATCTCTTCATGCCGGAAATGGACGGCATGGAGACCCTCCGGGAGATCAAAAAGCACCATCCGAACACCGATGTGGTGATGATCAGCGGCATCGATCCGGAAAATGCCGGAGAGACGGTAAAAGCTCTGGAGTACGGCGCTCTCGACTTCATCTCGAAACCCAAGACCGATTCCCCGGAGAAGAGCGGAGCCGAGCTGAAGAACAGCCTCTCCCGGCTGGTCGCGATGGCCAGAACCCGGAAATATTCCCGCAGGGCAAGGGGCATCGGAAATGAGCCTGTCCCGGCCGTTCCGCCGCCGCCCAAGGCGCCACTGAAAGCACCGCCGAAAGCACCGCGGGAAAAGGCGGCCCCTTCCCTTTTCATTCCCCCGGCTCCCCGGAAGCGGGGGGAGCGTTTCATCCCTACCGGCCGCCCCATTCCCCGGATCGAAGCGGTTGTGATCGGCGTCTCCACCGGGGGCCCCAACGCCCTTCAGGAGCTGATCCCCGCATTCCCTGGAAATTTCCCGGTTCCGATCATCACGGTTCAGCACATGCCGCCCATGTTCACCGCCACCCTTGCGGCCCGCCTCAACAGCACCTCGGCCCTTCAGGTGGTGGAGGCCGGAGATGAAGAAAAGGTGGAGCCGGGGGTGATGTATATCGCGCCCGGCGGGCGCCATCTGGTGCTCCGAAAAGACCGGTTCGGCGTGCCGGTCACGGCCCTGACCGATACCCTGCCGGTCAACTCCTGCCGGCCCTCGGCCGATGTCCTGTTCCGGTCTGCGGCCATGATCTTCGGGGGCAATCTCCTTGTTGTGGTGCTCACCGGCATGGGCAACGATGGAATGTCCGGGGTGGGCGCGATCCGGCGCAAAGGAGGCTATTCCATTGTTCAGGACGAGAAGACGAGCATAATCTGGGGAATGCCAGGCGCGGTGGTGGATGCAGGGCAGGCCGACGAGATGTTCCCGCTGCCTAAAATGGCCGAGCGGATCACGGAGATCGTATCCGCGAGGAAGCGGTAGGGAAATGCTCAGGATCACAGAGCCCGAATATATCCTGATGAAGCAGTATATCGAGGAGCACTGCGGGATTCATCTGGAAAAGGACAAGGAGTACCTCATCGAATCCCGTCTTTCCGATCTGGCCCATTTTCACGGATGCCTATCCTTTCAGGAGTTTCACTTCAAGGCCCGCACCGACAGGTCCGGAAAGCTCCGGGATCAGATCGTGGACGCGATGACCACCAACGAGACCTCCTGGTTCAGAGACAAGAGCCTCTGGGAGTATCTGGAAGAGATGGAGGTTCCCAAGCTGCTGAACCGGGCACAGGAGACCGGTGTGGTTCGCATCTGGTCCGCGGCCGCGTCCACGGGGCAGGAGCCCTATTCTCTGCTGATGCTTTTAAATGATGCGGCTCACGCCCGGAGAAATCCGGCCCTGCTGGACCGGATCGAAATCCTGGCCACCGATATCTCCACAACGGCTCTTGCGACCGCGACCGCGGGCTGCTACGATGCCATCGCCATGAACCGGGGACTCTCTGATGAGAAGCGGGCGCGGTATTTCACCCAGGCCGAGGGGATCTGGCGGTTTGACGAAAACCTGAAAAATCGGGTCCGGTTCAAAAGATTCAACCTTCAAAACCCCTTCATCTTCCCCCAGAGCTTTGATCTGATCCTCTGCCGGTACGTCTCCATCTATTTTGCCGAGTCCTTCAAGCGCTCTCTCTTTACCAAGCTGGGCTCGGTTCTCCGTCCCGGCGGGGTACTGATTTTAGGGGCAACGGAATCCCTTCGGGAGTACAGCGACCGGTTCGACATCTCCTATTACAAAAGTGCAGTGATCAATATGAGGAAAGGTGAGTAATCATGCAACGCGAACAGATTCAATTCGATATGTTATTTGTGGGCGCAGGCCCTGCAGGGCTGGCCGGGGCCATCCGTGCGGCCCAAAAAGCCGAGGAAAAAGGAATGGCCCCGGAGATCGGCCTTATCGAGAAGGGCGCGGAGATCGGAGCCCATGCATTGAGTGGCGCAGTGCTGAACCCGAAAGCCCTTGCCGAGCTGATCCCGGACTATAAAGAGCGGGGATGTCCCATCGAATCCACTGTCCGGGGGGACGGCTTCTACTACCTCATGAAAAACAGGGCCGTCAAGGTTCCGGTCGTTCCGGAGCATATGCACAACAAGGGCTTTTACGTGGTGAGCCTGTCGAAGTTCACCCGATGGCTGGGGAGGATTGCAGAGGAGATGGGGATCAATATCTTTCCCGGATTTGCCGGAAAGGAGATCCTCTACGGCCCCGACGGAAAGAGCGTAATCGGCGTCCGCACCGACGACAAGGGATTGGACAAGGAGGGAAATCCCAAGCCGAACTTCGAGCCGGGGATCGACATCATGGCCGGGGTGACGATTCTCGGAGAGGGGGCAAGGGGCAGCCTCACCCGGGAGGTTGTGCAAAGGCTGGGCCTCGATAAGGGCCGGCTTCCGCAGGTCTACGAGACCGGCATCAAAGAGGTGATCCAACTGCCGGAGGAGAATTTCTTCAAAAAGAGCCGGGAAAACGACATCCACACCCTGGGCTATCCTTTGGGCCTCGATACCCCCGGCGGCGGCTTCATCTACGAGATGGCTGACAACCGGATCTCCATCGGCCTTCTGATCGGCCTCTCCTATGAGGACCCGATGATCGACCTTTATGACGAGTTTCTCCGGTTCAAAAGCCACCCTTTTGTGGCCAAAATCATCGAGGGGGGAAAGGTGATCGAGTCGGGCGCGAGAACCGTGGCCACGGGCGGGGAATATACCCTTCCGGCGCTGGCCGCAGAGGGCCTGATGCTAATCGGCGGGGGCGCGGGGATGCAGAATCCGCCGGCGTTGAAGGGGGTTCATCTCTCGATGAAATCGGGGATGCTGGCGGCAGAGGTCGCAGTGGATGCAGTGGACAAAGGGGATTTCAGTGAAAGGAGACTGAGATCCTATCGGGACAGCTTTGAAAAGAGTTGGGCCAAACCGGAAATCCATGAGGGGAGAAATTTCGCGCAGGCATTGGCCCGAAAAGGCCCGGCCAAATTCTTTCATCTGGGGCTTCAGTACGTCACAAAGGGGCGGGGGCTGATCGACCCGCTGCCGCTGGAGGCCGATTTTCTCACCCTGAAGCCGGTAAAAGGGATTCCAGAACCTTCTGAAAGGCCCGAGACCGACGGAACCCTTTTTGTGGACAAGCTCACCGGGGTCTATCTCTCCAAGACCCAGCACCGGGAGGATCAGCCGGGCCACCTGATCGTCCATGACCGCCACATCTGCGTCACCCGGTGTTATGATCTTTATAAGAGCCCCTGCACCCGGTTCTGCCCGGGGCAGGTTTACGAGATGGAGATCGACGAGCAATCAAAAGAGCGGAAATTGAAGCTCAACCCCTCCAACTGCCTCCACTGCAAGACCTGCGAGATCAAAGATCCCTTTGAAAACATCACCTGGACCTGCCCCGAAGGGGGAGAGGGGCCCGGATATACGGTGGTTTAAAAGGCCGGAATTCCAGAAAAGCAGAGAGGGCCGGTGCTGAAGGGTTTATCCTTCCGGCGCCGGCTCCGTTTTTTACCCCTCAGACCACCCCGTGATCCAGCATCGCATTGACCACCTTGATGAATCCCGCGATATTGGCTCCCGCCACATAGTTGCCGGGCTTGCCGTACTGCTCGGCCGCCTCGGTGCAGGTCTTGTGGATGCTTCGCATGATCATCTGCAGGCGGTTGTCAACCTCCTCCCGGGTCCAGGAGAGGCGCATGCTGTTCTGGGTCATCTCCAGACCCGAAACCGACACCCCCCCGGCATTGGCCGCCTTGCCCGGGCCGTATAATATCCCGTTGTCCATGAAGATATCGACGCCCTCCGGGGCCGTTGGCATATTGGCCCCTTCGGAAATCAGGGCCACGCCGTTATTGACAAGGTTCTGAGCATCTTTGCCGTTGATCTCGTTCTGAGTGGCGCTGGGAAAGGCGCAGTCGGCCCGATGATCCCAGAGCGGATTGTACTCCATCTCCGGGGTGATGGCCGTGTAAACCGCATTGGGATAGATATCGACATATTCCCCGATCCGGCCCCGGCGGATGTTTTTCAGGATCTTGACGAATTCCAGCTTTTCCCGGTCGATCCCCTCCTCATCATAGATGCTTCCCGAAGAGTCGGAGAGGGTGACGACCTTCGCGCCCAGCTCGATGAGCTTCTCCGTGGTGAACTGTGCCACATTCCCGGAGCCGGAAACGAGGCAGACTTTTCCCTCCAGGGTCTGGTTCCGGGAGTTCAGCATCTCGGCCGCGAAGTAGACCGAGCCGTACCCGGTGGCCTCGGGCCGCATGAGGCTGCCGCCCCAGTTGACGCTCTTTCCGGTCAACACCCCGGTGAACTCGTTGGTCAGCTTCTTGTACATCCCAAAGAGATACCCGATCTCCCGCGCGCCCACCCCGATATCCCCGGCAGGCACATCCGTATTGGGCCCGATATACCGGAAGAGTTCAGCCATGAAGCTCTGACAGAAGCGCATCACCTCGTTGTCCGACTTCCCCTTGGGGTCGAAGTCGGAGCCGCCCTTGCCCCCGCCCATGGGCAGAGTCGTGAGCGCGTTCTTGAAGACCTGCTCAAAACCGAGAAACTTCAAAATGCTCAAGTTGACCGAAGGGTGAAACCGCAGCCCCCCCTTGTATGGCCCGATCGCATTGTTCATCTCCACCCGAAATCCCCGGTTGACCTGCACATCCCCCTTGTCATCCACCCAGGGAACCCGGAACATGATCACCCGGTCAGGCTCTACGATCCGCTCGATGATCCTGGCCCGGCGGTATTCCGGATGCTGCTCGATCACCGGGGCCACCGATTCCATCACCTCTCCTACGGCCTGATGAAACTCCCGCTCGTTTGGGTCTCTATCCTTTATCACCTGAACGATATCCACCATGATGATCTCCTCTCCGGTTTTGTCACCGCGGTCTGGTTCCTCTTTTTATTTCTCAGTTTCCGGGTCCACCAGGACATTGTTGGGCGGGGCATCCTCTTGGGTATCCTCCTGCAGGGCCTCTTCCACGCCTCCTTTTTCAATCTCTTCCCGGGTCTCCTCCGGACTCGTTCCCGGCACGGCCAGGGTCGGCTGAAGATCGACCTCTCCTTCCTGGGCCCTGCGCTCGGACAGTACATCTGCCAGGGCCTCCGGGGAGATCAGCTCCAGGTCGGCCGCATGACGGGCAATTGCAAAGCTGTCGGCCGCCAGCAGCAGCGAACTTCCGGCCGCCATCAACTCTACGGCCAGCTTTTCAATAGCCTCCTGCCGCTCCGGCTTCCGGCTGACATTGCGGATGTAGATGGCTTTGACCCGGCCCGGATACTCTTTCACGATGTCGGCATAGATCTCCGGATCATGCTGGCCGCTGTCACCGATGAGGACAAAGGGGAGGTCGCTGTACAAAGAGAGCATGGTCCGGATCAGGTTCCGCTTGTGGTCCTTTGATTTTCTGGGGAAAGGTCGGCGCAGGGAGATCCCCCACTCCCGGAGAAAGAGGATGGGCCCCTCGGGAATCTCATGAAGGTTGAAAAATGCCTCCAGCACATCATAGATGCCCCAGGGCCCCCGGGAGACATAGAGCATCGGGTTGTTGTCCGCGCCCGACTTTCCGCAGTGGAGTGCATGGTAGAGCGCGGCCACTCCGGGAAAGGCCACCCGGCTTTGGGCTCCTTTCATAAAAAGGCGCCAGAACATCTTCAGCTTGTTGGCCACGCCGGTGAGCATCACCGTGTCATCGATGTCGCTGATGATCACATGGCGGCTCGTGTTCGGCGGCACGAAGAATTCCCCCGTCACCAGGGGAGCGGCCGCGTCCGGCTTGATCAGTTCCAACTGCATCTCATGCCAGAGCCGGTCCTCGGGCGGCGGAGATTCGGGCCGGAGGTGGATGCGGAAGTAGCCGTCCGGGTCCGTCTTCACCTGCTGAACCGTTCCGAGATAATCGGCCTTGACCACTGCATCGGGAATCCCTTTGCGCATCAGGCGCCGGCCCATGTCCATCAGATCGCGGCCCACGGTTCCCCGTTTGGATTCAACGGGTCGGTCCGGCTGGAGAAAGACCCTCCCCATGAGATAGATCTCTTCCCGGGATCCGTAGCCCCGGAAGGGCTGGATCAGCACCCCGCCCCGGCCCTTGTCTCCCTTTGCGGGCCGGGCCATCAGGTGAAGGATCTTTCGAAATGCAGTTGTCGTATCCGAGATGGGCTGATGTCTGCTCATGGCTTCTCCTGATTCTTTTCGGAAATCTCCCTCTTTAAACTCTAAACCCTCTTCTCTTCTACCCCATCAGCACCGGAACGATCCGCTCCAGGGCCCAATCGATATCATCTTTGGTGATCACCAGGGGCGGCGCAAACCGGATCACGTTCTCGTGGGTCTCCTTGCAGAGAAGCCCCTTCTGCATCAGCGCCTCGCAGAACGGCCGGGCCCCTTCCGCCTCCGGCTTCAGCTCCACGCCGATCATCAATCCTTTCCCCCGGACCTCCTCGATGTGCGGGCTCTTGACCTTCTGCAGCTCCGACAGGAAATAATTTCCCATCTTCTCGGCATTCTCCACCATCCCCTCTTGGATCAGCACCCTGACAGCGGCTCGGGCCACCGCACAGCCCAAAGGATTGCCGCCGAAGGTAGAGCCGTGCTCTCCGGGCATGAAAACCCCTAAAACCTCCTTGTTGGAAAGCACCGCGGAGATCGGATAGAAGCCGCCCGAAAGCGCCTTGCCCACCAGGGTCAAGTCGGCCTCCACCCCCTCATGGGCCTCGGCCAGCAGCTTTCCGGTGCGGCCCAGCCCGGTCTGGATCTCGTCGAAAATGAGCGCGACATTCTTCTCGATGCAGATCCGCCGCACATCCTTCAGATACCCCTCTGCCGGAATGATCACCCCGGCCTCCCCCTGGATCGGCTCCACCAGAAAGCCTGCGGTATTCGGGGTGATGGCCGCGTCCAGCGCAGCCGCATCGCCGAATGGAATGATCTTGAACCCCGGCGCAAAGGGCCCGAACCCCTCTTTGTAGGAATCTTCGCTGGAAAAGCCGATGATCGCGATGGTCCGGCCGTGGAAGTTGTTCGTACAGACGATGATCTCGGCCTTGTTCTCCGGGATGCCCTTGTCCTGATACCCCCATTTCCGCACCGCCTTGATCACGGTCTCCACGGCCTCCGCGCCGCTGTTCATGGGCAGCACCATGTGGGAGTTGGTCAGCTCGCAGATCTCCTTGTAGAAGTGCCCCAACTGATCGTTCCGAAAGGCCCGGGAGGTCAGCGTCAGCTTTTTGGCCTGTTGGACCATCGCATCATGGATTACGGGATGGCAGTGCCCCTGATTGACCGCGGAATAGGCCGAAAGGCAGTCCATATATTTGTTGCCCCCCACATCCCAGACCCAGATCCCTTCTCCACGCTTCAGCACCACATCCAGGGGCTTGTAGTTTTTTGCGCCATACTGGTTTTCCAGTTCGATCAGACCTTGGGCATCCATATCGCTCTTCTTTCCTTTCAATCCCTCAGATTTTTCTTCTATCCCCGAAGCTTCTTCGCGGTCTCGGCCACCCGTTTTCCCAGTGCTTTTGCAATGACGATATCCTCGGGGGTCGGCTGAAGTTCTCCTGTGGGCCCGGCCACGGTGGTGGGGCCGTAGGGCGTTCCGCCCCGCGCTTCGGTATGGATCATCCCTTCCACGGAATAGGGAACCCCCACGATGATCATCCCCAAGTGGATCAGGGGAACCATCATGGTCAAAAGCGTCGTCTCCTGCCCCCCGTGCATGGAGGCCGTCGAGGTAAAACACCCGGCCGGCTTCCCCTCCATCTCCCCGTTCATCCAGAGATCTGCCGTTGAATCTATGAGCTGCTTCAACTGTGCCGTCATATTGCCGTACCGCGTGGGAGAGCCGAAAATGACGGCATCGGCCTCCCGAAGATCGTCCAAAGAACAGACCGGAATATCCTTTTGCTGATCCCGGATTTTACCGGCAAACTCGTTCCCGTCGATGATTTTGTCCACCTTCTCGAACTCCTCGGCCCGGCGCAGAACCACCTCCGCACCCCTAACCGATTCCGCGCCCGCAGCCACAGCCTTTGCCATCTCCAGAGTATGCCCATACATCGAATAATATACCACCAGAATCTTCATCTCATCTCTCCTTTCCAGGGTCTATCCTGTGTTCTCTCCTGCCCCATTCGGTCCTTTACGTCCTTTTTGTCTTTTGCTTAAAAGATTACCACACTTATTCCCCAAAATACAGCATTAACCCTTCCTGTCCGGCTAAGGCGGTTTTCTGGAATCAAAATTCCACTAAAAAAGGACAAAGAAATGGACGGAGTGGACAGAGCGGAGGCTAAAACCCCAAGACCTTTGCCGGGATCTTCATTTCCAAAATTGACCTAAAGAAAAAAGCCCGGACTCAGCTTAAAAAAAGCCGTAGCCCGGGCCATAGAGACCGGAGGTAATCCCTACGCTCTATCCGCTCATCGCACCGATGGAATCAAAAGAGATAAAATCAAAGAGGAAAACAAGCAGCATCACCATTTCATCCGCACCTTGATCCCCTTGTCATCCAGAAAATTCTTGATCTGAGCCACAGTATATGTCCCATAATGGGTCATGGAAGCAATCAGCGCGGCATCGGCCTTCCCCTGCGTAAGCACATCCGCGAGATGCTGCGGCGTCCCCGCGCCCCCCGAAGCGATCACCGGGATATCCACATTCACGGAAATCAGCTCCGTCAGCGCCAGCTCATACCCCTCCCGGGTCCCGTCCGCATCGATGGAATTGAGGCAGATCTCCCCTGCCCCCAGCTCCTGTGCCCTCAGTGCCCACTCAAGCGCATCCATCCCCATATAGGTTCTTCCGCCGTTGATAACGATCTCATACCCTGATGGGATCTTCTCGCTCTTCTCCACCCCCTTCACATCCATCCCCAGCACCACACACTGGCTGCCGAAGGCTTTTGCCCCCTGTGCGATGATCTCCGGGTTTTTGACTGCGGCCGAATTGACGCTCACCTTTTCCGCGCCGGCCAGAAGCACCCGGCGCATGTCCTCCACGGTTCGGATGCCCCCGCCCACGGAAAAGGGGATGAAGATGGTTTCGGCCACATTCCGGACCACCTCGATCATGATGTCCCGCTTCTCATGGGAGGCCGTGATGTCGTAGAAGACGAGTTCGTCCGCGCCGGCCTCGTAGTAGAATCTGGCCATCTTCACGGGATCGCCGATGTCGATGTTGTTTTCGAACTTGATGCCCTTTGTGGTTCGCCCCTCCCGGACATCGAGGCAGGGAATGATCCGTTTGCTCAGCATGGCTTCCACTCGCAGAAATTCTTCAAAAGGTTCAGGCCCGATGTTCCGCTCTTTTCCGGATGGAACTGGGTGGCGATCAGGTTATCTTTCCCCAGAATCGATGTAAATGTGATGCCGTACTCGGTTCTGCCCAAGACATTCTCCGCATCGGCCGGGTCCGGATAGTAGCCGTGGACAAAATAGAACTCGTCCCTCTCCCCGATCCCTTTGAGCACCGGATGCGCCTTCTCCACCCGCACCCGGTTCCAGCCCATGTGGGGGATCTTCAATCCGTTTCCGGCATTGTCTTTGAGCTTGTGGGCAAAGGCCCGGGTCTTTCCCTCGATGAGCCCCAGGCATTCGGTTCCGCCATCCTCCTCGCTTGCCGATACGATGACCTGGGTCCCCAGACAGATGCCCAGCAGCGGCTTTCCGGACCGGTAAACCCGGGAGATGACCTCATCGAGCCCGAGCCGTCTTAGGCTCTCCATTGCAGAGCCTGCCGCGCCCACGCCGGGAAAGATGACCCGATCTGCCGATTCGATGATCTGTTTCTCTTTCGTAACCGTGCATTCGTAGCCGATATGGTTGACGGCTCTGGCAACACTGGTGAGGTTGCCCGCGTCATAGTCGATGATCGCAATCATCCGTGAACTCCTTCGCGCTTCTTCGTCATGCTTCATTCTTCTTCAGATCTATTCTACGGTCTTTTTCCTGATCTTTTTCCTGATCTATTTTCTGGTCTGTTTTCTGATCTTTCTGCCAGATCTTCTTTGAGGCCATTAACGACCCCGGCAATGGCCGTTTCCAGTGCGCTTTCCGGATGAATTCCGGCCCTGCGCCCCGCGCGGACCAACCGGAAGAGAAAGCGGCCCATCAATTCAGATCTCTCCTTCGCAGACCTCTCCTTATCTGTTCCATCCCCAAGGCCATCGGCTTTCAGCCCATCCCGAAGCGCTGCCCACTCCCGATCGGCTGCTGCCAGAATCTCCTCGTCGGTTTCGGCCATCAATCCGCTCCGCTCGGCCCGCTCTGAAATCAGATAGGCCCGCATCAGCGCGGGCAGGGAGGCCGGCACCGCATCCAGCAAGTCCATTTTTGAAGCCGTAGGCCCCGAAGCCGAAGAACTGGCCCCCTTCTTCTCGGCCAGCTTGATATCGTTCCACTGCTGCCGCACCGCATCCGCGCTGTCCAGTTCGGCCTTCTCTCCGAAGACATGGGGATGGCGCCTGGTCATCTTTTCGACATTGGTTTCGGCCACGGCCTCGATATCGAAGATCCCCGCTTCCCCATAGAGATATGCAACGAAAAAGATCAGAAAGAGAATATCCCCCAGCTCCTCCCGCACCGCGTCGGGCTCCCCCCCGGAAATGGCCTCCACCAGTTCATGGGCCTCCTCCACCACATACCTGGACATGGTCTGAGGGGTCTGCTTTCTGTCCCAGGGGCAGCCATTCTCCCCCCGCAGCCGGGAGATCAGGGTCGTGATCGATTGTAAGGGGTCATGTGCCATGTTTTATGGAAGATTCCCGGCTTTTTTTAAAGGGTTCGACCTTGACCTCGAAGCGTTGCTTCATATCTTTTGAGGCGATTTTTATCATCTGCTCCGATATCCGGACAACTGTCGGGGCCAGCAGGGAATTGCGGATGATCGGCACGTTTGCCGGAAGAAAGGTCATCAGGATCAGCAGCATCACCGATATGATGAGCATCCCCTTGACCGCGCCGATGCCGCCGCCCGAGATCCGGTCCATCCAGTTCAGGGAGCTGTTCTTCAACAGGTACTGGATCACCACCGCAATCAGGCCGATGATTATGAAAACGGCAGAAAAAATGAGAAGAAAGCTGAAGATGTTCCGATAAGCGGGGCTCGCCATCCATCGGGTCAGATGGGCTGCGAGAAAGGGATAGAGGGAGTATCCGGCATAAAAACCGGCCATCACCCCGAGGATCGCGGCGACCTCCCGGATAAAACCCCTGAAAAAGCCCATGACAAGGCAGTAGAGCAGAACAACGATCAACAGGATATCAAGCGGATTCATAGACTCCTTTATGGGTGCAGCAACGGGATAAACCGGCTGAATAGAGTAACAATTAAGCAAGCAAGGGTAGCAAAGCCCTCATTTTGAGTCAATATTTTTCTTCCATCGCCCTTTACATCCCAAATCGAGGTTTACAACCGGCCTCCATATCGGATATAAGGATCGGATATAAGGACATCGGATATAAGGACAAAAGAAAAAATGATTATAGAGAAAAACATTGCTTATGAACAACGAAAACGACAACCAGATTACCCTTACATTTGAAGACAATGAACTGTCCCGGCAGCTTTTCGGGGAACAGAACAAACACCTGAAGCAGATAGGGGATGCAACAGATGTCTCCATCCATACCCGGGGCAACACCGTCTTGATTCAGGGGGACCCGATCGCCGCGGATCTGGCCAGAAAGATCCTGGAACAGCTCTACGGTCTCCTCGAGAACAAATACCCGATCTATACCACGGATGTGGACTACGCGATCCGGGTACTGAGCAAGGACGACCGGGCACAACTGAAAGATATCTTTCTCGATACCGTCTATATTACGGCCAAGAAGCATGCCATCACCCCCAAGAGCCGTTCCCAGAAATCCTACATCGACGCGATCCGCACTCATGACATCGTCTTCGGCATAGGCCCGGCCGGCACCGGCAAGACCTATCTCGCGATGGCAATGGCCGTGGCCTCCCTCACCAAGGGGCTGGTGCGCCGGATCATCCTCACCCGGCCCGCGGTGGAGGCCGGAGAGGCTCTCGGCTTTCTCCCCGGAGACCTTGCCGATAAGGTGGACCCCTACCTGCGGCCCCTCTACGACGCGCTCCATGACATGATGCGCTTTGAAAAGGTTTCGGCCCTGATGCAGCAAGGGGTGATAGAGGTCGCGCCCCTGGCCTTTATGCGGGGCAGAACCTTAAACGATGCCTTTGTGATTTTAGATGAGGCCCAGAACACCACATCCGAACAGATGAAGATGTTTCTCACCCGCATCGGCTTCAGCTCCAAAGCCGTCATAACCGGCGACATCACGCAGGTGGATCTTCCGGCCAACAAATCCTCGGGCCTGATCGAGGCCGCGGAGATCCTCCAGGAGATCGAAGGGATTCGTTTTGTCTTCTTTTCCAAAACAGACGTAGTTCGCCATAAACTCGTCCGGGAGATCATTCGAGCGTATGAGAAAAACGAGCCAAACCGGGGAAGCTGATCCCAGAAAATCCCCACGAGATCGAAAAATGATAAACGAGAAGAAAAAAGAGGCGATTCGGAAATCGCTGGCCACGAATCTTTGGGTTCGATGGCTGATGCTCTTTCTGGTGATGGCTGTCTTTTCGGTGATTCTCTATCCCAATCTCCTGCTGACGGAACACGTCTATGAGGTCGGAGACATTGCAGAGGGAGATATCAAGGCGCCGAGGGATTTTTTCATCGAAGACTCCCAGGCCACCCGGACCCTGCGGCATGAGGCTGCGGAAAAGATCCTGACCGTCTATGATTACAATGCGGGTCTGGCCGACAATCTGAGCCGCAGGGTCAGGCGCGCGTTCCAGGAGATGCGGACGGCCCTGG
Source organism: Desulfobacteraceae bacterium (assembly GCA_011390345.1). Classification (GTDB taxonomy): domain Bacteria; phylum Desulfobacterota; class Desulfobacteria; order Desulfobacterales; family JAABSP01; genus JAABSP01. Next base: position 26,533 of record JAABSP010000029.1, read on the forward strand.
GGTTTGAAACGGAGGGAGAAGAACCTGCTGCGGAACCGGTTCCATCCTCGGCCCCCGGACCGGAGAAAGCGAATCCGGCATCCGAGAAGGAGGTCGCTGCCCGGCAGAATGCCTTGAGGGCGGTCTTTGCCGAAAAGCTGGGGATCTCCGTTGAGGAGGAGCCGTTCAACCTCCTTCGGAAAGAGCGGTTTTCGGAAAAGATCGCAAACGTCCTGATGGAGCTGATCGTCCGGGTTCTGGAAAACGGCGTGGTCGCCAATAAGGAGGTGCTGCTCACCCAGATCGACAAGGGCGTGCTGCTGCGGGATCTTGAGAGCGGAACCGAGCAGGTGATTTTAAACCTGAAGAAGTTCTATGGGCCCGAGCAGTACAAGGAGATGGTCCGGATCGTGGCCGTGCCCCTGGTGAAGGATTTTCATCCCAACCTCGTTCCGGTGGTGGTCGATTTTGCACAAAAGCTCATCCAGCCCAACGTCACGTTGAACCAGAGCGAGACCGAAAACAGGAAGAAGCTCGCGGCCGTAAGGGTCGCGCCGATCCCCTATCAGATCAAGGAGGGGGAGATGCTGCTTCGGGAGGGGGAGCGTGTCACCCGGGAGAAGCTGAACAAGCTTCGGGCATTGAATACCCAGGCAAGCCAGGAGAGACTCTATGAGAGGAGCTTCGGCGCACTCGCGACGCTGCTGTGTCTGATCGGCATCATCTACTTTCTCACCATCCAGCAGCGAAGCTCCAGCGTGGAAAGGGACAACCGGGATCTGCTCTTTCTAAGCGTTCTTCTGATCACCTTCTTCTTTCTGCCCAAGGTGGCGAGCTTTTTTCTGGAGGCGCTCTCTCAGGGAACCCGATTCCCCATTCCCGATAGCGCCATGATCTACGGCATTCCTCTTGCGGCCGGAGCCATGACGGTCTGTCTCTTCATGGGGATGAAGATGGCGGTTCCCTTTGCCCTGGTGGTGACCATCGGGTGCGCGATCATCTTTCAGAACCGGTTCGAGATCTTCATCTACTTCTTCCTCAGCAGCATCATGGGCGCGCACTGGATGCAGAACTGCAAGGAGCGGAAGGTCTATGTGATCGCAGGCGCGAAGCTCGGGCTCCTCAACATGCTTTTGGCTACGGCCGCGGATGCCTATATGGGGGAACTCGGATTTGGAAAGCTGCTCTGGAACTGGGCATTTGCCTTTTCCGGCGGCATCGCGTCCGGGATTCTGGCGGCCGGAATCGTCCCTCTGCTGGAGATGACCTTCAGCTACACCACCGACATCACCCTGCTGGAGATGGCCAATCTGGAGCGGCCAATTCTCCGCCGCCTTATGCTGGAGGCCCCGGGGACCTATCACCATTCGGTGGTGGTCGGCTCTATGGTGGAGGCCGCGGCATCGGAGATCGGGGCCAACCCGGTATTGGCCAAGGTCTGCGGCTATTATCACGACATCGGGAAGATCAAGAAGCCTCTCTATTTCGTGGAGAACCAGACCGACGGCAAGAACCGGCACGACAAGCTCGCGCCCTCCATGTCGAGCCTGATTCTGATCTCTCATGTCAAAGACGGTGTGGAGATCGCGAAGCAGAACCGGCTGGGGGCCCCCATCATCGATGCGATCCGCCAGCATCACGGGACGAGCCTGATCAAGTTCTTCTACGAAAAGGCCAGGAAGCTCAAAGGCGAGGATGCGGTCAAGATCGACAACTTCCGGTATCCGGGGCCCAGACCCCAGACCCGGGAGGCCGGGCTGGTGATGCTGGCCGACGTGGTGGAGGCCGCATCCCGAACCCTGGAGAATCCGACCCCGTCCCGGATTCAGGGGCATGTCCAGAAGCTGATCAACTCCATCTTCTCGGACGGCCAGTTGGACAACTGCGAGCTGACATTGAAGGATCTTAACAAGATCGCGAAGAGCTTCAACAAGATATTGAACGGCATCCATCATCATAGGATCGAATATTCCGACAGCGCGGCCGGCGCGGGCGCAAAGGAAAAAAAGGAGAAGAAAGAGAAAAATGGCCGTCTTGATCCAGTACCGGCAGCAGCAAACGGCACAAAAACCCGGAGAGGCGGCGGAAGCGAATCCTCCAGAGGAGCCTCTTCGGAAAACGGCACAGGCCATCTTAAGCGACTTGGGGTCTCCTGAGGCCGAACTCTCGGTAGTCGTGACCGATGATGCCGGAATCACGGAGCTGAACCGGAACTATCTGCAGCGGGAGGGGCCCACAAATGTTATCGCGTTTCCCATGCAGGAGGGGGAGTTTTCGGACGTTTCCCCGTTTTTATTGGGCGATGTGGTGATCTCGGCCGACACCGCGCGGCAGGAGGCCGAAGATGCAGGAATCGACGAGTGGGATCGAATCATTCAGCTTCTGGTGCATGGCATCCTTCATCTCTTCGGATACGACCATGAAAACGACCCTGAAGAAGAGGCCCGGATGAATGCAAAGGCAAGCGCGATCCTTCAGAAGCTGGATATTCCGCCGGACCCGGACCCTGCCGCCGAAGTCGAAGATGAAGTCAAAGATGAAGATGCCCAAAGCCGGAAATAAGAGAGAGGAAGGAGAAGAAGGATCATGATGCTGGTGACCGCAAAAGAGATGCAGGAGATGGATCGAAGGACCATCGAAGACTTCGGCCTTCCCGGGCTCGTTCTGATGGAGAATGCGGCCCGGGGGGCAGTGGCGCACCTGTCGGACTGCTTCGGCGATCTGTCGAACAAGCGGATCGGGATCATGGCCGGGCCCGGCAACAACGGCGGGGACGGCTTTGTCATGGCCCGGTATCTTCTCTGCAATGGCCATCGGACCCGGGTCTATCTTCTGGCTTCCAAGGAAAAGGTCAAAGGGGATGCGCTGGCCAATCTCCAGCTCTATGAAAAGCTGGGGGGCGAGATCGTCGAACTTCCCGATGGGGATTCCTTTGATGCCCGTTTATCGGAGATGCGCCATGAGAACATCTGGATCGACGCGCTCCTGGGAACAGGGCTCAATTCCGATGTGCGGGGACATTTCAGAAGCGCGATTCAACTGATGAACGATTCCCCCGCGCCGGTCTTTGCCGTGGATATTCCGTCGGGCCTCCATTCGGATACGGGCGCTCCCCTGGGAATGGCGGTCATTGCCGATGCGACTGCGACCTTTGCCTTCCCAAAAATCGGCCATACCGTCTATCCGGGAGTCGAATATACGGGCGCGTTGAAAGTGGTTGATATCGGCATTCCCCCCATGATTGCAGCCGAAGTGGCCCCAAAGCAGTTCCTGCTCACCCGGGAGCGGATTCGAACAGTGCTTTCCCCCCGGGCCGGTGATGCGCACAAGGGAACAACGGGCCATCTTCTGGTGGTGGGCGGATGTCCCGGCAAGTCAGGTGCGGCCGCGATGTCTGCCATGAGTGCCATGCGCGCGGGCGCCGGACTGGTGACGATCGGGGTCGGCGAGACCCTCGTTCCGATCATGGATACAATGGCGGCCGAATGCATGAGCCTGCCCCTTCCGGACAGCGGAACCGGCCTTTTGAAGATCGACGCGCTGGAAAAAATTATAGAATTTATGGAAGGGATCAAAGCCCTGGCCATGGGCCCCGGCATGGGAACCGATTCTGGAACCGGTGAGCTGGTGCGAAAGATTCTTTCGGCATCGGAAGTTCCCATGGTCATCGATGCGGACGGCCTCAACAACATCGCAGGCCATATGAATGTTTTAAAAAACCGCAAAGGGCCGGTAATCCTCACCCCGCATCCCGGTGAAATGTCCCGCCTGAACGGAAAAAGCGTGGAAGAGATCCAGAAGGATCGGATCGGAACCGCAAGGGAGTTTGCCGAGCAGTATAACGTCCATCTGGTGCTCAAGGGGGCCAAAACCGTGATCGCGCATCCGGACGGAAGGCTCTTTATCAATCCCACGGGCAACCCGGGCATGGCCTCGGGGGGTATGGGAGATGTCCTCACCGGATTGATCGCGGGATTTCTGGCACAGGGCTACGCGCCTGAAGATGCGGCGCATATCGGCGTCTATCTCCACGGGGCCGCAGCAGACTTCCTTTCCGATGCAATGGGCCCCTTCGGGTATATCGCCGGAGATGTGATGGAAAGCGTCCCCGCGGAGATCAAACGGATGTTTGCAACTTCCCGATGAGGGCAAAGGAGATCACCATCACGACCCGATCCCCGGAAAAGACCCGGGAATTAGGGGAGGCCATCGGCGCGTCTTTGGGACCCGGCGCAGCGATTGCCCTCATCGGGGACCTGGGGGCCGGCAAGACCCATCTGGTGCAGGGGCTGGCAAAGGGACTTTCCGTGCCCGATGAATATTATATCACCAGCCCCAGCTATACCTTGATCAACGAATATCCCGGAAGGCAGACCCTCTTTCATGTGGATCTCTACCGGCTGGAGCGCGGCGCGGACCTGGAGGAGATCGGGCTGCTGGAGATCCTGTATGGGGACGGCGTGACAGCCATCGAGTGGGCCGACCGGCTGGAGGAGCCTCTGCCGCCGGGACATGTAACCCTTTATATGGCGGCCATGCCGGAGGAGACACTTAGGCGGATTCGGATGGTCGGGGTCGATGCTGCAGGGATCGAGTGGTTGAAGAGACTTGAAAAGGAATTGAAGAAGAATTGAAAAGGAATTAAAGAGGGAAGCATAGAAAAATAAAAAGGAATTCCGCCCCTTTATAAACCTGACGAAGGCAGCAGGGGCGGAGGCGAAAAACCGGTTTTTGGGGTGATTATTCCGGGAGAAGGATGGTGGAGCCGGTGGTTTTCCGGTCTTCGAGGTCCTGGTGGGCCTGCGCGGCCTCGGAGAGCGGGTACCTCTGGCGGATTTCCACGGTGACGATATCCTTGGCGATCACCTCGAAAAGATCCGCTGCATGTGCAAGGAGTTCCTCCCTGTCTGCGGTATAGGCCATGAGGGAGGGCCGGGTCAGAAACAGAGAGCCCTTTGCCGAGAGCTGTCCGATGTCAAAGGGGGGAACCTTGCCCGAAGACTGGCCAAAGGAGACCATCATCCCCCTGGGCCGGAGGCAGTTGAGGGATTTGTCAAAGGTGGTCTGCCCCACCGAGTCATAGACCACATCCACCCCGCGGCCATCGGTGATCTCCTTCACCTTTTCCTCGAAATCCTCCTCCCGATACAGGATGGGATGGTGGCAGTTGTGGCTTTTCGCGATTTCGGCCTTCTCGTCGGAGCCGACCGTGCCGATAACGGTCGCGCCCAGATGTGCGGCCCACTGGCAGACAATGGAGCCGACCCCGCCGGCCGCGGCATGGATGAGGATCGTATCCCCTTTCTTTACCGGATAGCACCCTTTGAGCAGATACCGGGCAGTCATCCCCTGGAGCATCATGGCCGCGGCCTGCCGGGTGGTGACGGACAGGGGCAGCTTCACCAGCCGGTGGGCCGGCATCCGCCGGATTTCGGCATACGCGCCCGACGGCGGGCTGGCATAGGCCACCCGATCGCCGACCGCAATATCCTCGACGCCCTCTCCGACCGCCTCCACAACCCCGGCCCCCTCCAGCCCCGGCGTGGCCGGCAGCTCCGGCAGCGGATAGAGTCCGGTTCGATGATAGACATCGATGAAATTCAGCCCCACGGCCTGGTGGCGGATCAGGGCCTCGCCGGGCCCCGGATCACCGGGATCGAAATCCTCCCATCGAAAGACTTCGGGCCCGCCGGTCTCATACATGCGGATCGCTTTGGCCATCGTTCTCCTCCTCTTCAGATCGGTTCAACTGAGTCGATTCAAATCAGACCAGTTCAAATCAGATCAGTTCAAATCGGTTGGCTTCCACATTCTTTCTGGCTTGTTTTGGATCGAAGATCCGGCCGTTCATCGCAATGTAAACCCCATGTGGAAGGATCTGCACCGCAGTCATCGCACTGGCGATATTATAGATCGCATCGGTCATGGAAAACCGGGCCGGCTGCATCGCGCCGGTGAGCACGATCACCTTCTCCGGAACCTTCTTCAGGGCGGATGCGGTTTCGATCATGGTGTCGGTTCCGTGGGTGACGACGATTCTGGAACAGGCTTCTTCCAGAACAGCCCGACAGATCCGCTGCCGGTCCGCATCTGTCATGTCGAGGCTGTCCTTGCGCATGATGGAGGCCACTTCATACTCGAAGGTGACATTGGCCGTCTTGAGCACCTCGATGATCTGCGGGTCCCCTATCTGATATTCGCTATTCTTGTCGAAATAGATCTTGTCGATGGTGCCGCCGGTGGTAAAAATCTTGATCTTCATCGCCCTCTTTTCGCCTTTCGCAGTGCATCATCATTGTTCTGACTCAGGATATCATTCCCTTTTTACCGGATCAAGGGCTATCCGCCTTAGTTGCTTCTGTTAACGATCTCTTTTATCATCTTTGTCCCGATTTTTCTTTTAAAACAGGAAGCATTTCGATAAACTCGGATCAAAGACAATTTTATACAGGGGTATAAGCCCATTTTACAATGAGGATGCCATGAAAGCCATCACATACACGGAAGCCAAAAAAAACCTGAGAGCATTGATTCATCAGGTATGCAAAGATTCGGAACCGACAATCATTGTCAGCAGCCGGACCAAAGAGCAGGCAGTGCTGATTTCCATTGAAGATTACCAAGCTCTTGAAGAAACTGCTTATCTGCTCAATACGCCAGCAAATAGAGCCCATCTTGAACGATCATTGAAACAGGCAGAAGAGGGCAGAATGGTAGATTACCCGATAGATGATATATGAAACTCCAGTTTACAGAAGATGCATGGAAAGATTTCGGTGATCAGTTGTCGGTATCATTACAAATAGTTGCATATGGTCAGTATTGTTTGGAAGAGGTGAAACGATGACCACATCCCGAGAAATATCCAAAATTCAAAAGGTCAGCACAGCAGAAGAGGAGCTTTCCTTGTTCCAGCGTCTGCGCCATTCCCTGGGCCCCATTCTCCCGGGCCTTTTGATCGACCTGGTCGATCTGCTGACGTTGGGGCCCGTAGGACTGGCCTTCGGCATGATTGCCGGCGGTGCGGCCGGATACTGGATAGGAAAGCAGTACGGGCTGCCGGTGGACAAGCGCATCAAAGGGTGCATCATCGCCGGCCTCTACTGCGCCATGCCCTTCACCGGATTTCTGCCCATGGGGACCATTATCGGCGTCTATGTCCGGTTTCACCAGAAAGACCCCGCATCGGGTGAGATTCCACGGGACGGTTTTTAAGGATCGTTCGGTAAAGCGGCAGAAAGAAAATGAACGGGACCTGAAAAGAGGCCGGATGATTTACTCGGCAGACACTCGATGCCGGATCGACTTGTAAAGGCGCTTTGCATGGGCTTTCAGGTTCTTCCGGATCACCTGGGTTTCGGGCGCGGCATCCGGGTAGGCCCCGGCCAATGCGGTGCAGAGTTCGTCAATCTCCTTTGCGCCGTGGGTATGGAGAACATCGATAAAGCAGGAAAGAAGGCTGTCGGGAAACCCTTTCGGCGTCTCTTTCAGGGCGATCGCCGCAAGAAAACCGTCCACTGTGGGAGCCACGATCCGCTCATCGATCCAGCCGACCTCCCCGACGCCGTCGAGCCGGTCCAGCCGGTTCCGGATCGACAGATGCGTCAGAAAAATCAACAGCCCCTGAAGCAACGCCCCGGGGTCCTCCGCAGGGCCCTTCATAAACGGAGAACCATACCCCCGAACCGTCACCAGGCGAACGTCGATCTTTGAAGGATTTTTCGGGTCGATCCGGATGATGAAGTCCCCCGCGCCGTGGTGCCAGGGAAAAATTTCCCGGAAGGCTTCAGGATCATAGTAGCTCGTCAGGATATAGGCGATCTGCCGGTAGATCTCTTCGGCCTGATCCGGGGCAAGGGGAAATCCCCCTTTCTCTTCATCCCAGACCATGATCCGGTTTCCTGTGCCCTGGCCCGAGAGGTGAAATTCCTGATACCCTTCGAACCAGTCTCCGATGAACATGGCGACGGGCTGGCCCCCTGTGCAGGAATCCTTTCCGTATCCGTAAACCTTTGGGATATAGGGCAGCGCATACCGTTCGTTAAGAAAGTGTAAAAGCCCCACCTCCTTCTCGATTCCCTCGATCCCCCGGTCCGATGCGGCCAGGTTGAGTACAAAGGGGTAATTCTTCCGGTCCGCGGATACCGTCACACAGGCCGGATGATAGAATGCGCCGTGCTTCAGCAGGTCGATGGTGATCTCTTCGATCTTCTCTGGCCGCGCCCCGGTCCGCGCTTCAACAGCATCCTGAATAAATCGGCACTCATCGGCTTCCAGAAAGGCTCGGGCCGCCCCGTAATACTCGCCAAAAGTAATATCCCCTTCCGGCTGCGGCGCATCCGGGGCATAATCCCGGTTCGCGGGAAGATGGAAATCAAAAAGATTTCCCCCCGCATCGGCTTGGGTTTCAGGCCCCACAAAACGGCCATAGAGATGGAAAGAGAAGGTCGGCATCCGTAAAATCTCTGCCTATCTAAGGGTGTCGATCTCTTTTGCGATATCCTCGGGAACGTCGTAGCCGAGTTCCCTTGCCCGATCGCAGTGCTCCACCGCCAGTTCGTTCTCCCCCCGCTCCAGATAGGCCAGCGCGAGATTGTAGTGGACCACGGGAAAATCGGGCTGGATATCGAGGGCCTTTTTGTTCATCTCGATGCTCTCGTCATACTGACCCGTCATTAGATAGGCATTGGCCAGGGTCGCCATGGCCTGGATGAACTGGGTATTGTACCGGATCGCCTTCAGGAGCGCGGGAATGGCCTCCTCGGCCTCTCCCCGCTGGAGATGCACGAACCCTATGTTGCCGAACCCCTCGGCAAATCCGGGCCGTACCTGGGTGGCCAGCTTGTTGTAATGGAGGCAGCCGTCCAGATCCCCCCGCTGCAGAGATATCCCGCCGAGCTGGACATAGGCCTCGGCCAGTGTGGGGCTGCACTCTGTAGCCCGGTGAAGCGCCTCTTCGGCCTCTTCGAACTTCCGCTGCCCCAGAAGCCCCAGGGCGAGATTGTAATGAGATGTCCCGCAGTCGGGATTGGCCGCGACGGCCTGTCGCTGGTTCCAGATATATTCGTCCACGGTTTTGGGAATGTCGGTCATGATTTCCTCTTTTTATCGGTTGCAAAAACTTGGAATTCGATTTATAAAAATCAATTTAGACAAGAGATGTATATGTAAAGCAGAAACGATTCTTTTTCAAGACCGGATCTGTAAAAAAAGGGGGATTTATGATCAAAGGATGTTTTACCGCTCTGGTAACGCCCTTTACCGGAGATGGCCGGGTGGATGAAGCGGGGCTTGCGCGCCTCATCGATTTTCAGATCGAAAGCGGCGTCACCGGCATACTGGCCGTGGGCACCACCGGGGAAAGCCCCACCCTCTCCTGGGAGGAGCACAACCAGGTCATCGAGAGCGTGGCACAGGCTGCGAAGGGCAAGTGCGTCTGCATCGCGGGAACCGGCAGCAACAATACCAGTGAGGCCCTTGCGGCCACGAAACATGCGGCCGATCTGGGTGCCGATGCGGTGCTGCTGGTGGACCCCTATTACAACGGCCCCAGTTCAATGGAGATTCGGAAGGAGTATATCGAGCCCGTGGCAAAGGAATTTCCAAAGATCGATATCATTCCCTACGTCATCCCGGGAAGAACCGGAACCCAACTGATGCCCGAGGATCTCGCAATTTTAAACCGGGATTATAAAAATGTGAAGACCGTCAAAGAGGCCACCGGGGATGCACAGAACATGCGCCGCACCCGGGAGTGCTGCGGAAAGGATTTTACCATCCTCTCCGGAGATGACAACAAAACCTTCGAGATGATGACGGACCCGGATATCGGCGCGGCCGGGGTGATCTCGGTGATGTCGAATATCGCGCCCGCTGCCGTGAAGAAGATGGTGGAAGGGATGAATGACGGGGATCGGGAAGGGGCCGAAAAGATTAGCCGGGCACTCTCTCCGCTGTTTAACCTGGTGACGGTGAATACCGTGGAAAAGACCACCTTCGGAGAAGTGATCTTCAGGGCAAGAAATCCGCTGCCGGTCAAGGCGCTGATGAACATCCTGGGGATGCCGGCCGGCCCCTGCCGCCAGCCCATGGGCAAGCTGACCAAAAATGGTCTGGATAAGGTGCTTTGGGCCGCTCGGGAGGTCTGGCAGAAGAATCCGGAGATTTTAGAGCCGGTTGCCGGGTCCTTTGGGGTCGATATCGAGGCCCGGCTGGAAGATCCGCAGTATCGGAAGGACCTCTTCTACGAAGAATAATTCGTCAAGATTTTGGGGAGGGGCTCTTTTTCCCCTCCCTGTACGATATCGGCTTTTCTAGCTGGCCTGCCCCTGCTCTGCCACCTTTTCCGCCTGTTCTGCTTCTGCCCCGGGACTCTTCTGAAAGTTCTCCTGATTGAAAAGAATACCCTTCAGCCACTGCAGCCCGAACTTCAGCAGTTCGATCTCGCTCTCCCGGATCTTCTCCACGGTCTCGGGCGGCGTCGGAACCCGCTGGAGGAAGCTGCTCTCGAAGACAAAGCTCTTGAACTTGTCGATGTTGTAGCTCACCATGAAGAAGAGCTGCTTGCTCTTTTCCGTGAGCTGGATGCTGGAAGGAAAGGAGCGCTTTCTCACCACCAGATCGGTCCACTCCGCGTTGATCTCGTCGTGGATGTCCACCCCCTGATCCTCCCGCCACTCCTGGATGGTCCACTCCTTCTTCTCCTCGAAGCCCTTGCAGTGGGGCTCGTTGACAAAGAAGTAGAAGCCTTCGCCGTCGGCTCCCTCCTTGTGGCTCAAAGAGGCCACCCCCAACGGATAGTAGCGGCAGGTGGATGGCCTGTCCGTATAGATGATGCAGCCGTCATCCCGGACAAAGGGGCAGGACTCCTGTTCGTCGTCTAAAAGCTTCAGCGTAACGACCGGAAGATCGGTCTTCTCCCAGATCTCCAGTTGGGTGTAGATGGCCAGAAACTCCTCAGAGGAGAGTCCCAGCCGGTTTTTGAGCCGGATGATGTCGTATGGGGTGAGGACGATGTTGATCCCCCGGCAGCACTGGGTGAAGCAGGAGACGCCTTTGTGGCATTCAAAGGTGAAGCGGCTGTTGGGGCCTAAACGGACCGGCTCTATACCGGCCATTGGATTCTCTTGAGACATTTTTTCTATCCTTTCCCGATCCCTCTCTCCGGGTCAATTTCCGGAGCCGATCGAAGTCTGTTTCAATGGGTTAGAAATTAAAAGTAAACGATCCTATCAGCAAAGAGGGCGATTGGCAACCGGTTTTTCAAAGTTCGGCAGGAGAAGCTTGCGGCAGTGCGGTCATCATGGTATGAATGGAATATCATGAAATACGCCATCGTCACCAACCCGGTCGCAGGCGGACTATCTCCGGACCGAAAGCAGGAGGTTCTGAAGCCGGCCGCAGCGATATTGGATGCAAAGGTTTACGGCCTCGATACCCGATCTGTCGAGGAATTTCAAGAGTGCATCCGGGAGACGGCCCAAAGGTGCGATGTTCTGGTGGCCGCAGGCGGAGACGGAACCTTTTCCGACATGATCAATGCGGTGGATACCGCGCGCCGGGCCGTGGGATATCTGCCCCTGGGCTCGGGAAACGCGATGCGCCATGCCCTCGGGTACCCGCGCGGGATCGCGGATGCGGCCCGGCAGATCCGAAACGGCGCGATCCGGAAATATGATCTCATAGACTGCGACCATCGACGGCGGGCATTCATGGCCTCTGCCGGAATCGACGCGGCTGTGATCAAGTTCCGGGATCGGTTCCGGATGCAGGGAGAGAAGGGAATCCTGCCCTATTTCAAGGCCGCGATGCTCGCCTGGCTGACCCGCTATCGGCCGGCTGCTGCGGAGATCGACATCGACGGACAGGTCTTCCATGTCCGCCGCCTGTTGAGCCTTTCCGTGGTAAAACAGCCCTATTACGGCTACGGCTTGAAGTTTGCGCCCCATGCCCGATTCGATGATCGTCAGCTTCACATCCTATGCCTGGATGCGGATCCTCTCACCATCGGCATCGGCGCATTGACCATCGGCACCATCGGAAACCGCGCGGGACGGTACCTCACCGGAAAAGAGGTCACGGTCCGTTCGGCCGCTCGACTCCGGGTCCAGACCGACGGAAATATCGGATGGGCCGGAAAGCGCTTCTCATTTTCAGTTCTTTCCGAAGCCTTACGGATCAAGTGCTGAAGCATTGCCCTCCTTTCTCTATTCCGGCTTCCACTGGTGAAAATCCGGTACATGGCGCAAGCTCTCATAGAGCGCGATGGCCGCAGCCGTGGAGAGATTGAGACATCGGATCTCCTTTGAGATCGGTATATGGAAGGTCGGATAGGCCGTTAAAATCTCTTTGGAAAGCCCTCTGGTCTCTGAACCGAAGACCAGAAAGAGCCGTTTTCGAATGGGAAGCTCCCGGAAGGGCCGCTCTCCCCGTTTGGCAAAGAGCGCAACCTCCTCCTGTTGAAGATTCATCCCCTCCCGGAATTGCTCAAAACTCTTCCAGACCCGAAGCGATACCCGATGCCAATAATCAAGGCCCGCCCGCTTCACCTCTTTGCTCCCCAGGGAAAAGCCGATGGGCTCGATCAGGTGCAAGTGAGCCCCTGCGCCCAGACAGGTCCGGCCGATGTTCCCGGTGTTCCAGTGGACCTCCGGAGCCACAAGAACCACATGGCGCTCCGTTTTATGATGCCGCGTGACATCCTCTTGGGCAGATTCTGTCTTCACGCTCTTCTGCAATCCTCCCCTGTTCTAAAATCCGTTTTTTAGTTCAGACCTGCAAAACATAAAGTTGAAAATGCGCCCGGAATTGTATAGAAAAGGAGATCCGTGTCAAGATGCGGATTTGAAGAAGACTTAAAAAAATTTCGAGGAGGACCCCATGATCATCGACTTCCATACCCACATCTTCCCCTCCGATATCCGGGAGAAACGTGAACTCTGCTTTCCCAGCGAATCGGCCTTCAAACTCCTCTACGAGTCTCCGAAATCGAAGCTCGCGGGGGCACAAGAGATCGTCTCGGCCATGGATGAGGGCGGGGTGGATATCTCGGTGGTCTTTGGATTTCCCTGGCAGAATCTGGAGACCGCAAAGGCCCATAACGACTACATCATCGAAGCCGTAAATCGGTTTCCGAAGCGGCTGATCGGCTTCTGCTGCCTCGATCCCTTTTCCCAAGGGGCCCCGGAAGAGGTTGAGCGGTGCCTGGATGCCGGACTTTCCGGCGTCGGAGAGCTGGCCATCTACGGGGCCGGGATCGATAACGCCGCGCTGGACAGGCTCGCGCCCATCATGGAAATCTGCCGGAAACAGGATCTGCCGGTGCTGATCCACACCAACGAGCCCGTGGGCCACCTCTATCCGGGAAAGGCCCCCCTCACCCTGACACAGATCTACAAAATGATCCGCCGATTTCCCAGAAACCGGATCATCCTGGCCCACTGGGGCGGCGGGATCTTCTTCTACATGCTCATGAAAAAGGAGATCAAGGAGCGGCTGGCCAATATCTACTACGATACCGCGGCCTCCCCCTATCTCTATGATCCGGAGATCTACAAGCTCGCGGTTCAACTGGCCGGGCCCGAAAAGATCCTCTTTGGCAGCGATTATCCCCTGATCAAGCCGGCCCGGTACTTCAAGGAGATCGACAAGGCCGGCCTCTCCGCCAAGGAGAAGAAGAACCTCTTTGGAAGGAATGCGGCAAAGGTCTTGAGGATCAAGTCCTGATCAAGGGCCGGCCCCGAGTCGATCGAGAATGGGCTTGATCCGGGCACGATGCTTGGGCGGAATCATGAGCGCAGGAACCGGATGGTTCCGGATCAGTCCGGCTGCTTCAGCAGCTTCAGGATCGAATCCGGAAAACCCTTCCGATCCATAGACTTCCTGCTGTTTCGGATCTTCCAGAAAGAGGAGAAGATCCGTCAGATTCCCGGAAAGCCCCGGGGCATCGAGATGTTCGATATACTGCAGAAATACATTGTTGACCGTGATAATGAAAGGGGCCGTCTCCGCAGCCCCGGTCTTCCCGCAATCTACCGCAGAGACCATGCATCGACATCCAAATGGCCGGACCGGATAGATGGGGCAGAGATGATCCTCCTGTAAAAATGGGCAGGAGCCCCAGGAGGGGTCCGCATCCCCTTCTTCGATAAGGGCATCCCCTTTTATGCAGATCCGGGCGATCCGGTTGGTCGTCAGCTTTGGAATAAATCTGGGCCGGTCTTTTTCCGCGTTCAGTTGTTCCAGAAGAGCGCGCTTCTCCTTCTCCTGAAGGTGATCCAAAATCCGGGCTCCCTCCAGGCTCGTCAGCGTCACATTCCGGGTGCAGCAGTGAGCGCATCCGGGCCTGCAGGCACTTTCCCTCTCCTCGATAAATCGGCCATAGACACTGTAGAGATGATCCAGGGCATCAAATCTTCTATTTCGATCCAAACTGGAGCACCTCGACTTTCACCTTGCCGATCCCTGCTTTCACAATGTCGAGAGCCTGTGCGGCCTTTGCCGAGACATCGATGATCCGTTTCTTGACGTGGGGCCCCCGGTCATTGATGCGGACGATGACCGATTTTCCGTTGGCCAGATTCGTCACTCGAACCGTGGTGCCGAAAGGGTAGTCCCGATGTGCGGCCGTGAGTTTGTTCGGATCGTACCGTTCTCCGCTTGCTGTCTTCCGTCCCCGGAACCGGTTGCTGTAATAGGAGGCAATGCCGGTCTGGGTCTCCGGATATCTTGGTTTAGTCATATAATGTAATCCAGTGGCTGAATCCCCATTTCCCAGGGATTGATGGTTTTGATGATATTGATGGCATAGGTGCTGTTTTTCCGGTTATTTTCAGACAGGTTCATTGGCTGTCCGATCCGCTCATAGCCATCGGCTCCGTCCGGTTCGATCTGCACCACCCAGGGCCTGCCCGGAAGTGCCGGCGCTTCCCCCGGTGGGGGCTCGGTAACGATGCCCAATGCACCGTTGTCGAGCTGCAGCAGGGTTCCCACCGGATAGATCCCCAGCATGTTGATGAAGACTTTGAGGAGAATCGGATCGAAATCCTTTCCCACATTCTCCCACATAAATCCGAGTGCCCGATCCGGCGGCAGTATCGTGGGTCGATAGACCCTCGGGGAGGTAATCGCATCATAGACATCTGCGATGGTCAGAATCCGGCCGAAGAGGCTCAAGGAGGTCTTCTCCTCCAATTTTGGATAGCCAGAGAGATCATATTTGAGATGATGCTCAAAGGGGGCCAGCAGGATGTCGGCCTTCTGATCCCTCGATGCCTGGATCTTGATGATGAGCCGGACGCTGTTGACCGAATGCTGCTTAATAATTTCAAACTCTTCCGGGGTGAGCTTTCCGGGCTTGTTTAAAATCTCTTTGGGGATTTCGATTTTTCCCAGATCATGAAGCAGACCGCAGAGGCCGAGGTTCTCCAGTGATTTTTTCGAGAGCAGAATGCGTTTGCCGATACACATGGAGAGGATGGCCACATTCACGGAGTGGCAGTAGGTGTAGTCATCATAGAACCGGATGGTGGAAAGGGCCCGGAACAGGGGATCATCCTCCATGATGAGATCGACCATGTTCTGCACCACCCGCCGGGTCCGGTTCATCCCCACCTCCTTCTGGGAAATGAGCTTTCCCGCGATCTCCTTTACCGACCCGAGAACATGGGAATAGGATTTCAATCCCCTGTCCCGCCGGACTTCGGCCTCAGCCGATGATTCCTCTACCCCCGGCAGGGACTCCTGCACCACCCCAAACCATGAGAACTCCTCATCCTGAAGATAGGAGAGAATCCATTCCAGTGGATTTTTCCGCTTTTCCGCACTGTTGAGCATTCGGGCAAATCGGAAAATGGCATCTCTCTCAACCGCCTTCACCTTCTCGTCAATGCAGAACCCGCGGATATTCCTGACCTCGAAAAAATCGATCAGGCTGTCGAAAATGGCCACGGTCTCCGGCTTATAGGAGAGCCGCTGTTTTTCAACATGGACCCGCCCCGAAAGAAAGCGGACCGTGATTTGTCCCCTCTCCCGAGTAAGCGCGTCAACCGCTTCCATAAAGGTATCGGCGTGCCCCGTCACAAGACGATTGCCGGGCTGATGGGTTCGAAGAGAGCTGATCAGACCATACAGGGATCGCATCAGAGCCTCCATATACCCGCTTTCCGTTTCCGGAATCATCTTCATCTTTTTACCGCCAATGCTGCCAATGCCGCGTTACGGGTAGAACGGGAAATGCTTTTGGAGGCATGGTTGACGATCTGAAGCGCATCAGGGGTCCCGATGGAGAGAAGAGCATGGGCCGCGCCCCGTCGATGGATCTCCATCTCTTGGGCAGCCCCTCTTTTCCGTTCTTTTGAATGCAGAATCTCCCGGAGAAAAGTGAGGGAGTGATCCGAACCGCACTTGCCCAGACACCGGTAACAGGAGAGGAGATGCCATTGATCCCGAAATGTATACTTCTCTTCCTCGAGATAGGCCAGCATCAGGCTTTCATAAAAGGGGTTTTTCTCCTTTCCGAGATACTGGAGCAGGGCCCAGCGAACCCGTTCGTCCGGGTCATCCATGCAGCCGGAGAAGATTTCATCGATCTTCTCCGGATACTTTTCCAAAATGGTCTTGAGGGCCTCGCTTCTGAGCTTAGGAGATTCATGGGAGAGCAGATCCATCAGCAGAGGCCGAAACGCATCCTCTTCCCTATCTTTTGACAGCAGGGGAAAGAGCGCGAGAATCAATTCCTCATCACCGGTTTTGCAGATCTCTTCCAGCGGAGCCATATCTCGAAGTGAGAGTGCTGCGATGATATCCATGAGGAGTTCTTTTACATTTTCCGCTGCTGTCTTCCGCAACTGATTGGCAAAAGTCTTTACCGCGGTTGGATAGAGCAGCATCAGATTCTTTTGAAAAGCTTCCAGTCTCGGCTTTGAAATGGATTCGATTTTGGGCCAGTAGGGGTTCATCCTTTCGAGGATCTCCGGAGCGGATATCTCCCGGAAAAAATTCTGAATCAGCTCCCTCTCCCGGACCTTCTCTTCAGAAAAGCGGGGGATCAGTTCATAGATATTTCGGACCAGCCTGAAGGCGAGGGAGAATTGCCCATGCTCCAGTGCATTCTGAAACTCCTCCTTAAGGTAGTCGAGGATTGCGGCCATATCCTCCTGGTATTTCTCAGGGATCTCTCCCTTCTTTCCCGATTCGATCCCATCCTGTTTCAAAATCAGCATCAGGGCATTGAGAATCCCTTCGGCCGTGTCGAAGTTTTCGGCCGCATAGACCATCTCCCGGAGCAGATCCAGCTCCTCTGCCGAGAGGGTCCAGAGGCGGGGGTCCGAATCGAGGGTCGCGGCTTCATCATATGCTGAAGAGGCGGCTGTGGCCTTGGAATCTGAAACCGGATCTTCTCCGCGGCCCGAGGAGCCCTCTTCCCGGTCTTCTCCCTCTCCTTGAGCGATCCCAACCTCCTCTCCATCTCTGCCCCTGCCGGGGGCAGAAGTCATCCGGACTCCCTTCATCTCCCGGCGCAGCAGAGCTGTTTCGGCCTCCAACTCCTTTGTAAATTCTGTCAAGGGCTCCGCCTCCCAGACGATCTCCTTGGACAGGTATCGCAGGTGGGGGAGATTCTCCTCCCATAGAGCAGTGACTATATCTCCCTCATCCTCTTCTCTGAGGCTCCGGTATCGGTGGAAAATTTTGAGCAGTACAGAGATCTCCCGCATCCTGATGCCCCGGCAGAATTCGATCCATTTGATCCCGTCTCTTGCCAGAAGACCGATAATGGATGCGGATACAGGCGTGGCATTCATGCGGAGGCTGCCCAGATCAGAGGCCTCCAGCGATACAGCTCCCTCCTCCACATAGAGGCGCAGGGCATCATTCTGCTGAAGGTACTCTGCCAGCTCCTCGAAAATCGACTGGATGGCTTGCTTATAGATATCATGGGTATGCGGATAGAGCCCGGCAACATTCAATGCCCTTGCCAGCTTCTCCAGCAGCCTGATGACGATTCCGATTTCTCTGGCAGCCAGATTGCCGCCCATTTTCGCCCCCGTTGGATACAGAAGAGATTTTCCAAATTTTATACTCAATCCCTATCTTTATTCATTCGGAAATTATGGAATATAACCTAAATGGGCAAATATTGTCAAGCCATAAAAAACCAGACCGATTCTGAAATCGATCTGGAATTTTTTTCAAGGATAAAAAAAGAAGGATAAAAAAGAGGGTTCAGGCTTCAGGCAGATGTGGATGATTGAAAAAGAATCGGTTTTCGGAGTGCAGCATATCCAACGATTCCGCCGATAACCCCCCCGGCGTGGCTCATCTCCAGGGGAATACCGCAGAGGCCAAAGGCAAAGAAGACTCTTCCTGTGAGGATTTCGCTGATGCTTTTGACCAGAACCAGCCCAAAGGAGGCGGTTCCGATGTGGAAGGTCTCTTCCTTTTCCATCATCCCCAGGCTTGTCATGGCCATGAGCCCGTGACCGACCCCGGAAAGCCCCCCGAGACCCACTCCATAGATCTCCGGCTCGAAGAGAAGGACCGCGCCGAGGCTGAAAAAGCTGCAGATCTGCAGGGAAAAGACTCTAAGGGGCCATCTTTCGTCCGCAAGGGAGGTGTAAAGGGTGAAAAAGGCCGCGGCATCCAGAAGCAGATGGTAGAAGCTGGCATGGACAAAGGGATAGGTGAAGATCCGCCACCATTCTCCCCCGGCAACGGCAGAGGCCGAAAATAGGAACACCGGGCTCGGATTTTTCGTGATAAGATGGAAATTGGCCAGGATAAGGAGAAAAGCAAAAGCCCATAGATCCCAAGAGATATGAATCCTTTTCAAATCCAAAGGACCCGATGTGGATTTTTGAACCCCGATATTTCTGCCGACTGCCGAACCCGTTTTTACCATATTTAACTCTCCTTTCTGCAGGCTTCCCAGCACCTGCCAGAGAGAAGTTTGCAAATCTCATACCGATATTCCCAGGTTGTAAAAGAGAGAGATGAGACGGGCAACTGCAGCGGTTTTTCATGGAAGAGGATTTAGAGGGTGGGAATCCATCAGCCATTTTATGTATGGAAGGGGTTCATGAAAAGTACAGGGAAATGGAAGGGGAAATCTTTCCGCCCTCCCCATTTATCCATATCGGTCTATCAATAGTAGTGCCAGATGGTGCGGTAGTCGGCCGGGTCCTCCCCGGCCTCCCTGAGGCGCTGGAGATAATCGTAGATCGAGACATCGGTGTAGACATAGGTATCGGCCAGCGACAGCTTCTTCTCCCAGGGATGAAACTCATAGACCCGCCGGCCGTCCGGAAGAACCGTGAGGACATCGTGGTGCTGGATCGCCTTGAGATAGTTCTTTCCGAGCCGGGGGACATTGAAGACGATCTCGTCGGTGCGGACCGTTCCGGGCATGAGCCTTGCCTCCTCATCCTGCTCCTGTAGAAGCCTCGGGATGGGAACCCGGTAGTCGTCAGTCTCCTCTTTCCCCTTGGTGTTGAAGGTGTAGTAGGGGGTCACACCGGAAAGGCGGAGCTTGTGGCGCAGCAGAGCGCTTTCGAACTTCCGGGAGTTGTAGAAGGTATAGACAAGCTGGTTATATACGTCGATGCCGTAGCGCCGGAACTTCTGCACCGCATCCTGCGCGGCCGGGGTCAGCTCGTAGGGGTGTTCGAAATGGGTGACGATGACGATCTCCCTCTTTCCGGGGATGTGGAAGTGATTGATGTCTCTCACCAGCTCCTCGGTGATCCGCTGGGGCAGCGTCACCAGGGTCCGGCTGCCGATGCGGATCCGCTCCACATGGGGGATCTGGGAGAGGCGGTACATCAGATTTTCGATCCGGTTGTTGGGCAGCAGCAGGGGATCGCCGCCCGTGATCAGTACCTCGTTGATCTCCGGGGTCTCCGCGATCCATTCGATGGCCTGGTCCAGCTTCTCTTTGGAGATGGCCGCATCCGCGGAATAGACATCCTCGATCTCCCAGTTTCGCTGGCAATAGACGCAGATCTGAGGACAGGTGAGGATCGGCTTTAAAATGACGATGTTGGGGTAGCGCCGAGTGATCCCCTCGATCGGGGAGGTGTCGGACTCCAGCATGAAGTCTATGGAATGGCTGGAGCAATCCCGGTTGGCCTTCATCTCCCGGACATAGGAGAGCGGCGGAATCACCTGTGCTCGCACCGCTTTGTCCCGGTTGCGGCCAGCGTCCTCATCCATGAGAGAGACGTAATAGGGGGTAATGCCGAAGGGAAGCCGGTACTCCCGGGCCAATCGTATGGCCTCGGCCTCCTCTTCCGTCAGCGCCACTAGCGCGGAAAGAGTCTTGGCATCCCGGATGATATGGGCCGCATGCCATTTCCAGTTGTCCCACTCCACATCAGAGGCCTTGAAATGGGCCAGTATCCGGGCCTTGTTCCGGCTTCGAATCCGCACGATCTCGTCATCCAGACCGCAGGGGTAGCGGTTCATGAATCTCTTGGAGGTCTTGGCCATCCGGGAGAGATCCGCGGACCGAAGTTTCGCGGCTTTCCGGCCCTTCTGCTTTGCAAACGCGGGAACTTTCTCCGGATAGATCCCGGTTCGACCCATGATCCCCCGAAAAAGATGCTCCAGCTCCGCATAAAAACCAGGGGAAGGCATGGGAACTCCCCGAAGACTCTCTTTGTGGAGTAGGTTATCGAGATACGCGATGAGGCTGTATTTAACAAGGCGTTCGCTCCGGTTGGAGAGGATGTTCTTGAATACATTGACCGCATTTCTGGCCAATATCCATTCCAGCGGCGGAAGGGTCGGATCATCCTCAAAGGTGACATGCATGATGCCCGACAGGAAGCCGCGGAGTTTCTGCCGCTTCTCCGGAAGCTCGGCCTCCGACAGCATGATTTCCCGGATTTCCGGGGCTATATCGAGGATCTTCAGCAGTTTTTTTCGGATATTGGCCTTTTCCATATGCCGTACCTCCTGTTGGTCAGCTTCATTATCGAGGAATACGCATCCATCGGATGCCCCGGATCAGGAATAGAAGCCCTGCAAGCGCCATGACCGCGGCGATTCGGCAGACCATTTCGATGCCCCCGAAAATCCAGATCGAAGAGCCCAGGGCAGCGCCGCAGAAGCGCCCCGCACTGGCCGCTGCAAAATAGCCGGCCATCATGGTGGCCCGGGCCCCGGGAAGAACCTCGGTAAAAAAGGAGAGAGCCACCACAATGGCAAACTCCACAAAGAGAAAAAGCAAGAAGATGCCCCCCAGGGCAAAGGGCAGGGATGCCCCCATCAGGGGAAGCAGGAGATATGCCCCGGCCGTCAGCATCGCACCGCCCACCAGGGAGCGCTCCAGGCCGATCCTGTCAGCCAGAGCCGCGGCCACCCCTTCTCCGGCCAGTTCGGCCGCACCGATCACAGTGGTGGCCGCGCCGATAGAGACGATGGTGAGACCAAATGACCCCTCCAGCCAGACCCCGTAGATCACAAAGAAGGCGTCGCTGGCCCCGTTGAAGAGAAAGGCAAAGGCCAGGGCCGCCATCGCGGGACGGTTCTGACGGATCATCTTCAGGTTTTCAAGAAGTCCGGTTCGGCGCTGGCCACTCTCGGCCCGGGGAGGCTCCGCAGAGACCAGCAGCCAGAGCAGAACGGCCATCAGGAGGGCAGCGGCTCCCAGCGCGAAAAACGGCGCGCGCCATCCAAAGCGGTCGATAAGAATCCCGATCAGAGGAATCCCGATGAGGCTGCTGCCGGCCCAGCTCACCTCCAGCGCGCCCACGGCCATTCCCCGCCGTTTGTAGGGAACCCGGCTCCCCACATATCCGAGAATGGCCGGATCGAACATGGCCTTGCCGACACCGGCCAGAAAGAAACCGGCAAGTACCGCGGCATAGACCGGAACCAGACCCGCGAGAAACATTCCAGCGGTCAATACCCCCAGCCCGCCGATAAACAGAAACCGGTGTCCCCACCGGTCTGCCAGGGGCCCGAAGATCAGGCTCAGGGTGCTGGTGAACTGATTGACCGCGATGATGAGGGTTACGGCCGTCAGCTCCACCCCCAGTCCCCGGCTCAGCACCGGGGCAAAAGGGTAGATGAAGCGTCTGGAGGTGTTGAGAACAAGCCTTCCGGCCGCAGCGGCCGATACCTGAAGAATGAGGCTTCGATAGCTTTTGCCCGATTCTGTCATGGAAGGATTGAAAACCGGTTCAGGCTTTTGATGAAGCACATGGGATCATTCTCCTCCACCGTCACGATCACCGAATCGGTATCGGTGCGCCCGCCTTTGCCCGTTACCGTCAGCTCGAAAGCCAGCGTAATTTCCTCTTCATGGTCCAGGTCCGGGGCATTAAAATAGGCTCGGGCCGTATCTGAATCTTCCAGGGTAACAGTGGAACCGTCGGTCTGCCGCCACTGGTATGTCGTGATCTCCTCTTCCGGAGATCCGGAGCCGGAAAGGGTGACGCGGTCCCCCTCTTCGGCAGTGAAATCCTCCCCGGCATCCGCAACAGGACCGGTTTCATCATCCGCGTCATTATCGGTTTCATTATCGGCATCATCATCATCGGTCCCATCATCTGAGTCTGTGCCGTCGCCATCATCTGCCTGGTCTGTCCGGTCTGCCTGATTGGTATGGCGGGCATCATGGCCGAACATGGGCCAGGCCGAATCTGCCGGCCCTGTAGCGCCGGTCTCCACCGCATAGAGAACCCCATCGGTCCCCCCGACATAGAGGGTCCCATCCGATGCGATTACCGGGGCCGACTCCCCCGCGGGGATCGCCTTGTCCCAGCGGGAATTTCCCGCGCTGTCCACCGAGTGCAGATTTCCTTGGGCATCTCCGAAATAGAGATTGCCGGCACTGTCCACGGCCGGTACATTCAGAATCGCGCCCCCTGCGGAGACCCGCCATCGCTCATCTCCGGTATCCATATCCACGGCATAGAAGAGGCCGCCGTCAGTACCGACATAGACCGCGCGGTCGGCCCCGACAGCAGGGGAGGCCACTGCGCCCCCGGCCGGAAAGCCCCACAGCATCTCGCCGTCATCGGCAAA
Source organism: Desulfobacteraceae bacterium (assembly GCA_011390345.1). GTDB lineage: Bacteria > Desulfobacterota > Desulfobacteria > Desulfobacterales > JAABSP01 > JAABSP01. Next base: position 49,540 of record JAABSP010000029.1, read on the forward strand.
CGCGTATAAAGTTCCGTTTCCGGAGCCGACATAGATATTCCCCGCGCGATCGAGGGCCGGCGATGAGACCCGCCCCCCGGTCTCCTGTCGCCAGCGCTCGGTTCCGTCAGGACGGACCGCATAGAGATACCCGTCTTCGGAGCCCACATAGATATCCCCCTCCCTGCCGATGGCCGGAGAGGAGAGCCTTCCGGCCGTGGGAAAGGACCAGAGAAAGGTCTCCTCTTCGACCGCATAGAGCCTGCCGTCCGATGCGCCCACATAGATCCTTCCGTCATCTCCGAGAGCTGGTGTGGAGATCTCCCCGGAGCCGAGCGCGAGTTCGAGCAGCAGGTTCCCGCCGGCATCGAAGCCGTAAAACCGGCCGTTGGAAGATCCCATATAGACGGTTCCGTCCGATCCGACCGCGGGGGAGGGTTGGGTCAGCATGCCGCTGATAAAGACCTCAAAAAGCTTCTCCTCCTCGCCGCCGATCCAGTAGAGCCATCCATTGTCCGATGCGGCATAGACGGTTCCGTCGGTTCCCACCGCAGGGGAGGACTGAAAAGGGCTCTGGGCCGTAAAACGCCACAGGATATCGCCGGAATCGGCCCCGGCCCGCCCCCTGGTCAACATCAATAACAGAATCATCACCAGCATCATTATCAGGGGGATCGAGGCCGAAAAAGGTCGGCGGATCGGTCCAACCGGTATGCCATTTGTTCCCATCTTTTCTCCTATTCCGAAAAACAGTAACAATAACTCATTGACACAGAAGGGGCAACGCCATACATAGGTAGGGTGTCCTCGCGCAAAGAGTGGACTGATTATATCAGTATCAGAATGCGGGGACAATCCAAAAGTCATCGGCTTTGCACGAATAAAACAGCAGAAGAGAAGAAGAATCGGAAAAGACTCAATCGAAAACCGCAGTTATGGAAGAGGAAGAAACGATGCTGACCCCCCGTCTCCCCCAAAACCTTTCCCATCGAAGATTCATACCGCATCCCCGGGGCATTTCAATGCTCATCGCCGGGCTGCTCTTCATCGGGATCTCCGGATTGGCCATCGGGGCCCATGCCCCGTCCGCATGGGCCGAGGAATCGAAAACAACGCCGGATCAGGTCTATTCCGTGATGGATCTTTCCGAACAGATTCTACAGACCTTGTTGCAGGCCAAAGGCATTGAACCGGAACAGGATCTGCGGCTGATGGAATTCAACCTCAGCCCGATCCACGCCTACCAGATGGCTGTTGCAGTGATCGATCTGCTCATCGATTACGAAAAGGAACTCGGCCTTCGGCCCATGCCCAACGTGGTGGCCACCCCCATGGACTATACCCCGGCAGATGTAAAATTTCTGGCCGACATGATCCTTGCAGAACTCCAGCGGGTTCTTTCTTCGCTTTCGGTGGCGGACTTCAACCAGTATCCGAGCCGATTTACCGCAAAAACCCCCACAGATGTCTTCGACATCAGTCTGAGCCTCTTTGTAAAGATCGGCATTCTTGCAGACCGGGAAAGGATCACCCCGAGCCAGGTCTATCCCCAGATGGTCCGGGCCGCAGCCGATGTCCGTTCCATTCTGGCGCACATCGATCCGGCCCGCCGGTACCGGATCGATGCACCGGTGAGTCCGGGCGGCCTCACCCCGGCAGATGTCTTTGCCGAATGTCTGAAGATCAGAGCTGACATCAACGACCTCAAAGAGAAGATGGGCCTTTCGGTCCTCACGATTCCCAACATCGAAACCGATCAGAAGCTCCACCCGGCCGATGTCTTCATCCAGACCCAGATCATCATCGCGGAACTCAACCTGCTAAAAATGGCCACCGGAACCATCAGCGCCACGCCCCTGGCGGTTCCGGTATCGAAAAAGAGCCCCTCCGATGCCCACCAGCAGGCCGGGATGGTCCGGTACCTGCTCAAGCAGATCCTGTCCCTGCAGGAGATGAAAAAAACTCTGGCCGGTCAGTGATGCGATCTTAAAAGATTTCGATTTGGAGAAAATTATGTTCAAAGACCTGAAACTCAGCTTGAAAATGGGCATTGGCTACGGGCTTGTGGGGCTTCTCCTTGCTGCTGCCGTGGCTTTCACCCTCTGGCAGACCGAGCGGACAGAGACGATCGTGGACCGGCTGACCGATATGCGATCCCCCACTGCACAGGCCAGCCTGATGCTGCTGAATGGCATCAACCATTCCCTCTCCTCTCTGCGGGGATGGATCATTCTGGGCAATGAATCCTTTCGGGAGGAGCGAAAGGCCGCATGGGAAGAGAGTATCGATCCGGCTCTGGAGACCCTGAGACGCCTCTCCCCGGTCTGGACCGAGGCTGAAAACCTTCAAAGGCTGCAAAAAATCGACACCCTCATGGAAAGTTTCCGCAGCAATCAGGAGGAGATCGAAGCCATCGCCCAGACCTTGGAGAACACCCCGGCCAGCAAAATCCTGTTGGAGGAAGGCGCTCCCCTGTCGACACAGCTCACAGATGCCATAACCGCGATGATCGATATCGAAGCCAACCTGGAGGCGACGCCGGAACGTAAGGCACTGCTGGGGATGATGGCCGATATCCGAGGCTCCATCGGCCTCAGCGTCGCAGATATCCGGGCCTATCTGATCACCGGAAACGACCAGTTCAAACGCCTGTTCAACGAACACTGGAAAACCAACGAGAGCAATGTGGCAAGGCTCGACAATGCCAGAGATCTGCTCACACCGGAACAGCTTCGCCACTTTGCCGATTTTCTGGCGGCGAGGGAGAAATTCCTTCCCCTGCCCCAGAGGATCATGGAGATCCGGGGGGGCAACGACTGGAATCTGGCCCGGGCCTGGATGGGAGAGCGGATCACCCCAATGGTCGATACAATTACCGGGGAGCTGAATGCAATGCTCAGAATCCAGCAGACCCTGATGCATGCGGAGCAGGATGATCTGAAGGCCCAGACCCGGTTTCTAAAGATTGTGGAGTGGATTCTCCTCTTCGGCGGAATCGGGGTCTGCCTGATCGCGGGCATCACCATCACACGATCCGTGACAGGCCCCATCAAAGAGGCGGTCCGGGTGGCCGAACACCTCTCCCAGGGGGATCTGACCGTATCATTTGGCGCGATGTCCAAAGATGAGACGGGCCAGATGCTCCGTGCGATGAAGCAGATGGTTGAAGGGCTGCGCAACATCATGGAAGAACTCTCCAGCACCACCGGAAACCTATCCAGCTCGGCCGAGGAACTTTCTGCGGTATCGGATCAGATGGCCTCTTCCACAGAGGAGATGAACTCCCAGGCCCAGGAGGTCTCCGGGGCCTCCCGTCAGGTCGCGGCCAGCGTCTCTTCGGTCGCGGCCGCGACCGAGCAGTCGAGCGCTTCGGTGTCGAGCATCGCGGCCATGACCGAGGAGATGTCCTCCACCTTCTCCGGCGTGGTCAGCTCTGCGGAGCGGACATCGGCAAATGTTTCGGAGATGGCCAGGGCCGCGGATGATCTCTCCGAAGTGATGCATTCGGCCGCGACATCCGTGGAGGAGATGACCATATCCCTGAATGAGGTGGCCAAACATACGGCCAAAGCCGATACCATCTCCCAGAACGCCAACCGGCGGGCCGAGGAGATCAATCAGCAGATCCAGGGGCTGGTAACGGCTTCGACCCGGATCGGCAAGGTGGTGGAGCTGATCAAGGACATTGCGGACCAGACCAATATGCTGGCCCTCAACGCGACCATCGAGGCGGCCGGGGCCGGGGATGCGGGCCGGGGCTTTGCCGTGGTGGCCGGAGAGGTCAAGGAACTGGCCCGCCAGTCCGCGGAGGCCACAGGGGATATCGCGGGCCATATCGATGAGATTCAAAAGACCACCGATGAGACTGTCCGCTCGATCGAGGAGATCATCCGGACCATTCAGGAGATCGCGGACATCAACGGCTCCATCGCAAGCTCTGTTGAAGAGCAGAGCACCGCGGCCAACGAGATCTCCAAATCAGTGGCCAGAAGCGCGGCCACCGTCAAGGAGGTGGCGCAGAACGCGGGGGAATCGTCAGATCTTGTGGACGAGATCGCCAGATCCACCGCAGAGAGCGCATCGACCGCTCAGGAGGTGGCCCGCCATGTGGATGAGTTTTCAACCGGTGCAAAATCGATGGCACATAGTTCCGAGACCGCATCCCACAAAGTCGAAGAGATTTCCAGAAATATCGACGGCATCGGCCAGGCCACAGAGGAGACAGCAAGGAGCGCCGTTCAGATCCGTCTCTCCTCCCAGGAGCTGGCCCAAATGGCTGAAGCCCTGACCCAGATCGTTCAACGGTTCAAGATCTGAACAGAAAATCAGTAGGGAGAAAGACCCTTGAAGAAGCTTTTTGTTTTTTTCATAATGGCCCTGATTCTGGCCGCGGGAGGCGCAGGCGCACTCTTCTGGAACATCTCCGAGTATGCCAAAACCCCCGGTTCCGGAACCTTAGAAAAAGTCCATCTGACGGTGAAGCCGGGCATGCCCTTCTCTCTTCTCACGGAACGGCTTGCGGATCGGGGCCTGATCCGCTCTCCCCTCCGGTTCCACATTCTTGCAAGGCTCAAAGGGGATGATCGGCGGATAAAGGCCGGGGAGTATCTTCTCTATCCGACCATGACACCTGCCCGGATTCTGGAGATCCTGACCCAGGGCCGGGTGCGGGAGCGCTCCGTTACCATTCCCGAAGGCTACACCCTGCACCAGATCGGGGCCGCAATGGATGATGCCGAGATCGTTTCAAAGGCCGATTTCATCGGTGCGGCCACGGACCCGGCATTTGTCAAGGAGAAGGGGATCAGTGGGGCCACCTTTGAAGGATATCTCTTTCCCAGCACTTACAACTTCTCCATAACGGTCCATGCCGCAGGGGTGGTTTCCCGAATGACGGATCAGTTCAAAACCGTATTTACCCCCGAGTGGGAGGCCCGGGCAAAGGAACTCGGCTATACGGTTCACGAGATCGTGACCCTGGCCTCGATCATTGAAAAGGAGACAGGCGCGGCCCATGAGAGGCCCGTGATCAGTTCCGTATTTCACAATCGCCTGAAAAAGGGAATGCGCCTCCAGAGCGACCCCACCGTGATCTACGGGATTCCAAACTTCAACGGCAACCTGACCAAAAAGCACCTGAAGACCCCGACGCCTTACAACACCTATCAGAAGGCCGGGTTTCCCATTGGGCCCATCGCCAATCCAGGAGCCGCGGCCATAGAGGCGGCGCTATATCCTGCAGAGACGAAATACCTCTATTTCGTCTCCCGAAAAGATGGAACCCATGAGTTCTCCACCAATTTAAAGGACCACAACCGGGCCGTCCGAAAATACCAGTTGAGGTGAATCTGTGATGGATCAGAATTTGAATGCGGAAAAGTTTTCCGACAGGCAGATCGCGGGCCAGCGCCTGATGGTCGGCTTTGACGGAACCGGGATGACCGATGATCTCCGATATCTCATCGAGGAACTGAAGGTCGGCGGGATCATCCTCTTTGCCGGCAACATAGTCGATCCCGAACAGATCCAAGAACTCTGCCGATCTGCGCAGGAGCATGCGCGCGCGTGGGGCCAGCCCGAACTCTTCATCGCTGTGGATCAGGAGGGAGGACCTGTGGCCCGCCTCAAGCCGCCCCATTTCACACGGTTTCAGGGCAACCCGCACCTCAAGAATGAGGCCGATGCCGCAAGATGTGCTGCGGTTATCTCATCCGAGCTGAAAAATGTGGGCATCAACATGGATCTCGCGCCGGTGCTCGATGTCGCGCCCAAGACCATGAAGAGCATCATGGAAGGCCGCGCGTTCGGAGATGATCCGGAATGGGTGGGAAGGATGGGGGCGAAGATGATCCGCGCGTTTCAGGAAAACGGGATCATGGCCTGCGCCAAGCACTTCCCCGGCATCGGCCGCACCACCCTCGACTCCCACATAGAACTCCCCTTTTTCGACGCATCAGAAGAAGATCTCCGAGCCTTCGATCTTCCGCCGTTTCAACGGGCCATCGAGGCTCATGCAGCAACAGTGATGCTCTCCCACATAACCTATACGGGCATCGATCCGGTATGGCCCGCAAGCCTCTCGCCTGCCATTGTCAAAGATCTTCTGCGGAAGGAGATGGGGTATGAGGGCGTGGTGATGACAGACGACCTGGACATGGGCGCGATATCCAAATATTTCGATATCCGGACCGCGATCCGGCAGATCATCGCGGCCGATATCGACATTGCACTTATCTGTCATCGGAGCGCGAATATGGAGGCGGCCTTTTCGGAGATGGTCAAGGGGGTGAATGCGGATCGGGTTGGGGCATTGAAATCGGTGGCGCGGCTTATGGCGCTGAAGCGGGCTTATCTCTGAAAATGGTTTTTGGTGCAACTCCACTTCCGCATTTGGCTTGACACATTCCGGGAATTGTTTCATCATACCCCCCATTATTTGATATACTGAGATCTGTTCGATTCTCCCAATCCAATGGAAAGGATGGAGCCTGCGATCATACTACCGGACAAAAAATTTGAGCTATTGGTTAAAGCACATAAAATCAACCACTTATAATGATAGCCGATTTACTAAGGACTCAATGATTTCAGTGTGTTATAAATTTTTGTCCGGTAGCATGGCCTGCGATGAGAAGCATTACCGGGATCAGGGGATAAAATCGAACCGCTTCGGGATCACCGAGCCGGATGCGCTCTTTGCGGTCTCCTTTCCGGGGCTCACCACGCCGCAGGTGGCAATGGTAGCCGACTTCCGGCTAATTCCAAAAATATCAGGGCTTGGTTCTAACTTCGCCCACTTCGACGGGAAGAGAAACCGATGTTAGCCCGCATGAAATAGTCCGAGACATATAAAGTTCGATCTGGTATGGAGAAAAAGGCAGCGCAAAACATCTTTTTCTG
>JAABSP010000030.1 GCA_011390345.1 Desulfobacteraceae bacterium
GTAATGATGGCAATACCGAGGATGGCGCATATCATAATGGCGGCAATCAGACCGACCAGAACGATACCGCTGCGGTTGCCGATCTCTCCTTCAGGTAGCCTTCTCATAGATTCCTCAAAAAAACACGGGTTGTAAATTCGACCGAAGACCCGTTTCCTAAGTCCATCTTCATCCATATCTCAACCATTTCAGTATCTAAGGAATGAAGAGCATGGGTGGGGGAATTATCATAAGAATTGAGGTAACGAAATTCAAAGGAATTTCCGTCGAAAAATCCATCCAGCAGGGTAACCGAATCCAGTAAAAGCGCTGTGCCATTGTAGGACAAGGTATGGGATGTTAGGTCGGGATCTTTATAGGTGATATCCGGATCAGGTGCTGACTTCGTTTCCGTTATCGAATTGAGGGATTCAAGCTCTTTAATGATTCGCGAAGTGGCAATATGGACATTCCGGGCCATCTCCGTGCCGGTGCTGACCAGAACGAAACCCTGTGCAACATAGACCACAGCGGCCGCAGCAATCATGCTTACAATTGCGATCAAAACAATGGAAGCCACCACTTCGAGGAGAGTAAAACCAGCTCTTGTCCGATAATAAACCTTCATCCGATCCATCCACTGCTCCACTGCTGCCTTTTCAGGGTTCCGGGAAATAGGCTGTCAGCCGTTCCCCATTAGTACTGGAAATCGTAACCTTTAAAATGTCGGAAGCAGGATCTATTATCTCCGTATAGTTCGGAGATGTTCCCGAAAATTTGACAAATTCGGTTTCTTCTGTATAGTCAATATACCCTGCCCCATGGAACCATGCATATGCCCCGGCAACGACATTGTTTTCAAGCAGCTTGACTAATGGTTCCGTTGTTGCGGTTTTCCAAGTGCAACCCCCATCATTGAGAGATAATAATTGCGGCTCTGTTCCTCCGCTGATGCACGGGTTAGAGGAAAGCAATGAATCGATTTGATATACCTCATTCGAAGATGTGATCACCTTTGTCCCGGATCGATATCGATTTGCCGTTTTCCATGCCAATTTGTTGGAATAGTCTACAGAAATCTTCTCCATAACGGAATGGAGCCGCAAGGATTTTTGAAGATCTGAAACCGCGGCCCCGCCATTTTGAAACGATACGTCAAAATAGACGGTGAGAAATCCCGCCATGATTGAGGCGATCATCAGGGCAAGGATGATCTCAACAAGTGTAAATCCTTTTCGGTTCAAGTTCTCTGACGGGAGCATCTATTCGACATATCCTGTTTCTTTGTGGACAGTGATCGTCCGAGTCACTGCATTCTCATTTTTCAAAGTTATGGTATAATCCACTACAGGGCCGGTTCCGATTTGAAACATAAGGGTTTGGGTTTCGACATCAACGGTGATCGAAATCCCGCTGGAAAGGGTGTGTGTATTGTCATTTTCGCCGGGGAGGGAAACCGTTGCGGAGCTGCTGTTTTTTTCCAAAGAATAGCTGCCTCCGGTAAACGCAATGCTCCATTGATCCTGGTCATTGCTGAGGGCCAGAAGGGTCACATATCGAATGTGGGCGGTCAGAATCTCAGCTTCTGCCCGAAGATCGTTCTCGGAATTCAATGGAATCCGACTCACCAGAAGTGTACTGAGAATACCGATCATAATCAGCACTGCCGAAACCTCGATAAGGGTAAATCCCCGGCTAGTTCCATCTCGCAATTTCACCTTCATGATCCGCGCCGATGCTAAAAGCTCTTTTCAATGTAGCACAAACATATTGACAGACCCATCCAATTCTCCTACACATGGATAAATTATCCCTTAACTTTTGGGATTAAATGGAGGTCAATGATATCATCCTTTTCAAAGGAAAGATAGCGGCATGGATAATGCCAATAAAAAGCGGCTGAATCTTACCGATCACATGGGGGTCATCGCGTTCGGCCTGGCAGTGGTATATTGGTTCATCGAAGCCTTTATGACCTTTATAACCATAGGTCAACTCGATCCCATGGCCCTCCTGCTCGGCGTCAGCCCGAACGATATCGAGATTCGCATCGTCGTTCTTTGCCTCCTGGCCATCTTCGGCTCCCATGCCCAATATACCATCAACAGCAGAAAACATGCGGAAAAGGCCCTTCAGGAGAGCGAGGAACGGTACCGAACTCTTGTACAAAACCTGCCCATCGGCATTATCCGAACGGCCGCGGGTCTTGACGGACATTTTTTGATGGCCAACCCTGCCTTTCTTTCCATGATGGGGATGAAATCGGAAAAAGAGATTAAAAATTTAACGGTCTCAGATATATATGCAGATATACGGGATGCAAGATCATTTGTCAATATGCTGTTAGGGGAAAAAAAGATCTCCTGGATCGAGACGGAGCTGAGAAGAATCGATGGAACCCGCTTCTGGGGCATGATCACCGCACAACTCGTAACAGATGAGGCCGAAAAGAATCTGACCTTTTTCGACTGCACTATCAAAGATATTACCGATCGAAAAGATGCAGAGAAACGGATTGCAGAGCAGGATGAGACCCGGCGCCGGTTTGAAAGACTTCTCTCTCCGGATCTTGCAGAGATGGTGGTCTCCGGTGAACTCAATGTTTCAAAGGGTGGAGAGATCCGGTTTGCCACCATAATGTTCGCGGATATCCGCGGGTTTACCGCGATGAGCGAAACTGCAAAGGCCTCGGATATTTTAAGTCTTTTGAATGAGTATTACGAAGAGGTGGTGGAGATCGTCTTTCTCTACGAGGGAACCGTTGACAAGTTCATCGGCGATGAGATCATGGTGCTGTGGGGTGCTCCGATCTCCCATGATGACGACCCGGCAAGGGCGATCCGTGCGGCCCTCGATATCCAGTCCATGCTGAAGCAGTTCAACGAATCACGGCCTGAAGAGGAGCGGATCGAAATCGGCATCGGTATCAATACGGGCCATCTGGTGGCAGGATATATCGGTTCCACAAGGACCATGAGCTATTCTGTGATTGGTGACACCGTGAACACCGCGTCCCGGATCTGCTCTGCGGCCCAACCGGGCCAGATCATCATCTCCGAAAGCACATTCAAACTCGTTGAGGCGGAATTCGAGATGAACAGGCTTGAGCCTATAAAGGCCAAGGGTAAACGGGACCTGCTCAAGGTATATGAGGTTAATGAAGATAAACTCTACTCGACCGTACATCTTTATCTATGATGAAACCTGAAGACGGCTTTACGCTTCCTCTGAAATGGCAGATTCCGGATGCACGGCAGTATACCTTTGCCTTTCTGACGCTGTTTATTTTCCTGATCATAATCTATGCCAACAGCTTTAAAGGGGCCTTTCATTTCGATGATTATCCGAATATCATCGATAATCCAATGCTTCAGATGCGAACCCTTTCATGGGAGAGCGTTAAAACGAGCTTCTACGGCGCGGATTCAAGCATGGAAAAGATTCAGCGGCCCTTATCCTATCTCACGCTGGCATTGAACTACTATTTCGGGGGAACAGATCCGTTTGGGTATCATGTGGTCAATTTCATCATCCACTATATCGCTTCGATCTTTCTCTTTCTGCTGCTCTATCACACGCTGAAGCTGCCGATATTGAAGGATCGATATAGAAACGGGGCATATGCCATTTCTCTTCTCGGAGCCTTTTTCTGGGCAACTCATCCCATTCAGGTAACCGCGGTGACGTATATCGTTCAGCGGATGGCGAGCATGGCGGCCATGTTCTATCTGATGGGTATGTACTTTTATGTCCGGGGCCGGATGTCCGGGGCTGTAAGGGGTCGAATCTTCTATTTCACCCTCTCTGGTATCGCAGGTATTCTTTCGGTCGCCAGCAAGCAGAACGGGGCCATGCTGCCGGTGAGCATCTTTTTCTATGATCTGTTTCTGATCCAGGGGGTGACGAAAGAGAACATCCGCCGCAATTTGCGCTGGTTTGCCATTCCGCTGCTGATTCTGCTGCTCATCGGAATTCTTCATACCGATCCCACAAAGATTTTAAAGGGGTATGAACAGCGGCCATTTACTTTGGGAGAGCGGCTGCTGACACAGCCGAGGATATTGCTCGATTATCTGGGGCTTTTGATCTATCCGACCAGTGACCGGCTGGCGCTGATGCATGATCCGGAGATTTCCAGAAGCCTTTTTGTCCCCTGGACAACGCTTCCTTCAATACTTCTGCTGCTGATCTTTGCGGGACTGGCTGTCGGACTGGCAAAGAAAAGGCCGCTGATTAGCTATTGTATTCTCTTCTTCTTTTTGAATCATCTGATCGAGGGGTCATTTATCGGGCTGGAGCTGTTCTATGAGCACAGGAATTATCTGCCGTCGGCGTTTTTCTTTACAATGGTGGCTGTGGGGATTTTTCAGGCCTTCAAATATTTTTTGAAGAACCGGTTTGTCTTTGTTCTGCTTTTTCTGACGGTTTCGTTCCTTTTGAGCGGACAGGCACATACCACTTATCTATATAATGCCATTATGGAAAATGGGATTTTCCTTTGGAGTGATGCGTTGAAGATCGCGCCGGATTCGAAACGGGTTCATCTCAATCTAGGGGTAGAACTGATGAGGGTTGACCAGAAAGGAGATGCCCTGCGCCATCTTGAAATTGCATATGATTCAAACCAGGGACAAAATCGGATGACAGATCTTCTGCCAGCATATAATATGGGACACTATTATCTGACAGAAGGAAATTACATTGAAGCTGAAGACCTATTGAAGGAGGTAATCAGAATTGACCCCTCGTTTCAGGCAGGATGGTCTGAGTTGGCAATGTCCGTCTTCCGACAGGGGCGCCTGAATGAAGCGGAAAAATATATTCGTATTGCATTATCCCCTCCCCCAAACCAACCTGCCGAGGCAGCGAATTACCATCAGCAGTTAAGCCTGCTTCTACTCTACCAAGGAAAAACAGAAGAAGCTCTGAAAGAGGCGATTAAGGCAGATTTTTTAAGCAATGAAACTTCTCCGGCTCTATTATATAGCTTCGGTGAGATCTATCGCTTAACAGGAAAGTTAAAAAATGCTGTCCCTTATTATAAAATGCTGTTGCGAAAGCAACCTTATGACTTGGATGCCATCATCGCCATGATCGATATCTTTGACCAACTGAATGACTCAAAGAATCTAAAATATTATGTTTATTTACTGATGGCACTCAAAAAGGATCAGCATCTTGACGAGGTTTTGGAAAAGCAGATCCTTCATCCAAATATCCAAAAGGACAAGTTACGAAAGATTGTTACCAAGATTATAAACTCGGAAGCAACCAGCCCTGTGAGCAATCCTTGAACATATCTGTTTTAATGTCCTGCATGCCTGTCTAATTAAGGTACAGCGTGAAATCTGAAATATCCCGGTCTGCCATCATCTCCGCTAAACCAACTGAAATTCGGTTTATAACTAGTATAGTTAGACATCCAAATGCTCCCCGTGATGGTGCCGGTTGCACTGTTAAGCCAATTGCTATTTAATGGTGTTACTGACAGTTCATAATCTTTCCAGTGCGAAATATCAAAGCCAGTATAATCTCCAGCCGGACCATTTTCCAGCACATTTTTCGCAAAAGCAAGACTGACTTGTCCATTCAACTCGGCAACGGCACCTTGAATTGCCCTATCCCTTGCAGTCTTCTGCATATCATAGAACTTTGGAATAGCCACCGCCGCCAGTATCCCCAGAATAATCAGAACGGCAATAACCTCAACCAGCGTAAAACCTTCTTCGCTGCGTAGAATTTTATTCCTGCTGTTTTTAAACATTTCTTTATCCTCCTTGAGACTCAGTTCCTAATTCATACGGT
>JAABSP010000031.1 GCA_011390345.1 Desulfobacteraceae bacterium
CCCTTCAACCGCTCTCTTCCGTGCCGTTTCCTGCATATCATAAAACTTCGGCACCGCCACCGCCGCCAGGATACCCAAAATAATCAAAACAGCGATAACTTCCACAAGCGTAAAGCCTTCTTCGCTATTTAGAATTCCAACTTTTTTTCGATTGATCTTAAACATCGTATTTCTCCTTTTCCACATTTATCTGGTTGCAGATCCTTAATTTTAAGAATTATTACATGCAATATGTATGCCACAGTAATCACTATCAGACCATTCCGATCCAAAACCCTTAACATTCCTTTATTTAAACTATTTTCCTCTGCTTACAAAAAATTAGAAACGAATCCGAAAAACCCCGAAAAATGTAACCGAAGTGACAAAATATGGTAGAAACCATAAAGGTCTAAAATTATTTTATACCATCCTTGATCGACGGAACATCGATCTCAAATTTTTTTACACGATGCCAGAGGCTCCTTTTGGAAATCCCCAGAAGTTCGGCAGCCTTTACCTGAACACCCCCGGTCCGGGCCAGGGTATCGATAATGATCTCCTTTTCCAATTCTTTTATATGATCATCCAGAGACCAGTTTTCATCCATCTCCACCACTTTGGTTTTAGAAATCTTTCTTCTGGTCTGTACGATCATTGGGGGAAGATGGTTCGGCTCGATCTTCTCCTTTGTCATTACTGTAGCCGATTCAATGGCGTTTTTGAAGCTCCCGGACATCCCGGGCCAATCATAATCGATCATATACTGCATGGCCTCGTCCGAAACAGCATTCTCTCTGCCAAGCTCCTTGATAAAAAAGCGAACCATCTCCTGTATATCCTCCTTCCGTTCCCGCAGCGGCGGCATATGAAGGGGAAAGACATTGAGCCGGAAATAGAGATCCTGCCGAAACTCTCCGGCCTCAACCATCTTTGCCAGATTCTTGTTGGTTGCCGCGATAAACCGTACATCTACCTCTATGAGCTGATTCCCGCCGACCCGCTCGAAACAGGAATCCTGAAGGACCCGGAGCACCTTTGCCTGGGTCTCTAAAGGCATATCCCCGATCTCATCCAAAAAGATCGTGCCGCGGTTGGCCACTTCGAATTTTCCGATCTTTCGAGAAGTTGCACCGGTAAATGCACCTTTTTCATGGCCGAAGAGTTCGCTTTCCAGAAGCCCCGCTGGAATCGCGGCACAGTTGATGGCCACAAATGGCTTATCCTTCCGCAGGCTGTGATTGTATATGCCCTTTGTGATGACCTCTTTCCCTGTCCCGGTCTCTCCAAGGATCAGCACCGTTGAATCGGTCGGAGCAACTTTCATCACCTGATTGAAAATCCCCCGCATGGGTCTGCTCTGGCCGATGATCTCGGGAAAGAGTTCCCGGGATTCCACCTGCCCCAGAAGCTCGGTCACATGGTTGATCACCTCGGCAAACCGCTCCATGTCATCCTTCTTCTCTTTTACAGGCGCTTCACCGGTCTCCTCTTTTAACATCCTCAGCTTTTCGGTCTTTTTGGCCAGTTCCCGCATGGGTTTGAGCATCATGTTGACGATCAGCAGACCCGAGATCGCACTGAAGATCACAATCAAAAGACTCCAGGAGGTGACGGGCCAGAAGGGATCGAGCCCCCGAACCAGTTGATACCGGGTGAGCTGATAGGAAACGACCGCAGACAGCACTGCAATGCCGGCAAAAATAAAGGGGATGGTGACATAGAGACTGATATAAAACCGAAAATTTTTCATGAATTATCCCCTATCTCACAGTTTTTGCAATATCCCACATGGGCAGGAAGATCGCCAAGGCAAAAAAACCGACAATGACCGCCAGGCAGATGGTCAAAAAAGGGCCAATGGCTTCAGACAGCCTTTTGGTCGCATACTCCACCTCTGTATCATAATGGTTGGAGATCTCCCGGAGCATCTCGCCCAGATTGCCCGAAGCCTCGCCGATCGCGACCATATTGACCACCATAGGGGTAAAATAGCGGGCCTTTTTCAACGGGCCCGAAATCCCCCCTCCCTCTTCGATCCGCTGGCGGATTTTGTCGAACTCCTTTGCGATAGCGGCATTGCCGATGGTATTGGAGAGAATCCGCATGGTGTTGAGGATCGGAACACCGCTGAAATGAAGAATGGAAAAGATGCTGGCAAAACGGGACATGGCCGCTTTTTTGATCAAAGGACCGATCAGCGGAACCTTCATCAGAAAGACATCCCGATAATACCGGCCAAGTTCTACGCCGATATAGAAATAGATAAAGGCCGCCAGCCCCGCTGCCCCCAAGAGCAGAAAATGCCAGTACAAAAAGACCCATTCGTACATCACCAGACAGATCTGGGTCGGAAGGGGAAGCGCGATATTGGCATTCCTGAAGATGACAGCAAACTTGGGAATGACATAGGTTAGCAGGACAAAGAAGGCCACCACCAGAAACAACAAAACGATGATCGGGTACTGGAGGGCAGCCTTTACATCCGATTTCACCTTGTATTCATGCTCGAGAATATAGCTCAATCGCGCCATGACCTCTCCCAACTGGCCACTGGTCTCCCCTGCCTGTATCATGCTGCAGTAGAGAGGGGAAAAGACCTTAGGATGTCTGGAAAAGGCTTCGAAAAGCCGATGTCCGTCATGTACATCCTTGAACATCCGGGCGATAATCCGGCTCAGCCGGGGATTCTCCACCTGATTTTCCAGGATCTGCAGCAGCAGCCGGATATTGACCCCGGCTCTGATCATGGTTCCGAACTGCTTTGTAAAGAGGACGAGATCCGGGGCAGAGATCCGCCCCACACCCAACCAGAATGGGACTGAAAGAGAAGGAAATGACCTGCTCTTTTCCTTTATTATCCGAACCGGTGTATATCCCTTTGAAATAAGGATCTGTTTGGCCATATATGGGGACTCGGCCTCGATGGATTCGGTTACGATCGATCCGGAAGAATTGGTGGCCTCACAGGAAAAAATCGGCATATCCTTAAATAAATATAGCTGTACTCCGGTTAGATTAATACGGCCGATGCGGCCTCGTCAAAGCTTGTGATTCCCTCAATAATTTTTTCCGCGCCGTTCTCCTTCAGGGTTGTCATTTTACCCGACCTTATTGCCGAGCGTGCAATCAACTGCGCTGAAGCTCGATCCACGATCATCTCCTGAATCGTCTCATCCACCACCATCACTTCAAAAACACCGGTCCTCCCCCGATATCCGGTATTGAGGCAATTGAAACAGCCTTTGGCTCCCATGTAATTGGTCTGGGGCAGATTCTCTTCGATTCCCCAGTATTCCAAAGCCGACAAGGGGGGCGTAAAAGGCTGTTTACAATATGGGCAGAGTTTGCGGATCAGCCTCTGGGCAATGGAAACGAGGAGTGTGGAGGAGATCAGAAAAGGGTCCACATTCATGTCCATCAGCCGGGTGACCGCGCCGGCCGCGTTGTTGGTGTGAAGAGTGCTCAACATCCGATGGCCAGTCAACGCAGATTGAACCGCCACACCTGCGGTCTCCGCATCCCGGATCTCGCCCACCATGATCACATCCGGGTCCTGGCGCAGGATTGAGCGCACTCCCCGGGCGAAGTTCATCCCGGCCTTTTCATTCAACTGGATCTGCCGGATATTGTCGATCCGGTATTCAACCGGATCTTCAAGGGTGATGATGTTGATGTCGGGCTTATTGATCCGCTTCAGGATGGAATACAAAGTCGTGGTCTTTCCGCTTCCGGTGGGGCCCGTACTCAGAATCATTCCATAGGGCTTGACAATCAACGATTCGATCTTCTCCCGGTCATGATCCCGAATGCCGAGGAAATCGAGATCATAGATCTCTCCTTTGGTCTCCAGCAGGCGGAGTACCATATTTTCGCCGTACACTGTCGGAATACTCGATACCCGGACATTGATCTCCTTGTTGTCCATCCTGAAAGTAAACCGGCCATCCTGGGGAATCCGGGAGGTGGAGATATCCATATTGCTCAGGATCTTGATCCGGGAGACAATGGGCAGCCCCATATTTTTTGAAGCGGTCCGGTTATGGTGTAGCCTGCCATCCATGCGAAAGCGGATCTGTACCGAAGTCTTTTCAGGATTGATATGGATGTCGCTTGAATTCTCCCGCATGGCCTGCTGCAGGACAGTATTGACCAGACGCACCACAGGCGCCTCCTCGGCCAGGTTCTGGATCGAAGTGACATCGAGATCCTCTTCTGCGGATAAGAATTCTCCTTCTTCATCTGCCGTATGAAACTGCGGCTCATCAATCAATTTTCCGGTCTCATCCATCTCCGAGCCAGCAGACGATCCATAGATATTGGTCAGGAGACCATTCATCTCCCGCTCTGTACAGATGAGCGTCTCCACCTCTGCGTTGGTGATCCGTTCCACCGCATCCGCGGTCTCCGTATCCATGGGATCACTCATGACAATGGTCAGCAGATGGCCTTTTCGATTGAGGGGAACCACATGATGTTTGTTGGCGAACTCGACTGAGAGAAGTGAGGAAGGATCTCCCTGAAAATGGTGCCGATCCGGACGATACCGTTCGAGATTGAGCTGCTTGCAGATCATGTTGACGATCTGCGCTTCATTGATTTCTCCCTCCTCGACAAGGTATTTTCCAAGCTTTATTTTTTTCTTCTTCTGCTGACCCAGGGCCAGATTCAACTGCTCTTGGGTCAGCAGACCGGCCTCCATCAGCATCTCTCCCAACTGCTTTTTCAAAAGAAGAAACTCCTTTTATACCTTTGATACCTCACTTCAAAAGATGATCCAAATCTGCAAACAGTAAAAACTTTTCCTTTTTTGGAGAAAAGATCTTCGCACCGGACAACTGCTGCTCTCTTATCCAGTCCAGGGCAGAGGATACATCCGAAAAGCCCTGCTCTGCAACCAGTGAGAAGCGAAGCCCTTCTTCTCTGCTCCAACAGGGGAGAAGAGAGGCCCGGAGATTTTGGTCCGGTCTGCGGATTCGATTGTAGATTTCCTCCAGATCTTTTCCAGAGTCGATCTCGACCAGTATACGCTTTTGCCCATCGGATTTCTGGTGGGGAAAGGAGATCGCCGGAAAGATGATCCGTTCTCCGATGGATAATCGATGGGGGTTCGGAATATGAGGATTGGCCGCATGTACCGCTGCTAAGATATCGGGTCTCGCGGTTCCGTAGATCTGCCGGATCAACTCCCCCATCGTCTCACCTGAATGGACAGAGATCTCCCCCAGCATCTCCGGCATATCCCATCCTTTTTCAGAAGAAACCTCCTCATGGATCGTTCCTTTTGGCCCCAAAGCCTTCTGGTAGGCTCCCCCCGCTATCAGAACCCCGGTAAGGGCAACAAAGCATAAAAGAAGAGCCGCCCAAATAATCCTTTCTCCTTTTTTCCCAGGATATCCCCCTGCCCCGCGCCGCGCGCAGGAGATGACCAGTTTCCGGGTCACTCTGGATCGATTCTGCACGATCATGGCCAGCAGACAATGGTGGCAGAGATGGATAATCCTTCTCGGATACCCCCGGGTAATTCTGTAGATTGTCCAGATCCCCGGCAAAGAGAAAACCGGAAGCGCCCCTTGTCCGTCCGAGGCAGCCCTTTCCAGCCGGTATCGAATCATCAGCCGGGTATCGGTAAAGCCCAGTGGCCCGAGGCGGAAGAGGAGATTGATCCGATCGGTGAAATTGGGAAAGGCGGCCATCGAGACTTCGAACTCCGGCTGTCCAAAGATAACGATCTGGAGCAGCTTGTGTTCATTGGTCTCATAGTTGAGCAGCTCCCGGAGAATCTCAGCACAAAAGGGAGGCATCTTCTGCCCCTCATCGATGATCAGAATGATCGTCTTCCCCTTTTCCGCACCCTGAAGAAAAAGATAATGCTGAATCGACTCCTTCAGCGCAGGAACCGTCATCTTTTCATCCTTTGAAAGATCCAAAAGGCCGAAGGTCTCGCCGATGATCCTCCAGAAGAGATCGGGGGTTTCAAATGAAGGATCTAAAATCAGATGGGTCTGCACCTCCGGCTCTTCGGCAAACCGATTGATCAGCCGGCGGCAGAGGGTGGTCTTACCGGTTCCGATATCTCCGATGACCAGATTGAGCCCCCTTCGGAGGCGCAGCGCGATCTCCAACTGCTGGAGACAGGCCAGATGCTGCCGGGAACGGAAAAAGACCTCCGGGTCCGGAGAATTGGAAAATGGCTCTTTCTTAAGATTGAGGAGGGTAAAGTAATCCATGACCTCACCTGCCGCCACTTTCCAAAGCGTGATTCGCCAGAATATGAGGAGTGATAAAGATCAGGATCTCTTCCATATTGGCGCTTTTGGTCTTTCCCCGAAACAGATATCCCAGATAAGGGATATCCTTGAGCAGAGGGACTCCGGTTTCATTATCGTTGGTGGTCTCCTTGCTCAGTCCGCCGATCACCGCGGTCTGTCCGTCAAAGAGGATGACGCTGGTTTTGGCCATCTTGGTGATGATCGTCGGCTTCCCCTCAACGGAATTTCCAAAATCGAGTTCGTCCTTGCGGGTTTCGATCTCCAGCTTCAGGGTCTTCTCATCGATTGTATGGGGGATTATCTTGAGGCTTAAGACCGCACTTTTGAACTCCACATTGACATCATCATCCTCCACGGTCTGATAGGGAACCTCCCGGCCGCTTTCGATCATGGCCTCCTGATTGTCCGTGGTGGTGATGGAGGGGCTGGATAAGATATTGAGCTTCCCCTCCCGCTGGAGCGCGGAGAGCTGAACCGTCAGCAGATAATCATCGAGCTTCTGCGCGATATAGCCGAGATTGAGCCCCGCGCCCGACGTGATAATATCGGGATTGACGATCATTCCGGAGGCGGGGTCAACCCGCGTCGTGAGGGAGGGTTCCTGCCCTCCCTCCCTTTCACTGTTGATGCCGGGGGTGATCCAGTAATTCCTGTCCCCGCGATACAACCCACCCCACCGAACCCCCAACTGTCGGGCAGTATTCTTGTTGGCCTCGACAATGTGCGCCTCGATCAGAATCTGACGAGTGGGCAGATCCAGAAGATCCACAAGGGTTTTGACGGTTTCCAGATCCCGCTGGGTTCCCTGCACGATCAGGGAACGGGTATGATCATCCACAGTGATGCCTCCCCTGGACCCCTTCTCATTTTTGCTCAAAAAGGATTGAAGATTTTGCTTCAGACGCACGGCATCGGAATAACGAATGGGGATAACGCGGGTATAGAGGGGCTCTGCCTCCTCGATTTTCCGCTGCTTATCCGCGAGTTGAAGCTCATTTTCCAGGTCTTCTGCCGTAATCACCCGGAGAATATCTCCATCCCAGAGATAGGTGAACCCGTAGGTGTGAAGAATTGCGCTGAAGACCCGGTTCCAAGGGGCCGATTGGATATTGATGTTGGCCTCTCCCCGGACGCTCTGGCTGATCATCATGTTCAATCCGACCATTTTCGCCAATGCCCGAAGCAGAACCGGAATGGAAACATTGTGCATCTTCAGGGAAATCTTCTCATCCGGCAGGGGGCGATCCGATGTCAATGCCTCCTGAACAGCTTCGGCCGACCGCGGTAAGGGGACGGTGATATCCACAGCCGATTCGGTCTTTTCTTCTAAGACAGAGGCTGGCTGAGGCTTTTGGACCGCTGGAGGAGAAGCATCAGAGGCTTTGAGAGACTTTTCTGCCAGAGCCCGCCATTCATCGAAGAAGGGGTTTTGCTGCGGCGGATTCTTTTTGGGAGCGCAGGCAAAGAGGAGCAGAAGAGAAGTTGTGATCAGAAGAATTCCGATCCAGCCGACTGGCCTGTGCCCTTTCAACCGATATTTTTTACTCCCCATTGTCCGCTCCCGGCTTTGGCCCTGATTCTTCCCTTTGGATCTTGATAAAATTCTCTTTTAAATCCTCAACCGATTCGATGAAGACCGGAAAGGCTGCGCCAAAATATTCTACAACAACCTTATCCGGATCAATTGTCTGGATCTTCACCCCCGGATCATCGACCAGTTCCTCTCCTGCCTCGTACTCCATTCCGTCCAGGATCGCGATCTTCTTACCGTCCGATTCGATAAAGCCCGAATAGATCGGCCGATGTTTCAACTCCGGTCTTTTTTCCGGTGCCGAGCGCTTCTTTTGCGCCTCTTTGGAGGGAGCGGATTCCGAGGGAACCGATCGCAGTGGGAGAAAAGGCCCCTTCTGTAATGCCCGCTTTTCATCCTTTAAAAGGGTCAGCATATGGTTGTCATCTTCGGCCAGCTTGACTCTTGCCAGTTCTGTGTAGAGTTCGGTCTGAAGTTGTGTGATCTCCTCCCGGACCGCGGCAGATTTCGGATCTGTTCTTTGATTTGAGGGTGCAGAATCCTGAAGATAGAAATAGATGCCGTAGAGTACCGACAGGAAAGCCGCCGCCACAATGATCTTCTCCCGCTTCGTCATCCGCTTTTTCCCCTGGGGCCGGCATGGGCCAGACCTTTTTCCACCGAGATCCAGATCTTCATTTCAAACAGAAAATTCTGCCCTTGATAATGGGCATCAAAAGATTCCACATAACGAATATAATGGATTTCATCGAACCAGGCAAAAAAGGAGGTCAGGTTTTCAATTTTTCCGGTAAAGGTAATCCCCACTGGCCGATAACGAATCGGTACGCCTCCACCGGAATTCCAGTCGAATGAATAGGAATCCTCTCCAACCTCGATCCGATTCAATTTAAATCCGCTGCCTTCCAATGCCGAAAAAAGGTCATAGGAAATCCGCCGCATCTGGTCTGCGTCAATAATACCCGGCGGAGGCATGGGAATATCTCCGGCATTGGATTTCCAGAGACTGCGCTGGGCCTCCAGATCCTCTTTCCAGAGATCGAATCGTTTCTGGATGCCGGTTCTGATGGAATCAAAATAGACCTTGTATTCCGGCAGGTTCTGGCGAAATAGAGGGTTCAAGACCGTCTGTACCTTTACTTGGGATTTGAGGCTTTCAATTTCCGAATCCATCTGCGCGAGCGAAGCCTGATTCGGCAGAATCAGCAGCAGAATCATCGAGAGGATCGCCATGCCGACAACCACCAGATAAAGAATCATTCCCGGAGATAATTTCGGAAAAGAGAGGTTCAACATCACTTTTCCCTACCGAGCTTCCATTTTCATTGAAAAACGCATCTGAACCCCCTCCTGTTCAATGACCCTCTCCTTTTTCAGAATCGCCGGAGCTGAAAAAAGGGGTGACTGTGCAATACTTTCCCGGTACCCGATAAGATCGATATCAAAGTGGATCTCTCCTCCGGAGATGATCCCCTCGATTCTGGCACCTCCATCCTCGACAAATTTCCCTTTCGGATCGACCGATCCGCGTTGCACATGGAGGCGGGTCAGGCGGATCCTGGAAGGTGTCAGCCGATCCAGCTCAAAGAGCAGGATCAGAGGTGAATAAATTCTGTAACAGGCCAGAATCGACTCTTTTTTTTGAAGAATCCTTTCAATCTCCTGATCAAACATCGACGTTGTCCAGCGGGGTCCGGATTCGGTCAACTGCCGACGAAGACTTTCCACCCGTTGATACTTGTTTCCCAGAAGATGGGACTGCCAGAATGCGATGCCGATACAGACGGCCAGCAGCAAAACCGAAGCTTTGATAACGAGTTGATTGATCCGGGCCATTCTCCTCTCAGTCCTCTTGACATGAGAGGGACAGAGGAAATTTGGCGTGGACAAACCATCCGACAGCGCGATGCCCAATGCCGGAATCGATCCGGGCCTGTCCAGCAGGGAGAACTCCTCCCTGTCAATGGTCCGATCGAAAAGGGCAGAGGCATAGAGGTCGGGCGCGGTCACTGGCATTTCCAGACGCTCTTCCATATACCGCCGGAAGCGGAGGGAGAGTGCGATTTCACCGAAGAAATTGACTCTTCCGATATTTCTGCCGGCCCCCGCTGTGGAGAAACGGTGAAAGGTTCGGTTGATCTGGCCGGAAAGGCGATCCCATGTCGGCAGAAGGATCTCCACCAGCCGCTCCGAAGGCGCTTCTCCGGATGAAATTCCCGATTGGATGGATTGTCGAATCCAGAGAAAAAAGATGTTTTCCGCATGATCATTTTCATCGCCGCCCCGTTTTGCATCGGAAAACTGATCATCCGGATATCGCTGGAGATGTTCCTTCACTGCCAGAATCATGCTGTCCAGAGATGCCCTGATGGTCCGGGTGTGATGAACCTTTCCGGAGAGAAGATGAATATTGATCACGGTCCAACGTCTGCCGATATGAACGGTGCCGATACAATCCTCTCCGGGCTCGAGCCACCGGCGGGTAAAAAAGTTCTGAAGAGCAAAAGGGGAGGCCGAAAGCCCGGAAAGGGGAAATCCGGCTCCGGAAAAAAGACGCCTGACCCGCTCAATCTGCTGCCGGGCAGCACTGAAGGCCAAAACATCCAGAGAACGCATCTCTTTGAAGGGGCTGACCCCCTCGATGAATTGATAATCAAGGATATCCTTTTCCTCATCAAAGCCGGTCTCGCCTTTAAACCGCAAGAAGATCGTCTGCTCCATCTGTTTTGCCGAATCCTTTGGCAATGAAAATTGATGAAACCGGATCTCTTCGGGGGGGAGTAATCCCCAGATCTCGATATCGGATACTCCGTTGCAGATACGGCTCAGTTCGGCGCGCAGCAGCGTCGCAAATGCAGGGGTATAGGGCTCGATCCGATTGCCGAGGGGCGCAATTCGAAAGGCAGCTATCTCCTGCTGACCATCGGTGAGCAGTCGTATCCGGATCAGGCGGAGATAGGCGTTGTCGAAATCCACCCCCACCACCTCCCCTCCTTTTTTCCGGAAGTATCTTTTCAGGAGAGGCTTTTTCTCCGGAACCGGAAGAGAGAGAAGGGAGGTCTCTTTGGGCTCATCCGAACTTTTCCGGATCAGACTCAGCAGCCGGTCCGTTGAAGAGAGATCTTCCGGTTTATGCGTCATTTTTTCATCCTCACGCCACCCTGCAATCAATCCTCCCAGAGTTCAGGGCCGATGATGCCGATCTTGATGGCATATTTGACCATCTCCACCATGTTGTGGATGTCGAGCTTCTTCATGGTGTTGGCCCGGTGCTTCTCCACGGTCTTCGAGCTGATGCAGAGGATGTCTGCGATCTCGGTGGTGGAGCGGCCCTCCACCAGGAGCCGAAAGACCTGCTGCTCCCGCTCCGAGAGCAGGTCGTATCCGCTCACGGGCGGCTTTTCGGTGCGGCTTTTCAAAAATGCGCTGATCAGTTTGGAATTGATTTTGGAGCTTAAGAAATACTCGCCTGCATGAACGGTCCGGATCGCATCGAGGACTTCAGAGGTGGGGGAGGCCTTCAGGACATAGCCGAGGGCCCCCGAAGAGAGGGCCTGATGGACATAGGCATCCTTGTTGTGCATGGAAAGCACCACCACCTGGGTCTCGGGCAGGGCCTCCTTGATCAGGGCAACGGCCTCCAGCCCCGTGAGCTGGGGCATCGCGATATCCACCAGCGCTACATCGGGCTTCAATGCCTTGGCCTTCTTTACGGTCTGAAGACCGTCGCCGCACTCCCCGATCACCTCCATATCCTCCTGCTCCTCCAGCAGTTTTCGAAACCCCTCCCGGACCACCGCATGGTCATCCGCTACCAGTACCCTTATTTTTTCGGCCATTGGGTTCATTCCTCCTGTTCGGCTGTGGGGGGCGATGCCACCGGAAGTTCCACCCGGATGGTGGTTCCCTTCCCTCTGCCGGATATGATTGCGATGCTGCCATTCACCGAGACCACCCGCTCCCGCATTCCCAGCAGTCCGATGCCGTCGGTCTTCTTCTCCTGATCAAATCCGATGCCATTGTCCCGCAGAATGAAAATGACTTTGGGATGGCTGTAGGTGAGAGTGACTTCGAAAAGATCGGCCCGGGAATGTTTGACCATATTGGTCAGCGCCTCCTGAAAGATCCGGTAGAGCACCAGTTCGATCTCCGAGAAGAAGCGTTTCCGGATGCCGATGGATCGAAATTCCACCCGGATATCCTCCCGCTGTTCTTTGAACTCGTTGATGTACCATTGCAGAGTGGGGATCAGGCCCAGGTCGTCGAGGAGATCGGGCCTCAGATCCGATGAGATGCTCCGGATCTTGTCTCCGAGCTGTTCGATGAGCCGCACAATTCCGTCGATCCGCTTCCGCTGCTCCCCCAGCGCATCGGGCATGGCCTTGACCAGGCTCTCGGTCTCGATGTGCAGGGCCGTCAGGGTCTGGCCGAATTCATCATGGAGGTCCTGGGCCAGGTGCTTTCTGGCCTCCTCGATCCCGCTGATGAGGCGGCTGGAGAGATACCGGATCTCCCGTTCCGCACGCTTGCGCTCCGCAATCTCCCGCTGCAGTTGCTCATTGGCCTGTGCCAACTCGATGCTGTGCTCCTTTTCCAGATCGTTGATCTTCTGGAGGGCCTCCAGCATCTTGCTGTAGGAATGGGCCAGAATTCCGGAATGGCTGCCGGAATTCTCATTCCCCGAAATCAGCTCCGGCGGATGGAGGGTCTCTCTCCCCCCATCGAGGCTCTTTTCATCATCATCATCTGCAAAATCGCCTTCCAGATCATCTTCCAGCTCATCATCATCCATCAGCGCATCGGCATCGATTTCCAGATTCTTTGACCGGATCAGCTTTCCCGGTTCCGGCAGGAAACGGTTCAGAAAAACCGTGGCGGCAATGACGGTAATCGCCAGAAAAATCAAGGTGACAGAGATAAAATGGACCGTCACCCGCTCCCGAACCGCGTTCAGCAGATCGCCCTTCTGCAGACCTTCCGCGCTGATGGCCTCGAGAAAAGATTCGAATTCAAGGGAGAGCCACTGGGTCATATAAGAGATATATCCTACCGATAAAAGAAGGGTCAGGAGAATTACCATCGGCAGTTTGATACCTATTCTATCGCGCATCCATTCCATCTTCATGTCCTATCCCATACATCCGGTCCTGCGATTGAAAACAATGGGGTCTGTTCTGTTCAAAGCATGAAAGCGACATCCGGTTGCCTGTATATATCATTTTCGTTGACATAAAGAAAGAAGGATTTCAACAGGTAATCTCTATCAAAAACAGGTCTCCCCGTCAAAATAATTGTGGCAAAACAGGAAAAATTGCGGTCCCATGATGGACTTTGCCCCCTTTTTCTGATATGGAAATGGACCATAGGATCTGTTTTCGTCTCTAATGCCACTTCTTTACAAAAGGAGAGACCCTGTTCATGGATATTTTCGAAGCAGTCCGATCCCGCATGAGCATACGAAGTTTCAGGCCCGACCCTGTGGAAAAATCCGTTTTAAAAGAGATCATCGAGACGGCCTGCCAGAGCCCTTCAGCCATGAATACACAGCCCTGGGAATTTGTGGTGGTGACGGGTGAGCCCCTGGAAGAGATCAAGGCCGAAAACTGCCGGCGGTTTCGGGCCGGGGAGAAGCCCGGCTCCGAGCATGAAGTCATCGGATGGCCCAAAGAGAGCGTCTACCGGGAACGTCAGGTGGAGCTGGCCAAAGGTCTTTTCTCCGTCATGGAGATCCGGCGGGAGGAGAAGGAGAAGCGGCAGGAGTGGATGGAAAGAGGGTTTGGCTTCTTTGGCGCGCCGGCCGCGATCTTTCTGCTGACGGACCGAAGCCTTACGGAAACCGGGCCCCTGCTGGATCTGGGAGCGGCCATGCAGACCCTCTGCCTCGCGGCTCTCCCCTTGGGCCTGGGGACCTGTATCGAGGATCAGGGGGTGATGTATCCGGATGGGGTTCGAAGGATCGCCGGTATCCCTGAAGAAAAACGGATCATCATCTCGGTTGCCATCGGCTACCCTGATGAATCCTTTCCCGCCAACCGTTTCCGAAGCCACAGGGAGCCTGCAGAAAGCCTGACGCGGTGGATCGGATTTTAAATACCGCAAACCATACTTCACCTTCTTCGGAGACGACTCGGGCATCCGGGCCGATGAGCTGCCTGGACCAGAGAACCGGGCAGCTCATGCGGCCAATCCGCAACCATCCGGACATTCAATCGCTATTCTGAAAAGCCTAAATGACCGATATCGCAGAAAAACAGGCCGTCACTTCTCCTAAATCCGATTCGGACAATCGCCAGTTTCAGCCCTTCCGATGGTTCTTCAAAAAGGAGGTCATCGGCAGCGTTCTGCTGCTCATCGCATCTGCGGCCGCAGTCTATGCGGCAAACTCCTTCCTTTCCAAGGGATACGACCACTTCCTCCATACAGAGATCACTCTGGGGCTGGGCCAAAATCATTTTTCCATGAGCCTGCTCCACTGGATCAATGATGGGCTGATGGCCATCTTCTTCTTCACGGTGGGGCTGGAGATCAAGCGGGAGATTCTGGTGGGGGAGCTGGCCTCTTTGAAGATGGCGCTGCTGCCGGTGATCGGTGCGGCCGGCGGAATGGTGGTTCCGGGGCTGATCTTCACCCTCTTCAACTACGGCACTCCCTATATGGACGGATGGGGGATTCCGGTGGCCACCGACATAGCCTTCTCCCTCGGGGCCATCGCGCTCTTCGGTCGGAAGCTGCCAGTGGGGCTGCGGATCTTTCTGGCGGCCTTTGCCATCGCGGACGACCTGGGCGCGGTGGTGATCATCGCGCTCTTCTATACCAATGAGATCGTGATGGGCTACCTGATCGCTTCGGGCATCTTCATCCTGACCCTGCTCATCGGAAACCTTCTCTGGATTCGGTGGATTCCCTTCTATATCATTCTGGGGATCGCGACCTGGATTGCGGTGATGGGCTCCGGGGTTCATGCGACTGTGGCCGGTGTGGCAGTGGCGCTGCTGGTGCCGGCCAAGGGCCGATACAATACCGCACAGTTCATCGACAAAGTGAACCGGATCATGGCTGACTTGAAGTACCGGGAGTATCTGAGCGAATACTGGTACGCGATTCTGCTGGAGCCGAAGCACCTCAATGCCATCCATGCGCTGGAAAAGGCCTGCCACCATGTGGAGACGCCCCTGCAGCGGCTGGAACATGCCCTTCACCCCTGGGTCGTCTTTTTGATCCTCCCCCTCTTCGCGTTCAGCAATGCGGGACTCACCCTGACGAACCTCTCCCCCGGGGCTGCGTTCTCCAATACCCTGACCCTCGGCATTACCCTTGGCCTTCTGGTGGGAAAGCCTGTCGGTGTCACCCTCTTTGCATGGCTTGCGGTAAAGATGAACTTTGCAGACATCCCCGAAGGGGTGGCCTGGCGCCACATCATGGGCGCAGCCATGCTCGGCGGCATCGGATTTACCATGTCGCTTTTTATCGCGGGGCTATCCTTTACAGACCCGGCGCTGCTCAATTTCTCCAAACTCGGGGTGCTGACCGGCTCCATCCTCTCCGGCATCGGCGGGATTCTCTTCCTGTCCGTTGGCGAGCGGCTCCATCAGCGCCGGGCAGCGGCTTAACCGCTCTCGATAAAATGGCGGACCATCTCCGCGGCCTTCTCCATGGAGAGCTTGCTCATGTTGAGAATCATATGGTAGTGGACCGGCAGATCATAATCCTCCCTCCCGAAATACCGGTAGAGATTTTTCCGCCGCTTGCTCTGCTTGTCCACCACAAATGCGGCCTGTTTGCGGGATAGATTGTACTGGGTCTCCATGAAATGAATCCGGTGCTCCAGGTCGGCCACCAGCATCAGGTGGACCGTCTCGGGATGGTTTTTCAGGATATACTGCCCGCCCCGGCCGATGATGACCGCATTCCCGCCCTCCGCGATCTGGGTGATGATCTTGTGGAGCAGCTCGACATAGATGTGGCCGTCGATATACCCTTTTTTATGCTCTGCCAGACGTTCCACATAGCTTTTCCGAAAAGGGCCCAATCCCGAGATGTACCTCAGGAGGGTTCCGCCGGCCTCATTCTCGATGGACTTGACCCAGTTGGATGAGACCTTTGCCTCCTGCGCCACCTGTTCGATGATATCCTCATCCACCAGGATATAGTTCAGCGCCTCTGCAATATGTTTCCCCAGAATTCTTCCGCCTGCGCCGAACTCTCTTGAAATGGTGACGACCGCCATGAAAGGCCTCCTTTCCTTGCCAATTGTGGTTTCGTCTGTTTATAATGGAAGCATCTTCTCAACGCAAGTCCGTTTTTTCACAGATCTGAAAATATGTAAGGTTGACATAAACTTAGAGGAGATATATAACTCGTCTGCCCAAAAGGGCAAAACCGTGATGTCGATACTGGTAAAGGAAGGTTATGGAGATCATCAGAACAGTACAAGGGATGCAGGAATACTCGGAAAACCGCCGAACCGGAAAACAGAGAATCGGGCTTGCCCCCACCATGGGCTATCTTCATCGGGGGCATCTCTCGCTGGTGCGGATGGCAAAGGAACAGGCAGAAGTGGTGGTGATGAGCATATTTGTCAATCCGACACAATTCGGCCCTGATGAGGATCTGACCAGCTATCCCCGCTCCTTTGAAAAGGACTGCCAGGCGGCAGAGTCCGCAGGAGTGGATGCTATCTTTGCCCCGGAGGCCGACGAAATCTACCGGAAAGGATTCCAGACCTATGTCAGCCTCAAGGATCTGCCGGCCCATCTCTGCGGCCTCTCCAGACCCATCCATTTCCGCGGCGTGGCCACGGTGGTGGCAAAGCTTTTCAACTGTGTCCGCCCCCATGTTGCGGTCTTCGGCCAGAAAGATTACCAGCAACTGCTGGTGATCCGCCGGATGGCGCTCGATCTCAACTTTGATATCGAAATCATCGGGGCGCCCATCCTGCGGGAGCCGGACGGGCTGGCCATGAGTTCCAGGAATGTCTATCTCACCGAATCCCAGCGGAAAAGTGCGCGCGCGCTGAACCAGGCTCTGGAACGGGCAAGGGCACTGGTGCATTCGGGCATCACGGATGCGGAACAGGTGATTCGGGAGGCCGCGGAATTCATCCAGTCCCATCCGGAGACCGAGATCGACTACATTGCCATCACCGATCCCGAAACCCTCGATGACATGACGACCATCGACCGGACGGCCCTCATGGCCCTCGCGGTTCGGGTCGGAAAGGCGCGTCTCATTGACAATCGGATGATTGGCGAATAAACCAAAAGAATTTTTTAAATCATTTTGATAATCGCCGGCACCCTCCTTCTTATTTGGAAACCATGATATATGTCCCGTTCCAATCCGGATCAGGGGGCTGGGATTTATAGGTCTGGCAGCGCTGTACCATCACCCGGGAGGGGCCGTCCTGGGGCTGAAGAGCGAGCCCATATTCAAAGGCATCGATTGCGGTATTCCAATCCCCGTTCCGATAGGCGGCAAGGCCCTGCGCATATTGATCTAAAAGGCGGGCCTTTGTATCGTCGATTTCCGAGGCAATCCCGATCAGTTCATAGATCCGGATCGATTCCGCCTTTCCAAAGACCTGAATAGTATCGATCTCCCTTGACACAAGATCCTCTCCGGCCTCCTTCCGGGTCTGTTCTCCGATCAATGTATAGGTTCCGTAGATCTTGTTGACATTTTCAAGCCGGGCCGCAGTGTTGACCGTATCCCCCATCATCGTGTAATCCATCCGGTTCTTGGACCCCATATTCCCCACAACGGCCAGACCGGTATGCAGTCCGATGCGCATCTGGAGCTGCGGCTTTCCCTTTTCTTTCCAGACATTTCTCATTTCCTCCAGGCGCTTCTGCATCTCGATGGCCGCAAGGCAGGCCGAAAGGGCCTGGCTCTCCAGTTCATTGGGCGCACCGAAAAAGGCTATGATGGCGTCTCCCTCGAACTTGTCCACGGTCCCTTTTCTGGCAAAGATGATATCGGCCATATCCGTGAGAAACTCGTTGAGCAGTTCCACCAGCTCACTTGGAGAGAGCCTTTCGGCAATACCGGTGAACCCCTGGACATCGGAAAAAAAGGCGGTGATCAGCCGCTCCTCGCCGCCGAGTACCAGTTTTTCGGGCCGGTCGATGATATATTCCACCACCGAAGGGGCGAGATAGGTGGAGAAGGCATTCCGGATAAACCGTTTCTGGCTCGACTCTACAACATATCGGTAGAGGGTGATCCCGATATAGATGATCCCCATGACCATCAGCGGATAGACCATGTTGACGATCAGACCATAGACCGAAAAGAGGTACTGGGCAAAGAAGATGTAGCCGACAAAAAGGGTAAGGGCGATGAGGCTGCCGGAGACCGCACCGGTTCTGGGCAGGGCGATGCCCAGGATAAGACCGGATAAGAGAATGGCCAGCATGTCCACCAGAGCAATGATCCACGCGGACTGGTAGAGATAATCCCCGGCCAAAAGATTGTCCACGATATTGGCATGGATCTCCAGCCCCGGAAAATTATTGCTGAAGGGGGTCACCCGAAGATCATAGATCCCGACCGCGGTCGCGCCCACAAGGACGATCTTGTCTTTCAATTGCTCCCGGGGGACATCGTCATGGAGGATATCCGTAATGGAGAAATGGGGAAAGGTCTTTTCATAGCCCCGGTAGTTGATGAGAAACTCACCGAACTCATCCACCGGAACCGGCAGATCTCCGATACTGACCGAATCGACACCATACTCGGCAACCGTCACCGAAAGGGGGGCATTCAGATAGGCGCTCACCGTCATCAGCGCCAGGGGCGCGTAAAGGGCTTCATTGAACTCGATGATGGCCGCTATCGCTCGGACCGAACCGTCCCTGTCGGAAAACATATTGAAATATCCGGAATATTGTGCAGCACTTGCGACGATCGGGATATTGGACTGGGGATAATAAGCCCGGTTGAAGGGAACCTGCTGCGCCTCTTTTGAGGTGTACTGTTCATAGGCGTACCTGGAGGTGGTGATGTTCTGCTGATGCTGACCGATCTCCGATTCGTTCAAGAGGATCCCATCTTCCCGGTTCATTTGAAAAAAGTAGCCGAGCACCACGGCCGCGTTCGAATCCCGGATGGCCTGGGCAAGTTGTCGGTCGTAATCGACCGATTGAACCATCTTTTCAAGATCTTCCATCAACTGATCATCCTCGCCGATCCGTGCTTGCACATTCTCCAGTATCCGCTCCAGTGTCGAGTGCATCCAGAGGCTGCTCAGATCAGGCTCGAGGAATCCGATATCAAATGCAATGACACGGGCCCCGGCCGCATCCAGTTTCCGGGTCAGTTCAGCGATTTTGGACCGGGGCCAGACCCATTTCCCCTCTTTTGCAATGCTTTTTTCATCGACAGTGGCAAGAACGATCTCGGGTCCCGGCTGCAGTTGTCCGCGGGACAGGAACCGGAAATCAATGGTCTTGAGTTCCATCACATCGAAAAACGAAAAACCGAAAAAACGGGCTCCGATGCCGATGATGACGGCAAGGATGGTGATGGCAGCCGGTCGGATCGCATACTTTTTTTTCTTCATCTCTTCACCAGTACCCTTAAATTTTGTTTTTGTTCTTGTTTTTGTTCTTATAGGATAGGATAATGCGGAAGTCAACAAAACAGGGGCTTATCCCGAGGATGTGCTGTAGAATTTCGCTGGTAGGATTATTCTACCTTTCCATTACCCGCATTCTCCCATTGACCTGAAGCGGTAAAATATGCAAAGAAATGATGGAGTCTGTTTTTCTTGACAGAAAAGGAAACGCTTAAATAAAATGCCGTATCGACATGTTCCGGTTATGGTGGATGAAGTACTCCACTACTTGAATTGCAGGCCCGGGGGGATCTATGTGGATGGAACACTGGGCGGCGCAGGACACGCCAGGCGGATCATCGAACAGATCCTGCCCCACGGCCTTTTCATTGGCATCGATCAGGACAAGGATGCCATCGAGAATGCCAAAGAGGTTTTAAAACCCTATTCGGACAGGGTCAATCTCTTCAGGGCAAATTTCATCTCTCTGCCCGGCATCCTCTCCCAGCTCGGAATATCGGCTGTGGATGGGATCCTTCTCGATCTGGGGCTGTCGTTCCATCAACTCAAGGAGAGCGGCAGGGGCTTCAGCTTCGAAGGTGAAGAACCTTTAGACATGCGGATGGACATCCAGGTGGATCAGACCGCAGCCGATCTGGTCAATACGCTCCGGGAGGCGGATCTGGAGCATATCCTGAAAACATATGGCGAGGAACGGTGGGCAAAACGAATTGCAAGGACAATCGTCTGGAACCGCAGACATGAGGAGATCCGAACAACCCGGCAACTGGCGCAGATCGTCTGCGGCGCCATTCCCAGAGCCAAAAAGAAGAATGATCGAATTCATCCGGCCACCCGAACTTTTATGGCGCTGAGAATCGCGGTCAACGGAGAGCTGGAACGGCTCCGGTATTTCCTCGAGGATGTGGTGACGCAAAATGATGCGGCTATTTTAAAGCCCCGGGGCCATCTCTGCATCATCTCATTCCACTCCCTGGAGGACCGGATGGTCAAACATCGCTTCCGCGCACTGGAAGCCGGGTGTGTCTGCCCCACCCGCCTCCCCAAATGCGTCTGCGACCAGAGGCCGGTGATGAAGACCTTGACCCGGAAGCCCATAGTGCCCATACCAGAAGAGGTGGCCCGAAACCCCTTATCCAGAAGCGCAAAACTGAGAGCCTCGGAAAAGATCCCATATGAGAAATAACGGCCACAGGGAAAAGAATCGAAATTCCAGAACCCTTTTAATCTGGGGGACATTCATCTGCCTCTTTATTGCCAGTATGCTCTTCTACACATGGTGCCGGGTGCAGTGCGTCCGGATCGGATATGAGATTACCCGGGAAACCGAAAGGCATCAGTATCTCATGGCCATGCAGAACAGCCTCAAAGTGGAACTGGCAAGGCTGAAATCCCCGGACCGGATCTCCGGCATCGCCCGGACCCGCCTCGGATTGATTCCTCCGACACCGGAACAGATGATCGTGATCCCATGAGAACACCGGAAAACCGACGTAAAACCCGCATCGCCTGGATCGGGGGGCTGTTTCTCTTGCTCTTCTGCATACTTACGGGGAAGGCCGTCTATCTGCAGGTCTTCCAATCTTCCTGGCTGGCCCGGATGGCCGAATGCGAGTATGAGAAATCCCAGGAGCACCGGGGGAAGCGGGGAACCATCTACGATAGCAGGGGCCGGGAGATGGCCGTGACCCTGGACGGAACTTCGGTGGGAGCCTATCCGAAAAAGATCCGGGATTTTAAAACGGCTGCGGAAAACCTCTCCGCCTGTCTGGGGATCGACTCCGGAAGTCTCTATCGAAATCTCGACTCCCACAGGTCCTTTATCTGGATCAAGCGGAAGGTTACGCCCCGGGAGGCCGAAGCGGTCCGGGATCTTGCCCTGGAAGGGATCGACTTCATTCCCGAGCAGAACCGGTTCTATCCAAACCGGATGCTGGCCGCGCAGTTGATCGGCTTTACCGGCATCGACGGCCGGGGGCTGGAAGGGCTGGAATTTCATTATGACACCTATCTCAAGGGCAAGGCCGGCAATTACAGGATGCTCACCGATGCCCTGGGAAGAGGTTTTGACGGGGAGCGGCTCGATCTGCCGGAATACAGCGGAAACAGCCTCATTCTCACCATCGATGCCGCTATCCAGTATATTGCGGAGAAGGCGCTGGAGGAGGGGGTGAAAAAGGCCTCAGCCAGATCCGGAATCGCGGTGGTGATGGTTCCGGACACCGGCGAGGTGCTGGCTTTGGCGCACTATCCCTTTTTCAACCCAAATACCTTCTCTCAATTCAAGCAAAAATCCTGGCGCAATCGGGCCGCAACAGACACTTTTGAGCCGGGCTCTACATTGAAAATATTCAGTGCGGCCGCGGCCATCGAATATGGCGGTTGTACCCCGGAGACCCTCTTCTTCTGTGAAAACGGCAAATACAGGATCGGTGAGAACACCATCCATGATACCCGGCCCCACGGCTGGCTGACGCTGGAGAATGTCATCAAATACTCCAGCAACATCGGCGCGGTCAAGATCGGGGAGACCATCGGCTCCGAGGCGCTGTACCAAGCCCTTGTCGGGTTCGGATTCGGCGAGAAGACCGGCATCGACTGCCCCGGAGAGACCGCAGGCTCCCTCCCCTCTTTCCGGCGCTGGTCCAAGATTCACAACGGAACCATCTCCTTCGGACACGGCCTTTCGGTCTCGGCCATCCAGTTGATCACGGCTGTCAGTGCCATCGCGAACGGGGGAACCCTGATGAAGCCCTACATGGTTCAGGCGGTCCTGGATGCCAAGGGCGCGCCCGTGGCCCGCTTCGGCCCCGAGTCCCGGGGACGATCCGTATCGGAAAAGACCGCGGAGTCTGTCCGGGAGATGATGCGCAAAGTGGTGGAGGACGGCGGAACCGGGGCTCTGGGAGCTGTGGACGGATACGATGCCTGCGGAAAGACCGGAACCGCACAGAAGATCGACGAGACCGGAGCCTATTCCAAGGGGAGCTATCTGGCCTCCTTTGTAGGATTTCTTCCTGCCCGGAACCCGCGGATCGCAATCCTCGTTCTCATCGATGAACCCCAGGGAGACCACTATGGGGGAACCGTTGCCGCGCCCATCTTCAAAAAGATTGCCCAAGGCGCTCTCAATTATCTGGATGTCCCCCCCCGGCCCGAGACCAACCCCTTGACCGCATCGGCAGAAAGTCGGGAAAACGGGTGAGAGGAATAGAAAACTTGTCCGAGAATCCAAAGGCATACGACCCGCGTCCCGGCTGGAGCGTCGAAGATATCATGACAGCCGCCAATGGGAATCTTCTGTTTCCTGGGAGAAGGGGGCTCTCCGATGAAACAGGGAATCCTTCCTTTTCAAATATCTGCATCGACTCCAGAAAAGTCGAACCCGGAGATCTCTTTGTCGCGATAAAGGGGGAACGGCTCGACGGCCATGAATTTATCAAAGGCGCTCTGGAAAAGGGGTGTCGCGGCATTCTGGTGATGAAAGAAATGGCAGAAAGGCTCCCTGTTGCGGAATGGAAGAGAGCCGGGGCCGCATGCATTGCTGTTTCCGACACCACCATCGCATTGGGAGATCTGGCCGCGTACCATCGCGGCCGCTGCCCTGCATCGGTGGTCGGGATAACCGGCTCCAACGGCAAGACCACCACCCGGAAGATGACCTTTGCGGTCCTGGGGAGCAAGTTTCAAACCCTCGGGACCCGGGGCAACTTCAACAATCAGATCGGCCTCCCTCTGACGCTTTTCAATCTGAGGCCAGAGCATCAGTGGGCCGTACTGGAACTGGGGATGAATGCCTTTGGAGAGATCGACCGCCTCGGCGAGATCTGCGGTCCGGATATCGGGATCATCACCAACATCGGTCCTGCGCATCTGGAGGGGGTCGGCTCACTGGACGGCGTGATGCGGGCAAAGGGCGAGCTGTTGGGCAGGATACGGGAGAAGGGAACCGCGGTACTGAACCGGGATGATCCGAGATGTCTTAAACTGGCCCAAAACCAGACCGGCAAAATCCTTTTTTTCGGGTTTTCCGAAGCCGCACAGGTCAGGGCCGAAGAAATCCGGGAGACCCTGGAGGGAACCAGTTTTCGACTGATCCTTCCGGACGGAGCCGCAGAAGCCGCGCTGAAAGCAAAGGGCCGCTTCATGATTTCAAATGCGCTGGCAGCATCGGCCGCGGGCTGGCTTGCGGGGATGAATCCCGATGAAATCGCCTTTGGAATCAATCAATTCGAGCCGGTTCAGGGGCGCATGAATCTGCGCACCTCTCCCAGGGGCATCCGGATCATCGACGACACCTACAACGCAAACCCCGGCTCCATGGCTGCGGCCCTACAGACCCTGAAATCCCTGCGTGGGAATGCAAGGGGCTTTTTTGTGGCAGGAGACATGTTCGAACTCGGAAAAGAGGGGCCGTCCCTCCACCATGAGGTGGGGAAAATCGCGGGGGAATCCGGCATTTCCGGCCTCTTTGCAGTTGGAAAACTGGCCCCCCGGCTCGCGGCCGGCGCGTCCGAAGCGGGAATGGCGCCACATACCCTTTTTACCGGAAATCATCAGGAGATTATCGAGGCCATTGGATCTCTTTTGGCGCCCGGAGACTGGGTTCTGGTAAAGGGCTCCAGAGCCATGAGAATGGAACAGGTGGTTCAGAGCCTGATGAAAGACCGGATAGAAGAAATTACCGA
This sequence comes from Desulfobacteraceae bacterium, assembly GCA_011390345.1. Classification (GTDB taxonomy): domain Bacteria; phylum Desulfobacterota; class Desulfobacteria; order Desulfobacterales; family JAABSP01; genus JAABSP01. The sequence goes on from JAABSP010000031.1 coordinate 24,046, forward strand.
TTGACAATGGTTCGGTAATTTTTTTTGGGTTTACATGGCTGCAAACTATAACGAACTGAAATTATTGAAACCAGGCTTTTAGGCGGCTAATCGTAACCCATTGAAATTATTGAATCAATAATTTTTTTACAGGACTATTGATAAAAGACCCATGAAAAAGGAAGAACAAGTCAACCGATGCTCTATCATCTGCTCTACCCGCTGCACACAACCATTACAGCGTTCAATGTATTCCGATACATCACCTTTAGAACCATCTATGCCAGCCTCACGGCTTTTCTGATCTGCTTTTTTCTTGGCCCCTGGGTCATCCGAAGACTGCGGTACCTCCAGGTGGGGCAATATATCCGGGAAGAGGGTCCCCAATCCCACTACCAGAAGGCCGGCACCCCGACCATGGGAGGGCTTCTTATAATATTTTCCATTGTTGCCTCGACGCTTCTCTGGACCGATCTGACCAACGGCTATATCTGGCTGATCCTCTTCATCACCGTGAGCTACGGCCTGATCGGCTTTATCGATGACTATCTGATGCAGGTGAAAAAGCGGAACAAGGGCTTGAGCGCAAAGGGAAAATTCCTTCTCCAGACGGCCATCGCGTTTGCCGGTGCAACCGCTGTCTTTGCCTGGCCCGAGGCAGATACCCGTCTCACGGTCCCTGTCTTCAAGGCCATCTCTCCGGATCTCGGGCTCTGGTATATCCCCTTTGCCGCGCTCGTGATCGTGGGAACCTCAAATGCCGTGAACCTGACCGACGGACTCGACGGACTCGCGATCGGGCCTGTGATCATCGCGTCGGTGGCCTATATGATCTTCACCTATGTGACGGGCCATATCGAGATCGCCAACTATCTCCAGATCCCCTATGTAGCCGACAGCGGCGAGATCAGCGTCTTCTGCGGAATACTGGCCGGCGCGGGTCTCGGCTTTCTCTGGTTCAACACCTATCCCGCGCAGGTCTTCATGGGGGATGTCGGCTCCCTCTCCCTGGGCGGGGCCATCGGCACCGTGGCTGTGGTGGCCAAGCAGGAGATCCTTCTCATCCTGGTGGGAGGCCTCTTTGTCATCGAGGTGCTCTCGGTGATCTTTCAGGTCGGATTTTTCAAGATGACCAACGGCAAAAGAATCTTTAAAATGGCCCCACTCCACCACCATTTCGAGCTGAAGGGATGGCCCGAACCCAAGGTGATCGTCCGCTTCTGGATCATCGCCATAATTCTGGCGCTGCTCTCCCTGAGTACCCTGAAGATCCGCTGATGAAGGACTCTTCCATGACCGGAAAGGAGATCTCAGCCGGGGCAGGAACAGGGATGGATCTGTCAGGGGTCAAAGTTCTTGTGGTGGGGCTGGGAAAATCGGGGATTTCCGCGGCTCGCTTTCTGCTGGCCCGGGGGGCCCAGGTCAGAGGAACCGACGGGGCCCAAAGATCGAGCCTTTCGCAGGCGGCCCTCTCCCTTGAAGAGATGGGTATCGAAATCGCGGCTGGGGGCCGTTTTTCTGAACACTTCGGGTGGGCCGAGATGATTCTCATCAGCCCCGGGGTTCCCCATACCCTTCCACCCATCTCCGAAGCGGCCGCAAGGGGGATTCCGGTCATCGGGGAAATCGAGCTGGCCTGCCGGTTCATCGATGCACCCATTCTGGCCATCACCGGAACCAACGGCAAGACCACCGTAACGGAATTGATCGGAGAGATGCTCTCCCATTCAGGCATTAAAGTCTTTGTGGGCGGCAATATCGGCAATCCCCTGATCGATTATGTCGCGGACATCTTCAATGGAATGGCCCCGGCACAGGCCATTGTGGCCGAAGTGAGCAGTTTCCAGCTCGATACGATCCGACAGTTTCACCCGAAGGTCTCGGTGCTGCTCAACATCACGCCGGACCATCTGGATCGTTATCCGGATATGGAAGCCTATGCAGAGAGCAAAGCCCGGATATTCGAGAATCAAAACGAGTCTGATACTGCGATTTTGAATAGGGCCGATCCTGTAATCCTAAAACATTGTCCGAAGATCCGCGCCCGGAAGCTCTTTTTCAATGCCGGAGCCGGAGAGCAAGGCGCGTTTTACCGAAAGAACCAATTATTTCTCGATACTGAAACCGTGAATACTTCCATGGACATCTCCGGGACAAAACTCTGGGGCCGCCACAATCTGGAAAATATCGCGGCCGCGGCTCTGGCAAGCCATTCCATGCAGGGAACCCTTGACGGAATTCAAAAAGGGCTGTTAGAATTTCTTCCTGCCCGCCACCGGCTCGAATGGGTCGCGGAAATCGACGGGGTCCGATACTACAATGACTCCAAGGCCACCAATATCGACGCGGCAGACCGGGCTCTGGAAAATTTTGACGGCCCGGTAATTCTGATCATGGGAGGCCGCGGAAAAAGGGGCGGATATGATCTGCTCCGGGAGAGGGTGGAAGAGAAAGTCAAAGAGCTGATCGTTCTGGGAGAGGCTGCAGAGGAGATCGCTTCCGCGTTTTTCGGAAGGGTTCCCATCCGGACCGTGGCTGACCTGGACGCGGCCCTCCACTATGCAAGGGAAAAGGGAGGGGCCGGAGACACGGTGCTCCTCTCTCCGGCCTGTTCCAGTTTCGATCAGTACAGCAGCTATGGAGAACGGGGAGATCATTTCTGCCGGATCGTAAAGGGTTTTCAAAAGGAGAAGGGATGAACGGACAACTGATCCTCTATCGAGGAAAATCAGAGCCGGAAAAGGATATCCTCGCAGGCATCGATATCCCGATACTCTTTTCGGTCATCTTCCTGGCCGGCATCGGAGTGGTAATGGTCTACAGCGCAAGCAGCGCTCTGGCTCTGAACAAATTCGGGTCGGATTTCTTTTTTTTGAAAAAGCAGACTTTATTTGCGATTCTGGGATTCGGGCTGATGCTGCTGGCCAGCCGATTTCCCGTGGGGAAGCTCCCCTATCTGACCTATCCGCTTCTTTTCTTCACCATTGCCCTTCTCGTCATTGTCCATGTCCCCGGATTCGGCCTCACGGCAGGAGGCGCGACCCGATGGCTGAAGATCGGAAACTTTACCTTTCAACCCTCGGAACTGGCCCGGCTGACCTTGATCCTCTATCTGGCATACTCCATGAGCAAAAAGCAGAACCGGCTGGAGGATTTCTCCATCGGCTTTCTCCCCCATCTCCTTTTCTTCTGCCTCTTCGGGGCGCTGATTCTCACCCAGCCCGACTTCGGCTCTGTGGTGATTCTGGCCGTGATTACCTGGGCAATGATGTTCGTGGCCGGAATTCCGCTGAAGCATCTCATCGGCTCCCTCTTTGCCCTGATTCCGGTCATCTTTATCTTTCTGGTGGGCGAATCATACCGTCTGGAACGGGTCTTCAGCTTTCTTGACCCTTGGGCATATCCGGAGAAGGGAGGATATCAGATCATCCATTCCCTCATGGCCTTCGGCTCCGGCGGAATCTGGGGAAAGGGCTTGGGCCAGGGATATCAGAAGCTCTTCTATCTGCCCGAGCCCCATACCGACTTCATCTTTTCTGTGGTGGGGGAAGAGCTGGGACTGCTGGGGGTCCTCTTTATTCTTTTTTTGTACGGGTTGATTCTGTACCGGGGAATCCGGATTGCAATGGATGCAGAAGATACCTTCTCCTCTCTGCTGGCAGCCGGCATCACCATCGCGCTGGGCACTCAGATCTGCATTAATATCGGTGTCACCCTGGCGCTTCTGCCGACAAAAGGGCTCACCCTCCCCTTTCTCAGCTACGGCGGAACCTCTATGCTGCTAAACCTGATCTCCGTGGGCATCCTGATGAGCATCGGCGCATCCCAGAAGGAAGCAGATGACTGATCCCATCCGGGTAATGATTGCAGGCGGGGGAACAGGGGGCCATCTCTTTCCGGGCATCGCGATCGCGAATGAATTCCGGAAAAGGCATCCAAAGAATCGTATTGGTTTTGTGGGAACCGGCAGGCCCTTTGAAAAAAATGTCCTGAAAAAGGCGGGATACCCCCATTACCGGATCTCTGCAAGCGGACTGAAGCGGGTCGGCATCCGAAACGCTCTTTTCGGACTCTTGAAAATTCCGGCCGGGCTTCTGGAATCGATCCGGCTGCTCCGACGGTGCAGACCCCATATCGTTATCGGCGTGGGCGGCTATTCCGCAGGCCCTGTATTGATGGGGGCATATCTGCTGAACATTCCGACGGTTCTCCATGAGCAGAACAGCATACCCGGAATCACCAATCATCTTCTTGCTCCATTTGTCCGGCGGATCTATGTCTCCTTTCCCGGCACGAGGTTTCAAAGCGGGGGCCATAAGATCCGGCTCACCGGAAATCCGGTCCGCAGGGATTTTCTTTCCGCATCCGCTTCCCGGGAGAATCGAGACCGGTTTACGGTGCTGATTGTGGGCGGAAGCCAGGGGGCCCGGGCCATCAACCGGACCCTGATCGGGGCGCTCCCCTCTTTTGCCGAAGCGGAAAAGCACGATCCCCTGCAGAGATTTCATTTCATCCATCAGACCGGGGAGGCCGATTTCCCATGGGTTTATGAAGCCTATGAGAAGTTCGGCATTTCCTGCAGGGTCTCGCCATTTTTCCATGACATGGCCCTCCAGTATGGCCGGGCAGATCTGATCATCGCCAGATCCGGAGCCACCACCATTGCAGAGGTTACGGCTGCCGGTAAAGCGGCAATCTTCATTCCCTTTCCTCATGCCGCAGACAACCACCAGGTTTTCAATGCAAAGGGGCTTCTGGATGCAAATGCTGCCGGGATGATCCTCCAGGATCGGCTCACCCCGGAGCGGCTGGCTGCAGAGATCATCGACTTGAAAAATCATCCTGAAACCTTACAGCGGATGGCAGCGCAATCCAAAAGTCTGGGCAGACCCGACGCAGCAGACCAGATTGTTTGGGATTGTTACCGAATCATTCGACAACAGCGATAAAAACAGATAGGATTTTATGTATCGAAAGAAGTATCGGATTCACTTTGTGGGCATGGGCGGAATCGGAATGAGCGGCATCGCGGAACTCCTTCTCAACCTCGGCTATCAGGTCTCGGGATCGGATCTCAAGGCATCGGAGATCACCCGAAGGCTGGAGAGCATCGGCGGGATTTTCTTTGAGAGCCATAGAGGCGAGAACATCGAGGGCGCGGATGTGGTGGTGGTCTCCTCTGCTGTCCCCGCGGAGAATCCGGAACTGGAAGCGGCAAGGGCCGCGTCGGTTCCCGTCATTCCCAGAGCCGAGATGCTTGCGGAGCTGATGCGGCTGAAATACAGCATCGCGGTGGCCGGGGCCCACGGAAAGACCACGACCACATGGCTGGTTGCCTCTGTGCTGGCCCGGGGCGGACTGGACCCGACCCTGGTGGTGGGGGGAAGGCTCAAAAGCATCGGCACCAACGCGCTGCTCGGCCGCGGAGATTTTATTGTGGCTGAAGCGGACGAGAGCGACGGCTCCTTTCTGAAATTCTCCCCGAGTATTGCGGTGGTGACCAATATCGACCTGGAGCATCTTGATTTCTACAGGGATCTCGATCATATCAAAGAGAGTTTTCTCACCTTTATCGACCGGATTCCCTTTTACGGGCTGGCGATCCTCTGCCTCGACAACGAGGCGGTGCAGGATCTTATCCCCCATATCAAAAAAAGATATGCCACCTACGGCCTCTCCACCCAGGCCGACTTTCAGGTCAAGGATATCCACTTCGCGGGACTTCAGAGCCGGTTTTCGGTCTTCCGCGACGGAGAGGAAATGGGCCAGGTTCTCCTCAACCTGCCGGGAATGCACAATGTCATGAATGCTCTGGCCAGCATCGCAGTGGGAACGGAACTCAATATCCCCTTCCCCACGATTCGCGATGCTCTGGAAAACATCGAAGGAGTTCAGCGCCGATTGGAACTCAAAGGCCAGAAGAACGGGATTCAGGTGGTGGATGACTACGGGCACCATCCCACCGAGATCCGGGCAACCCTGGAGGCCGCAAAGAAGAGCTGGCCCGACCGGCGCCTGGTGGTGGTCTTTCAGCCCCATCGGTACAGCCGCACCAGTGCGCTCTTCGATGCCTTCAGCCGCTCCTTCTACCAGTCGGACAAGCTCGTGCTGCTGCCCATCTATTCGGCCGGAGAGAAGCCCATCGAAGAATGCCCCACACATGATGAACTCTGCAAGGCCATCCACGCGCACGGTCATCGGGATGTGATCTGCCGCGAGAGTCTCGATGCGGCAGTGGACCATATTCTTGAAGTCTCAAAAGAGGGGGATATCCTGCTGACACTGGGGGCAGGGGATGTCTGGAAGGTTGGAGAACGATTCCTTGATTCCTGAAGAGGCCAAAAAGTGGCTTGCGAATCTTGCAGGCTGTAGTGTAATATTTGATGAGCCGATGAAGCGGCACACTTCGCTGAGGATCGGGGGACCGGCCGCGGCATTTGCAGCCCCGAAGACATTGGCAGGATTGAAAGCTCTTTTTACAGGACTTCAAAAGAGAGAGATTCCCTCTATGGTCGTGGGAGGGGGAACCAATCTTCTGGTCAGAGATGGGGGTTTTCCGGGCGTTGCCATCTCTCTTGCCCGATCTTTCTCTCGTATCGAAGCGGGCCCAATTACGGGACAAATCCGAGCCGGGGCAGGCGCGTCTCTTTCTGCGCTCTGCCGGTATGCGGAAAAAGAGAGGCTTTACGGCATGGCCTTTGCCGCCGGCATCCCCGGAACCGTAGGCGGCGCGATCCGGATGAATGCCGGCACCGCATGGGGAGCGATGGCCTGTTGCCTCTCTTCAGTTCAGATCCTTCAAAAGGACGGAGAAGTTATAAGGCTGGAAAAGCACCAGTTGACCTTTACCTACCGTAAAATGGCTCTGCCCCCGGAGCATCAGGGGGGGGTGATCATCGGAGGGGAATTCCTGCTGGATCAGCATCCCGATGGGCAAATGGCCACGACAAAAGAACTTCTGGCGCAGCGACGCAGGAGCCAGCCCCTGGGTTTGTCCAGTGCCGGATGTTTTTTCAGGAATCCGCCTTCAGGACCCGCCGCGGGATTTCTGATCGACAGGGCCGGGCTGAAGGGAAAAAGAATCGGAGGTGCAGAGGTCTCCACAAAACATGCAAACTTCATCATCAACCGCGACAATGCCACAGCAGAGGAGATGCTCGGCCTTGCATCCCTTGTCCAAAAGATGGTGCATCGTCAATTTGGGGTGACATTGGAGCCGGAGGTGGAAATTGTTGGTATCAGCCGTTGCTGTGAAAGGGGAGAAAACCTTTCGGAAGAATCACTTCCGGGGGCATTCGGCAAAATCGCGTGACAAGAGGCGATCTCCGGTGATACTTTATATCGGAATTTCTGCCCGATTTGCCGGAATGGTCATGCTATGGGCCGGCGTCAGCATGGCCTTTATCCTGCTGCACGATTTCCTGACCCAGTGCAACTATTTCCGGGCATCTGAGATCTCCGTTACCGGAGCGGAACACTTGTCCGAAGCGGCAGTGATGGAGATTGCAGAGGTCAAGCCGGGGATCAATCTTCTTTCGGTGAATCTCTCCCTGGCCAGAGAGCGGCTGATGCTCTCCCCCTGGATTCGGGAGGCCGAGGTGCGCCGAAACCTGCCCTCGGGGCTGGCAATTCACATTGTGGAACATAACGCGCTGGCGGTCTGCGACCTTGGCAAGGGGTTTCTCATCAATGAGAACGGAGAGATCTTCAAGGAGTATTCCCCAATGGAACGGCTGGATCTGCCGGTGATCACAGGGCTGGGTTTTTCGGATCTGGGAACAGGAGAGGGCTCTGCTGCCCCGCTTTTCGATGCGGTAATGAAGGTACTCTGGATGGGCGATGCCCCCGAATCCCTTCTGCCCAACGGCAAACTGCGGCGCATCCATGTGGACCCGGATATGGGAATCACCCTCTACGGGAAAGGCTATTCCTTTGGCAGAATCCGGGCCATCAAGCTCGGGTATGATAATTATCCCGGCAAATATAAACGATTACAAGATATAATCCTTTACCTGAAGGAGAACGATATGCCCATAAATATCGATGCCATCGACCTCAACGATACGGAAAGGATCGTGGTTCGGCCATTTGGGGCCGAACCGCTTTCCGCAGATGCCAAGGAGGTTTGACGTGCCGCATGGAGGGGAGGAGATCGTCGTGGGTCTCGATATCGGCACCACCAAGATCTGTGCTGTGGTGGGGGAAATCTCCGGAAACGACATCAACATCATCGGCATCGGAACCCATCCCTCCGTAGGGCTTCGCAAGGGGGTCGTGGTCAATATCGAATCCACAGTGCAGTCCATCAAAAAGGCGATCGAGGATGCGGAACTGATGGCCGGATGCGAGATCTCATCGGTCTATGCCGGGATCGCGGGGGGCCACATAACCGGCTTCAACAGCCGGGGAATCATCGCGACCAAAGGCAAGGAGATCACCCAGCAGGATGTGGACCGGGTCATCGATGCGGCAAGAGCCGTGGCCATTCCCATGGACCGGGAGGTGATCCATGTGCTGCCGCAGGAGTTCATCGTGGACGACCAGACCGGGATCTTCGACCCGGTGGGGATGGCCGCTGTCCGGCTGGAGGCAAAGGTCCATATCGTCACGGGCGCGGTCACTTCGGCCCACAACATTGTCAAATGTGCCAATCGGGCAGGGCTCGATGTCTGTGATATCGTCCTCGAATCCCTGGCCTCCGGAGAGGCAGTTATGGCGGATGAAGAAAAGGAACTTGGGGCCGCGCTGCTTGACCTCGGCGGGGGGACAACCGATCTTGCCATATTCTCCAACAAGAATATCAAACACACCTTTGTGCTGGCACTGGGGGGAAACAATCTCACCAACGACATAGCGATCGGTCTGCGAGCGCCCCTGAATGAGGCCGAGACCATTAAGCGGAAATACGGAACCTGCCTCGGGGCCGAAGTCGATCGCGACGACATGATCGAGGTCCCCGGCATGGGGGGACGAAAGCCGAGAAAGCTCTCCCGGCAGATCCTGGCCGAAATTTTGAGCCCCCGGATGGAGGAGATCTTCACCCTGGTCCAGCGGGAGATATACCGCTCCGGGATGGAGAATATCATGGCCTCGGGAATGGTGATCACCGGCGGTTCATCCTTGCTGTCAGGGGTGACAGAGGTGGCTGAGTCGATCTTCAACCTCCCCACACGACTGGGGACGCCCCGGGGCATCGGGGGCCTGGTCGATGTGGTGAACAATCCCATGTATGCCACAGGGGTGGGGCTGGTAATGTACGGGGCAAAGAATCGAAGTTTGCAGAAGTTCAGAATCCGGGACGCCCATATCTTCAATCGGATCATGAACCGGATGAAACGATGGTTTAAAGATATCATTTGACGGTTATAAATAAATCAGATAGATTGTTACCATTCTTTTTTAGGGGCAGTCAATCTTTTTGAGGAGGTGGCAACGATGTTCAACCATCCGGAAAATGCCGGAAAATCAGCCAAGATAAAGGTAATCGGCGTGGGCGGCGCCGGCGGAAATGCGATCAACAACATGATCGAATCGGATCTGCACGGGGTCAACTTTATCGTGGCCAACACCGATATCCAGGCGCTTGAGATCTCAAAGGCCCCGCTCAAGATTCAGATCGGCGACAAACTGACCGAGGGGCTCGGGGCCGGGGCCAATCCCCAGATCGGACGGGAGGCGGCTCAGGAGAGCGCAGAGGCGATTCGAAACGCGTTGAAGGACAGCCATATGGTCTTTATCACCGCGGGTTTCGGCGGCGGCACCGGCACGGGCGCGGCCTCCATCATTGCAGAGATCTGCAAGGAGCTGGGAGCTTTGACCGTTGCCGTAGTTACCCGCCCATTCTCCTTTGAGGGGAGAAAGCGATCCAAGCAGGCCGAGGATGGGATCAGCGAACTCAAGGAGATCGCGGATACTGTCATCACCATCCCCAATGACCGGCTCCGGGGGCTGGCCTCGAAAAACGCCACCATGATCGAGATGTTCAAAAAGGCGGATGAAATCCTTCTCCATTCGGTCAAGGGGATCACCGACTTGATCCTGATGCCGGGGCTGGTCAACCTCGACTTTGCAGATGTGAAGACGACCATGTCCCGGGCCGGTATGGCCATCATGGGTATCGGGGTCTCGGACGGCGAGAACCGCGCGGTCGAGGCGGCCGAGCGGGCCATCTCCCATCCTCTGCTTGAGGATCTCTCCATCACCGGGGCAAAGGGTGTTCTCATGAACATCACCAGTTCCAGCAGCCTCACCATGGATGAGATGACCGAGGCGTCGGAGCGGATCTACAGCGAGGTTGGCGAGGATGCGGAGATCATCTGGGGAGCGGTGATCGACGACAATCTCGCAGACGAGATGCGTGTGACGGTGATCGCGACCGGCATCGGCTCCGGGCCCGAATCGGTTATTCCGGAGAAGCACCGGGGGGTCCACCGGTTCCAGCGCCGGGCAAAGGAGATGCGCAGAGAGCAGCCCGATTATGAGGAGCCGACCTTCATGCGGAAAAAAGAGCGGGAGATCGAGAAAGAGGCGGCCGAGTCGAATGACGAGACCATCCATAAGCCCTACCGGGGGCCCAAAGATATGGAGATCGACAACGAGGATCTCGATATCCCCACATTTTTGAGAAGGAAGGCAGATTAGCGCGGATATCGGCCGGCAGCGCTGATGGCCTTAAGACCCGACAGATCGCGCAGCACTCCTCCGGACGGTGAAATCCACCTGCAGCCTGTACCGGGAAATCCCCGTACCGGCGACATCCGGGTCATTCTCCTCTACCCCAACACCTATCGGGTGGGGATGGGAAACCTCGGCTTTCAGACTGTCTATCGGCTGATCAACGGGATCGACGGGGTTCATTGCGAGCGTACATTTCCGCAGGAGACGATGATGCGATCGGCCGGCCCGATCTCCTCTCCCATCAGGACCATCGAATCGGGCAGCAGGCTGAAGCACGCGGATATCCTTGCATTCTCCATCTCTTTTGAAAGCGACTATCCCCATCTGATTCCGATACTGATATCCGCGGGAATTCCCCTGGCCGCGCAAGACCGGGACGCGGATGTACCGCTGGTCATGGCCGGCGGGGTGGCTCCTCTCTTGAATCCCGAGCCCATCGCGGCCTTCATGGATCTCTTTCTTCTCGGAGAGGCCGAGGCCAATCTTCTGCTCTTCTTTGAAAACTTCAAGAGGATCGGGAAGAGTATTCCCCGGAAAGCCCGGCTGAAGGCTCTTGCCGCTGGGGTCCCCGGATGTTATGTACCCGGATTTTACACGCCTTTCTATCATGAAGACGGAACGATTTCAGAGGTCCGGGTATCTGAAGAGGAGATTCCGGAAGTCGTCTCACGCCCCTATGCTGCGGATATCTCCGAATTGCCCGCATGCAGCTCGATCATCACCGACCATACCCCTTTTGACGCCCCTTTTCTGATAGAGGTGAGCCGGGGCTGCCCCCACGGATGCCGCTTCTGCAGCGCAGGCTATATCTCCCGCCCTCCCCGGTTCCGTCCCCTGCAACTGATCTGCTCCTGCATGGAAGCGGGCGCTGCCCATACCGATAGAATCGGCCTCGTGGGAGCCGCGATCTCGGATCTGCCGGAGATCGACGAGATCTGCCGTCATGCCCGTGAACAGGAGATATCCCTTGCCTTCAGCTCCCTGAGGGCCGATGCCCTGACCCCGGCTCTGAAGAGCGCCCTTTCCGGAAGCCGGATCAAGACCGCAACCATCGCGCCCGATGCGGGCTCCGAACGGATGCGGCGGGTCATCAACAAGGGGATCGATGAGGATCATATTCTAAAGGCTGCAGAGACCCTCATCTCCATCGACATTTTAAACTTGAAACTCTATTTTATGATAGGATTGCCGACCGAGACCGATGAAGATGTCTCGGCCATTGTGACGCTCTGCGGGAAAATCAAGGAACGGTTTCTGGCCGCAAGCCGCCCCAGGGGCCGGATGGGCCGGATCAGCGTCAGTCTCAATCCCTTTGTGCCCAAACCGGTTACGCCTTTTCAATGGGCGGCCATGCCGGACCCGAAAACATTGAAATCGCGCATCCAAAAGGTTCGTGAGGGGCTCAAGGGAATGGCCAATGTGGATCTTTCCGCAGAACAGCCTAGGAATGCCCGGATTCAGGCGCTCCTCTCCCGGGGGGACCGGCGGGTCAAAGAGCTGCTGATCCATCTCCACCAGAACAGCGGCAACTGGCCAAAGACTTTAAAGGAATTCCCATTTTTCATGGATTTTTTCGTACATAGGGAACGGGGCGCAGATGAGATCTTCCCCTGGGAGATCATCGACCACGGCGTGAAACGATCCTTTCTGCGGCGGGAGTATATGCAGGCGATCGAGGAGAAGACCTCCCCTCCCTGCAGCATGGAAGCGGACTGTATCCGCTGCGGCGTCTGCTCCAATGCTTTGGAAAGGAAGACCGGCGCGCCGAAAAGCAGGAATCATGTCTGATCCCGCACTGACAATCCGATGGCTCGGCGCACTCTCCCAGGTGGAGAAGAGCCAATGGAACCGGCTGGCCTCGCCCCTTTCCACCCCCTTTCTGGAATGGGACTGGCTCGATCTGCTGGAGACTTCGGAAAGTCTTGGTGCGGATACCGGCTGGATTCCCCGGCATCTGACGGTCTGGGAGGGTGATCAGCTTATGGCCGCAGCCCCCCTTTACATCAAGATCCACAGCGAGGGGGAGTTTGTCTTTGACCATCCCTGGGTCGATCTGGCCGAGCGGATGGGAATCTCCTACTATCCTAAGCTGGTGGGGATGAGCCCCTTCACCCCGATTCCGGGATATCGGTTCCTGATGGCAGAGGAGGCCGATGGAGACCATATCACGCGCCTCATGATCCAAGAGATCGACAAGCTCTGCATCGGCAACCGGATCTCCGGGGTCCATTTTCACTATACGGACCCGGGATGGGCCGCGGGGATCATCAAATACGGCTACAGCCGATGGACCCACGGCAGCTTCACCTGGAGAGACAGGGATTATGGGTCATTTTCCGACTATCTGGCGATCTTCAAGACCAACCAGCGGCGCAACATCCGGCGGGAGCAGCGGGAGATGGAAGAGATGGGCATCGACATCCGCGTCTATGCCAAAGATGCGATCCCCTTAGACTTCTTTCCCCTCATGCATCGGCTCTATGCCCTCACCAACGCCAAATTCGGGATCTGGGGGTGCAAATACCTGACCCCGGCCTTTTTCGAGGGGCTCGCGGAGAAGCATCGAAACCGGCTGGTCTTTGTGGCCGCGTTTTCCGAAGAGGGGGGAGAAAGCCCCATCGGAATGTCGATGCTGGTGACCAAAGGGGACCGGCTCTATGGCCGGTACTGGGGCAGCAGGGAGGAGATCCGCTCCCTCCATTTCAATGTCTGCTACTATAAGCCCATTGAATGGGCCATCGAAAACGACATCCGGTATTTCGACCCCGGGATCGGCGGGATGCACAAGGTCCGCAGAGGATTTATCGCGACCCCCAACTACAGCCTCCACCGATTCTGCGATCCGGGATTTCGAAGGATCATGCGCCACCACATGGAGGAGATCAACCGGCTGGAGATGGAGGAGATCGAAGCCACCAACGCGCGGCTCCCCTTCTCGAACCATCAGTGAGGGCCGCCTATTCCCGCTGAAGGCAGTTGATAAGAGTCGATTCCAGGATCAGGCGGGGATTCTGCCCCGTGGATTTGAGCCGCACATCGGCCTCCTGCAGACGGCTCAGGGCACAAAGGAGTTCCTCCCTGGAATACCGGTCGATCTTCTGCAGCATGAGAAAGACCGGATAGGGACTTTTCGGATTCTTCAGGATGAGAAGATCCGTATCGACCTTGGCCTTTTTCCCCCCTTCTCCGGAGGAGAGACGCGCCTCCCACTTCTCCAGCACCTGCTTCAATTCCCCATCACAGGCTCCTATGGCCGGAACGACTCGGGCCTGGAATTCATTGTAGGAGATCCCGTTATGCCAGATTCGGCCTTCAGGGCTTTCCGCAAAACTTTTCAGCATCAGCAGCCTGCGCATCCCATTGGTCAAAGCCGCCAGAATCTGCAGGGGGTACAGGCCCTCCTCCAGCAGAGAGGCGAGAAAGGAGAGTGCGGCCCCAAGATCCCGATCCGTCAGGGCATTGGTCAGCTCATAGATCGGGTCCTGCCGGGTGCGCTTTAAAAGGGCCTCCACATCCTCGGCCGTGATGGACTCCCGATCCCCCACATAGGAGACCAGTTTCTCCAGACTGCTGGAAAACCCACGAAGATCAAACCCGAGCATATCATACATGGCCCGATAGGCGCTCGGCTCCAGCCGCTTTCGGACACCGGAGAGGGTCCGCCGGACTCTATCCTGCAGCACCGCCTGCCGGGCTCCTTGATCCGACTTGCGGTTTCCCTTGGGCACGGTGCAATCGACAGTTGTTCCAGCGTCTCGAATGGCCGTATAAAGCGTCCGCCGCCGATCCACGAGATCGGCTGTGATGACGAGATGATGATGGAGCGGAAATCCCTTTTCGACGGCCTTTTGAAGATCTGCCAGCTCATCTTTGGGCTTTTTTGGAAAAAGATTCTTTTCACTGCAGTATTGGGCCAGCTTGTTTAGCCAGGGCCCATCCTGCAGCAGATCCGAGCCGGTTTTCAGCAGTTTGGCCGGTTCCGGAGATTCCATCAGCGCTGAAAGCTCAATCCCTTTAGCGCCCAGCAGCCCCAGGAGATATCCCGCGGCCTTCTCCATCCGGTTCTCGTCGTATGCCGATTTTGCCCGCTGAAGAAGGGCTCCGTCGTCGCTTCTGCCATAGAAGATTCTGGAGTCGAGCAGGGCCACGACCTTGGGCTCTCCGGTGAGGGAGAAGGTGTTGACCCGTTCGATGGCATCGTGAATCGCATCATTGTCCAACGCATCGAGGTTGAGGCGGCGCTGTGACGGTGTGAGGATTTTTGAAAGCAGGGTTTCAAAGGCGGCCTTGTAGAGGACCTCCTCTCCGTAGAGCAGATAGACCGGAGCAATCTCCGGCTTTTCCAGATGCTTTTCCAGATCGGTGTAGCGGATTTCGGTCATAAGGCTCCCCTGGACCGGCTTCAGGTCCTCTGCGGGTCTTCCCTTTTCCGGTCCTTTAACAAGAGATAGATCAGAGATGAGAAGGCGACAAGAGCGGCCAGGATGCCGATGACCTGAGAGGTGGAAAGAAAGCCGAGGATGTACTGCCCCCGGAAGTCCCCGCGAAAGATCTCGATAATCGTCCGGGTGACGCCGTAGATCAGGACATAGAGCCAGAAAATCTGGCCGTCAAACCTCTTTCGGGTCCGATAGAACCAGAGAAAGGCAAAGATCGCGAAGTTGTTGGCGGCCGAATAGAGCTGGGTCGGGTGGAGAGGGACTCCGGTGGGCGCGAGGCTTTCAGGATGGTAGAAGGTAATGGCCCAGGGAAGATGGGCGATCTCGCCGTAGCAGCATCCGGCAAAGAAGCAGCCGAGCCGGCCGATGGCGTGCCCCAGCGCAAGCCCTGGCACGAGAATGTCCAGTGTCCGCCACAGGGGCATGGCATGGCGCCGGATGAAAAAGGCGGCCGTGGCGAATGCGGCCAGAAACCCGCCATAGAAGACGAGGCCGCCATTCCAGATCTTGAAGATCTCCAATGGCGCGTCGATAAATGATTGGGGCTCCACAATGACGTAGAAGAGCCGGGAGCCGATGATCGCGGAGATCAGCAGATAAAAGCAGAGATCGGTGATGCGATCGGGACTCTCCCCGAGCCGCCGGGCCTCCTTTTTGGCGGCCCAGATGCCGGCCAGAAAGCCGAGGGCCAGCATAAGCCCATAGGTATAAAGGGATATCTTTCCCAGCTTCAACAGAACAGGATACATAATTGGATCAGACCGAATCGGGCAATCTGCCCGTGATTATATGGATGGCGAAGAGGATCACTCCGACGGTGATGGCGCTGTCCGCCACATTGAACGCGGGCCAGTGATATTCGCCGATGTAAAACAGCAGAAAATCGACCACCTTTCCGAAGCGGACCCGGTCGATCAGATTGCCGACCGCTCCGCCGAAAATCAGGGAAAAGGCCGCCAGCAGCCAGGGGTAGGTCCGGGGGGTCTTATGGTAGAAATAGAGCACCAGCAATGCAGCCAATGAGGAGACCCCCAGAAAAAGAATTTTTCGTACCCAGAGGCTTTCCACGGCAAAGAGACCGAACGCGCCTCCGGGATTATGGATATGGGTGATGCTGAAAAACCCTTTGATCACCGGAATCGAACCATAGAGCGGCATGGATTCGAGGATCATCCACTTTGTGATCTGATCCAGAAAGATAATGGCGACAGCGATCAGCACGAGGCGCAGATATTTCCCCCTCTCCCCCTGGGGGCCGGGGCTCGAATCCGATTCCATTCCTACATCATCTCTTTGAATTCTTTCAGATTCTTCTTACAGCGCGCGCAGACTTCCGGATGATCTTCAAAGGTTCCCACAGAGGTATCCCGCACCCAGCACCGGGTGCATTTCTCCCCGGCCGCAGGTGCGGTGGCGATCCATAGCCCTTCCACCTCCCGGCTTTCCACGCCATTCTCCGGCTTTTCCGCGGCCAGAACGACCTCCGAAACGATGAAAACTGGCCGAAGCTCATCCGCATAATCTTTCAGCAGGGCGCCGAGGGAGGGATCATCCGCATAGATGATGACCGCGGCATCCAGGGAATGGCCGATCTCCTTTTTGGCCCGGCTGGCCTCCAGAACCCGGCTAACCTCGGAACGGATCTCGAGCAGTTGCTCCCAGCGCCGCCCCAGTTCATCATCCCTCCACCCCTCCCTGAATTTCGGCAGAGAGGTCAGATGAACGCTGTCAGGACGCTTGGCCAAAAGGGGCATGAAGCTCCAGATCTCCTCCGCGGTAAAGGGGAGCAGGGGCGCCATCAGGCGGACTATCGAATCGAGAATGAGGTATATGGCGGTCTGGGCGCTGCGCCGCGCGGTCGACGTCGGCGGCGAGGTGTAGAGGCGATCCTTCAGGATGTCGAGATAGCGGGCCGAGAGATCCACGGTGCAGTAGTTATAAAGGGCATGGTAGAGCATATGAAACTCATACGCATCATAGGCCCGGTTTCCCTTGCGGATGAGTCCGTTCAGCCGGTGCAGCGCATACCGGTCGATCTCCCGCATTTTCGAAATCTCCACCGCATCGGCCGCGGGATCGAAATCGAAGAGGTTGCCGAGGATGAATCTGCAGGTATTCCGGATGCGCCGGTACGCGTCGCTGAGCTGTTTCAAGATATTGTCGGAGATCCGGATATCATCCCGGTAGTCGGTAGCCGAGACCCATAGGCGCAGGATCTCCGCGCCGTACCGGTCGATCACCGACTTGGGCGCGATGACGTTTCCGACCGATTTGGACATCTTCCGGCCGCTCTCATCCACCACGAAACCGTGGGTCAGCACCGCGTCATAGGGGGCACGATTCCGGGTGCCGACGGCCGTCAGCAGAGAGCTGTGGAACCATCCCCGATGCTGATCGCTCCCCTCCAGGTAGAGATCGGCCGGCCACCGGAGGTAATCTCTTGCCTCCAGCACCGCGGCATGGCTCACCCCGGAATCGAACCAGACATCTAAGATATCTGTCTCCTTCTCGAAATTTGAGCCGCCGCACTTTCCGCAGGCGGTTCCCTGGGGAAGAAGATCCTTTGCCGGCGTGTCGATCCAGATATCCGCGCCATGCTCTTTGAAGAGTTTATAGACCTTTTCGACCGTCTCCTCGTTGACCAGCAGTTCCCCGCACTCCCCGCAGAAGAAGACGGTGATGGGAACCCCCCAGGCCCTCTGCCGGGAGACACACCAGTCTGGCCGGTTCTCGATCATCCCGTAGATCCGCTCCCTGCCCCAGTGGGGAATCCACTCCACCCGGTCGATCTCCGCCAGAGAACGCTGCCGAAGGCCGGTCTTGTCCATGGAGATAAACCATTGCGGGGTGGCCCTGAAGATCACGGGTCTTTTGCACCGCCAGCAGTGGGGATAGGAGTGTGTCATGCTCTCCTCTGCCAGCAGTGCCCCCTTCTCCTTCAAGGTCTTTGTGATATTCGGATTGGCATCGAAGACAAACTGTCCGGTGAAGAGGTCGGCCTCCTCGGTAAATCTGCCGGCATCATCCACCGGCGAATAGACATCGAGGCCGTATTCGAGCCCTACCTCATAATCCTCCCGGCCATGTCCGGGCGCGGTATGGACGCAGCCGGTTCCGGCCTCCAGGGTCACATGGTTTCCTAAGATGATCAGCGACTCCCGGCCATAGATGGGATGGAGGGCATGTTTCCGCTCCAGGTCGGCCGCACTCAGCTCGCCGATGATCTTATAATCAGCGACAGCGAAGGTCTCCATGCAGGATTCCACAAGATCCCGGGCCACGATCAGCACCTCGTCGTTTCCGGCATCGACTCCGATATCCACTCTGACATCCACGGCCGCATAGACAAAATCCGGATGAAGAGCGATGGCGAGGTTTGCCGGGATGGTCCAGGGGGTGGTGGTCCAGATGACCACCGATACCTTTTTGCCGGAAAGCGCCGGCAGAAGCCCGGAAAGATCCTCTTTCATCGGGAATTTCACGAAGATGGATGGTGACTTCTCATCCGCATACTCGATCTCGGCCTCGGCCAGAGCAGTTCCGCAGGAGCAGCACCAGTAGATCGGCTTCTTGCTCCGGAAGAGGCTGCCGTTGAGCGCGAACTTCCCGCACTCCCGCGCGATCACGGCCTCATAGTCATAGCTCATGGTCAGATAAGGGTTGTCCCACTCCCCCATCACCCCGAGCCGCTTGAACTCCTCCCTCTGGACATCGATGAATCGCTCGGCATAAGCCCTGCACTGCCGCCGGATATCCGACTGGCTCATCCCGGCCTTTTTGGACCCCAGCTCCTTGTCCACATTGTGCTCGATGGGAAGGCCGTGGCAGTCCCATCCCGGCACATAGACCGCATCGAATCCGGCCATCTGCCGGCTTCTGACGATGATATCCTTCAAGATCTTATTCAACGCCGTGCCGATATGGATATGGCCGTTGGCATAGGGAGGGCCGTCGTGGAGGATAAAGGGGTGCCGTTCCTGGGCCTTTGAAACCTCTCGAATCCGCTCGTAAAGGCGCTGCTCTTCCCAGTTGTTCAACTGCTCCGGCTCCCGTTTGGAGAGGTTGGCCTTCATGGGAAAACGGGTGGCCGGCAGGTTCAGGGTCTTTTTATAGTCCTTCTTATAATCCATCGAGCCTCCAAGGAGTTTGGAAGTAGAGTCGTAAAATAATGAAATTTAGTCGCAATGGCGCCGTCTGTCAAGACAATTCAGAGGGTTAAAACCCCATTTCCCAAAAAGCCGGCGAAAAATCGATCAACAGAACAGAAGAAGGTTGACGGGAACATGGATTATCCTGTATGAAGTTATTATTTATGGAAAGAAAGAAGACCACGGTATGGTACGTTACGCAGTAGAAAGGGAACAACGAGATATCGAACGGGTCCGTGGAAAAAGATCTCAAGACATAAAAAAACGATCCACCTGAATAGTAAGACGATAAAACAATGAAAAAACCAATTTTTTCAAAAAACCTTCTGCTGATCTTCGGTGCGGATATCCTGCTGATAATGAGCGCATGGTATACGGCCCATCTTCTCCGCTTCAACTTCGACATCCCACCGAACCACATGCAAAACATCCTCTCCCTCTTTCCCGAACTGATCCTCATCAAAATCTGCACATTCTATTCCTTTGATCTCTACAGGGGAATGTGGCGGTATGCCAGCATCGACGATCTCTTTCGGGTCATCGCGGCTTCGGGAATGGCCTCGCTGATCTTCTTTTTCTACATTCTCTCCTTTGAAGGGCTTCAGGGAATCGCCCGTTCCGCGTTTGTGATCGACCTGCTTCTCACGGTCATCCTGATCGCGGGCTGCCGCTTCAGCGTCAGGCTCTTTTTTCAGATCGCCAAAGAGGACGAGCCGGTCTGTACCGCGGCCATCAATCTCTTCCGCAACGGATCTCAAAAGCGGAATGGAAAAAACCTTCTGATCATAGGTGCAGGGGATTACGGCGAGAAGATCTACCGGGAGATCCGGGACAATGCCCAGCTCCAGTACAATGTCGTGGGATTTGTAGATGATGATCCGAACAAAATCGGAAAAAAGATCCACGGCAAGCCGATTCTGGGGCCCACCAGCCAGATCCAGGAGATTGGGGTTCGGCTCCGGGCTCAGGAGGCGCTGATTGCGATCTCCTCCATAAGCGCCGAAGACATCCGAACGGTTGTCGGCTGCTGCGAACGGAGCGGCATCACCTTCAAGACGCTGCCCGGCATGGGAGAGATGATCGATGGGAAAGTCAGCGTCAAAGCGATCAGGGAGGTGGCCTTCCGGGATCTTTTGGGCCGGGAGGTGATCCGCCTCGAGGAGAAGCGGATCGGGGCCTACATCGATGGATCTCCGGTGATGATAACAGGCGCCGGCGGCTCCATCGGATCGGAACTCTGCCGCCAGATATGTCGGTTTCATCCTGAAAAAATCATCCTGTTCGAGCGGGCCGAAAGCCCTCTTTACGAGATCGAAATGGAGCTTAGATCCGATTTCCCCGGCATCGAGATCATCCCGCTGCTCGCAGACATCCGGAACCGGAATCAGATCGCCTCTGCATTCGAGACCTATGGCCCCAAGGTCGTTTTCCATGCGGCCGCGTACAAGCATGTGCCGATGCTGGAGATGCATCCCTGGGAGGCCGTGATCAACAACGTCATCGGCACCCGCAATATGGTGGAGGCAGCAGACCATTACGGGGTGGAGCGATTTGTCCTTGTCTCGACCGACAAGGCGGTGCGGCCCTCCAATGTGATGGGGGCCACCAAACGGGCTGCGGAGCTGCTGGTTCAGGGGCAGAATCTGTGCAATCTTTCAAAGACCCGCTTTATCACGGTCCGTTTCGGCAATGTGGTGGGCAGCGTAGGCAGCGTGGTCCCGCTCTTCAAAAAGCAGATCGAAAGAGGCGGGCCCATCACCGTGACACATCCAGATGTTATCCGCTATTTCATGACCATTCCCGAAGCCTGCCAGTTGATCCTCCAGGCCGGAACCATGGGACAGGGGGGGGAGATCTTTATTCTGGACATGGGAAGACCCATCAAGATCGTGGATATGGCCCGGGATCTCATCACCTTCTCCGGCCTGAGACCCGATAAGGACATCAAGATCAAATTCATCGGCCTGAGACCCGGCGAAAAGCTCTATGAGGAGCTTATCACCGAGGGGGAGAACATCGTGCCGACCCACCACAAGAAGATCATGGTGCTCAAGGGAGAGTCCTGCAGCCCCAAGGTGTTGAACGGGAACATCGATGCGCTGGAACAGGTGGCGCTGAACCAGGATCAGGAGCGGATTCGCGTGAAGCTTCAGGAGATCGTTCCGGAATTTCTTCCCCGGAAAAACGTCTTGGACCTTCCCAAAAAGGCCGTATCCGACTGAAATAATATCTGCCGCAGATGAAAAATCGCTTTGGCCCCGTGCCGAATCTGAAAAACCGGTTTACTTTTTTACAACGGTCACTTTTAAAACGATCATTGGAGGAGATGAATGTCATCATATGAGAATATCCTTTTGGACAGTAAAGAGGGAATCGCCACCATCACCTTCAACCGCCCCAAAGCTCTGAACGCCCTCAACAGAGCCCTTCTGGGGGAACTCTCCGACGCGCTGGACGCCATTGCCGGAGATGAAGAGATCCGGGTGCTGATCCTCACCGGCGCCGGAGATAAGGCATTCGTGGCCGGGGCCGACATCTCGGAGCTGGCCACCTTTGATGCGCTCCAGGGAAAAGTCTTTGCCCGGCAGGGGCAGCAGGTCTTTGCCAAACTCCAGGAGCTTTCCATCCCGGTGATCGGGGCCGTCAACGGCTTTGCCCTGGGCGGGGGCAGCGAGATCGCGCTGGCCTGCGACTTCATCTATGCATCGGAAAATGCGAAGTTCGGCCTGCCGGAGATCACGCTGGGATTGATTCCTGGGTTCGGCGGAACCCAGCGCCTTCCCCGTCTCATCGGCCCCAACCGGGCCAAGGAGATGATCTATACCGGAAAGATGATCAGTGCGGCCGAGGCCCAAAGCATCGGCATGGTCAATCAGTTGCTGCCGGCAGAAGGGCTGATGGATGCGGTCATGGAGACGGCCAAGGCCATCGCGGCCAAGGGAAAGGTTTCCCTGCGCGCGGCAAAGGGGGCCATCAATACCGGGCTGAATGCGGATCTGGATACCGGCTGCAGGATCGAATGCGACGCGTTTGCCCTCTGCATGGCCAGTGAAGATGCAAAAGAGGGAACCAAAGCCTTTCTTGAAAAGCGGAAACCTGAATTCAAAGGGTCATTGAAATAGCGCTGAAATAGCGATCATCTCCTTTTTCAACCCCTTTAGGTGATTTTCAGGAAAGCATATCCCTCCATATCGGCGATCGACAGCAGGGCGGTTGGGATCTGGCGCATTTTTGGGTATATTCGTTTTCAGAAATCACCTTAGCGGATAAAACCGGCAGCCGAAGAGATATTTTCTCAGGCTGCCTTTTCTTTTCAGGCCGGCAACCGGTATCGGATCTTCCATGTCTGAAGCGGGGCGAGTTACCAGGGCCGCGGGGGTGGTGGGCGCGGCCACTTTTCTGAGCCGGATCTTCGGCTTTGTCCGTGATATGGTCATCGCGGGATTTTTCGGGGCCGGATTAGGCTCCGATGCCTTTTTTGTGGCCTTCCGGATTCCGAATCTCCTTCGGAGGCTATTTGCCGAAGGATCATTGAGCATCGCGTTCATTCCGGTCTTCACCGATTACCTTCACCACCAGGGGAGAGAAGAGGCATACCGGTTTGCGGGATCGACCTTTCGGCTCCTCTCCATTATTCTTGCCGGAATCATCCTGATCGGCATGATCTTCTCTCCGCAGCTCGTCCGGATCATTGCGCCAGGGTTCGCGGACTCGCCCGAGAAAATCGTGCTGACCGCTCACCTGACCCGGATCATGTTCCCATATGTTTTCTTCATCTGCCTGGTGGCCCTCTGCATGGGTGTGCTGAATACCCTGGATCATTTCGCGGCTCCGGCCCTTGCCCCGGTCTTTTTGAACATCTCGATGATCCTGTCGATCTTCACCCTCTCTCCGTACATGGAGAACCCCATCGAAGGTCTTGCCGTCGGCGTATTGATCGGGGGGCTTCTCCAGTTCCTTCTGCAGATCCCGTTCCTGATGAAAAAGGGGTTTTATCTGTGGAAAAAGGCCGGGATCTGGCATCCGGGGATCGAGCGGGTGGGAAGATTGATGCTGCCGACGGTCTTCGGCTCTGCGGTCTATCAGATCAACATTCTGGTGGGAACCCTGCTGGCATCGCTGCTGCCCGAGGGAAGCGTCTCCTACCTCTATTATGCGGACCGGCTGGTTCAGTTTCCGCTGGGGATCTTCGCGATTGCAACGGCCACCGCAGTCCTTCCGAGCCTCTCCCGACAGGCTTCTGCCGGAGAGATGACTGCACTGGGCCACACCTTCGCCCATGCCATGAACCTGATCTCCTTCATCACCCTCCCCTCTCTGGTCGGACTGATCGTTCTGCGGGAGCCTATCATCACGCTCCTCTTCCAGCGGGGGGCATTCGACATGGCCGCGGTCCGGCAGACGGCCGACGCGCTGCTCTACTACAGCATGGGGCTCTGGGCATTCTCCGCGGTGCGGATCGTGGTTTCGACCTTCTATGCGCTTCAGGATACAAAGACCCCGGTGAAGATCGCGATCGTCTCCATCATCGCCAATATTCTGCTGGCTATGCTCCTGATGATTCCCCTGCAGCATGGAGGGCTGGCACTGGCCACCTCCCTGGCCTCGATGATCAACCTGATGCTGCTGATGCGGGTGCTTCGGAAAAGACTCGGGACAGCGGGCTGGGGCAAGATTCCGGAATCGACGTTGAAATCGGCCATCGGATCCGCGGTCATGGGCGGTGCGGTCTGGTGGATCGCCTCCCTTCTCATTCCCCATCCGGGAATGTCTTCGTGGGATCTGCTGATCGGGCTCAGCGTCAGCATCGGCGCGGGAATGATCCTCTATGTTCTGCTTGCCGCTCTCATGAAAAGCCCGGAACTGGGGGTTGTGGCGCAATTGATAAAGGGCCGCAGGGGGAAAGCGGTGCTTCCCGAAGCTGCGGATCAATCCCGTTGACTTGATCCGCCCCATTCGATAGACTTCAAAAAGGGTTGCATAAAGGGTTGCACAAAAGGTTTATCAAACAAAGGAGCCGATCATGATTCGCGCAGTACATAAAACCGGCCTTGTCTTCTTCCCGGCCTTTGACTGGGCCATCAGTCCGAACCACCCGGAGCGGGAGGAGCGGCTGCTCTACACCCAGGATCAGATATTCGAGGAGGGGATCTTCGATATCGAGGGGATCACCGAGTTTAAACCCGATCCCGCGGTTCTCAAAGACATCCAGCGGGTTCACTTCTGCGTTCCTGACGAGTGGAGCATCGCGACCGAATCCCACTTCATCAGCGCGGGGGGCGCAAAGACCGTTGCAATAGCGCTGATGGAGAAGAAGATCGACCGGGGCTTTGCCCTGGTGCGGCCCCCGGGACACCATGCCATGCGGGTGGCTCACGGCTCACGGGGATTCTGCAACATCAACATCGAAGCGATCATGATCGAATACCTCCGCGCGGCCTACGGGATCGACCGGGTGGCCATCGTGGACACCGACTGCCACCACGGCGACGGGACCCAGGATATCTACTGGCATGATCCGGATACGCTCTTCATCTCCATGCATCAGGACGGCCGCACCCTCTATCCCGGCTCCGGGTTTCTCAACGAGTTCGGCGGGCCTTCCGCGGCCGGAACCACCATAAATATCCCGCTGCCGCCTCTCACCTCGGAGGAGGGCTTTCTCTACACCATCAACGAAATGGTCTTGCCCATCCTGGAGGATTTCAAGCCGGATCTCATCATCAACTCCGCGGGCCAGGACAACCACTATTCGGACCCGATCACAAACATGAACTTCTCGGCACAAGGGTATGCGCAGCTCACCTCCCTGCTCAATCCGGATATCGCGGTTCTCGAAGGGGGGTATGCCATTGAAGGGGCCCTGCCCTACGTCAATCTAGGTATCGTATTGGCCCTGGCCGGCATCGACTACAGCCGGGTGACGGAGCCCGACTATCAGCCGGAGAAGATCCGGCAGGGGCAGGATGTGACCCGCTATATCGAGCGGCTGGGAAAGAAGGTCATGACGGCCTGGAATGACCGGGAGAAGATCCGGGGGGAGATGATGGCGGGAAAGGAGTATGACGAACGGAGCCGCAACATCTTCTATGACACGGATCACATCTTCGAACGACAGAAGGATAAAATCCGCATCTGTCCCGACTGCAGCGGCGTGCTTCGCATCGACTCCTCTTCGGACAGAGGGATGAAGCTGCTGGGGGTCCAGATTCCCCGGAAAGCCTGCGACTCATGTAAAGAGATCGGCTATGAATGGTTTGCATCCGCGCCAAAGGGATATGATGTGGTCTTTCTCCAGGACCGGCCCGAGGATCAGTACAAGAGGAAGCGCACCTGACCTGCCGGTTCATGTCCTCGGAAACAACGCAAAAAACCGGTAACGAGGGCCAAAGGTCCCGGCGGGAATGTCTGAGGATCCGCGCATCTATTCTCTCGGCAATCCGTCGCTTCTTTGCCGATCGAGGATTTCTGGAGGTGGAGACACCGTTGCGGATACCGGCCCCTCTTCCCGAAGCCCATATCGATGCTGTCCCCTCAGACGGCTGGTTTCTTCACACCTCCCCGGAATCCTGCATGAAACAGATGCTGGCCGCGGGATACCCCAAAATCTACCAGATCTGCCGATGCTTTCGGAAGGGGGAGCGGGGAAGTCGCCATCTGCCGGAGTTCACCCTTCTGGAATGGTACTTTGCCGGCGGCGGCTATATGGAGATGATGGAAGAGTGTGAGGCATTGATTCTATCGATTGCCGATGCCCTGGGGCAGGGTGAGATCCTCCATTATCAGGGGCAGAAGATCCGGTTGAACGCGCCGTGGCCCCGGATGACGGTGCGGGAGGCATTTTTACAATATACCGACACCACCGCGGATGCCGCGATGGTTGCCGGAGATTTCGATCAGAGGATCGGGTTGGAAATCGAGCCTAATCTGGGCCTCCGGCAACCCCTTTTTCTCTATGATTATCCGGCAGAGGCCGGCGCACTGGCCAGAAAAAAACCGGATGACCCGTCAGTTGCAGAACGGTTCGAACTCTACATTGCGGGGCTGGAGATCTGCAATGCCTTTACGGAGCTGACCGATCCCGCAGAACAGGAGATCCGTTTCCGAAAGGAGGCGGAGGCGCGGAACAGAAGAGGCCGGAAATCCTATCCCTGGCCCGATCGTTTTTTAACGGCCCTTTCCCGGATGCCCCCTTCCACCGGCAATGCTCTGGGCATCGACCGGCTTGTGATGCTATTTGCCGGCACCGCAGCCATCGACGATGTGGTGGCTTTCACTCCGGAGGAACTGTAGCCTGCGCCTTTCCTCTAGA
>JAABSP010000032.1 GCA_011390345.1 Desulfobacteraceae bacterium
TGCAAGGGCATACTTTGCCGTCAGGACATTTTCATGGTACTGGTTCGGGTCCAAATAATCCCGCTGGTCCCGTCCTGAAAAGATCTCCTCGCCGGCTACAACCAGAGGAACCTCTATGGGCGCATCTCCGGAATTTTTCTTCCACTTCTCCCGAATCCCCTGTGCCCATTTTCGGTTTGCGCTAAGGGACCAGTCGGTGTCAGGCTCGTTTAAGAACTGACGGCTGTAATAGGGGCTGACCTCCTCCGGAAAGGTCTCGGTGTTTCGATCCTGAACCCGGTTGGGGCCGATCTTGGCCTTCTCCTTCTGATGGCAGGAGGCAACAAACCGCTCCTCTAAAAAGCGCCATTCTTTGGAATCGGTGGTGAGGTTGAAGGAGTACCGGAGAAAGTTCTCCTCTGCGGTGTTCTCGTCCAGGCGCCGGATCAGATAGGCGATCGCGTTGATGAACTGCTCCCGGGAGGCCACGGGCGCATAGAGGAGCACTTCTCCGGACATCTCCTGGATGGCCCTGCGGATATGGTCGGCCATCCCCTCGAGCATCTCGAAGGTGAAGTATTGGGTAACGCCGTAGTGCTGAGCCAATTTGAACGCATAGGCCAGCTCGAAGAGGTTGTGGGAGGCGATGCCCATATGGACCGCCCGGATGTTCTCCGGCTGCATCCCGTAATCGACCATCCGCTTGTAGTTGGCATCCACATCGAGCTTGTTGTCGTAGGGGGCCAAAGGCCAGTTGTATGTGGCCGCCTCCACCAGCTCCATCTCCATGTTCGCGCCCTTGACGATCCGGATCTTGATGGGCGCGCCGCCGTCTGCCACCCGCTTTACGGCCCACTTCGTCAGCTCCTGCTGCATGGGGAAGGCGTCGGGAAGGTATGCCTGGAGCACGATGCCCGCTGCATGGTTTTTGAATTCCGGCTGATCCAGGGTTCGGATGAAGGCCTGGGCCGTGATCTCCAGATCCCGGTACTCCTCCATGTCGAGGTTGACGAACTTCTTGCTTCTCCGGCCGTCCTTATGGACAAAGGTATTATCCTCTGCGGTCCCGAAGAGGCGGGTGAGCCGCTCTTTCAGTGCCTCCACGGTCTGCTCCAGCGCGAGGCCGCTGATCTGGGAGTAGACCGTGGATATCTTCACCGAGATATATTCGATCTCGGGATTTTCCAGGTCATCTACATAGCTCTTCAGCCGGTGCTCGGCCTCCTCTTCCCCAAGCACCACCTCCCCGATGTGGTTGATGTTCATCCGCACCCCCTCGGACTTGCGCTTCCGCAGGTGCGGATAGAGGGCCTCGGCCTCACCGGGAACCACTGCCCGGGCGCTGTCTTCGCGCATTCTTTCGATCATCTGGGGAACCGACAGCTTGGGAAAATGGCGGCCCAATGCCAGAAAGAGGCGCATGAGAAACTGTTCGTGGAAGAGAAAAAAGGCTGGCACCCCGTACCGTCGGAGCACGAAGTTGACCTGATCCGCCACACGCTCGGGATTGTCGGCCCTAAAGCTCTGGTCGATCATCTTGGTGAGCACCACCTTGTCCATGGGGTGGCGCAGCAGGCGCATCATCTTCTTCTGGTTGCGCCTTTCCTCCCGGGTCAGCAGGTCGTTTGCCCGATCCTGCCAGCGCATGGCAAGGGAGATCGCGTCATTCAGGATATGGTCGGGGATCTTCATGAACACCTCGTCTCGGTTTGAATTGCAGGATTGGGTTTTAGGGGATGGATCAGTCCTTTCCGCCCAGATACGCGTTGATCACCTCCGGGTTGGAGAGAAGTGCGGACGCAAAATCCTGCATCACGATCCGGCCCACCTCCATGACATAGCCCCGGTGGGCCAGTTTCAGAGCGACCCGGGCATTCTGCTCCACCAGGATCACCGTCACCCCGGTCTCGTTGATCTGGCGGATGGTGTCGAAGATGGTCTTGACCAGGATCGGGGCAAGCCCCAGACTCGGCTCGTCCAGCAGCAGAATCCTCGGGTTGCTCATGAGAGCCCGGCCGATGGCCAGCATCTGCTGCTCCCCGCCCGAAAGGGTCCCGGCAAGCTGCTGTCTCCGCTCCTGAAGCCTCGGAAAGAGTTCGTAGATCCACTTCCGGTTCGTTTCGGTCTGCTTTGGATCTTTGGCGGTAAAGGCCCCGAGGTTCAGGTTCTCCCGAACCGTGAGAGTGCCGAATACCCGCCTTCCCTCGGGGGACTGGGTGATCCGCTCCCGCACCACCTTGTGCGCGGGCAGCCGGTGCAGCGGCTTCCCCTCCAGCAGGATCTCCCCTTCCGAGGGCTTGATGATCCCGCTCAACGTCATCAGGGTGGTCGATTTCCCCGCGCCGTTGGCCCCCAAAATGGTGACGATCTCGCCTTCGTTTACCTCGATGTCGATGCCGTGAAGGGCCTCCACATTGCCGTATTTTACATGCAGGTTTTTGACCTCGAGCAGTGCCATAAGCCCCTCTATTCCTCCTCATCCGTACCCAGATAGGCCTCGATGACCTTCGGGTTTTCCTTGATCTCCTCGGGATTTCCCTCCGCGATCTTCCGGCCGTATTCGATCACCACCAGATGCTCGCAGGCCCGCATCACCAGCCCCATGTCATGCTCGATGAGAATGATCGTCAGGCCCCTTTCCCGCATCTTCGCGATGAGTTGGATCAGGGCATCGGTCTCCTGCTCGTTCATGCCCCCGGCCGGCTCGTCGAGTACCAGCATTTTCGGGCCCGTGGCCAGGGCCCGGGCGATCTCCAGCAGACGCTGATTTCCGTAGGACAGATGGCCCCTTTCCCGCATCTTCCCGATGAGGTCGATCAGGGCATCGGTCTCCTGCTCGTTCATCCCCCCGGCCGGCTCGTCGAGTACCAGCATTTTCGGGCCCGTGGCCAGGGCCCGGGCGATCTCCAGCAGACGCTGATTTCCGTAGGACAGATTCTTGGAAAGGGATTGGGCCTCTTCCCGAAGGCCCACGAATTCGAGCTGCTCCCGAGCCAGTTCCAGCGCGTGGGCCTCCTCTTTTTTCCCGGCCGGGGTCCTGAACATCGCGCGGAATGCGCCGGTGCGCATCCGGCAGTGGCATCCGGCCAATACGTTCTCCAGCACCGACAGATTCTGAAAGAGCCGGATGGTCTGGAAGGTTCTGGCGATTCCCAGCATCACCACCTTATGGGTGCGCCACCCGGTGATCTCCTGGTCGTCGAAGAGGATCTGGCCATTGTCCGGCTTGTAGTTGCCGGTGATCAGGTTGAAGACGGTGGTCTTGCCCGCGCCGTTGGGGCCGATCAGGCCCATGACCGCGCCGCTTTGAACGTCGAAAGAGACGTTGTCCACAGCGGTCAGGCCGCCGAAGTTCTTGGTCAGTTCTTTCAGGCTGAGTATCGTGCTGCTCACGGGGTTGCCTCGTCGATTGGATATTTTCTCGGACGGGGCGGAATGATCCCCTGGGTCCGAAAGATCATCATAAAGACCATGGCCGCGCCGAAAAAGAGCATCCGGGCATTGGCAAATCCCCGGAAGAGTTCCGGAAGGCCGATCACCAGAAATGCCCCTAGAATCACCCCGGGAATGCTGCCGGAGCCGCCCAGGATCACGATCATGAACATCACCACCGACTCCCAGAAGGAGAAGGATTCGGGCGATACGATGGTCATCTTGGCCGCAAAGACGGTTCCGATCATCCCGGCCCAGATCGCGCCGATCACAAAGGCCGCAAGCTTGTAGTGGGCCGTGTTGATCCCGCTGCCCTCTGCTGCCACCTCATCCTCTCTCAGATAGGTGAGAGCCCGGCCGAACCGGGAGTTCTCCAGCCGGTGGAAGAGATAGACCGTGACGGCTGCAAAGGCCCAGATGAGATAGAAGAACTGGGCCGGCTTCCGGATTCTGTAGCCGAAAATCTCGGGCCGGTCGATGCCGAAGATGCCGTTGGAGCCGCCGGTGATGCCGAATACATCGTTGATGAGCGCAATCCTCACGATCTCCACCAGGCCGATGGTGACGATCAGCAGATAATCCCCCCGGAGATGGATGATGGGCCGGGCCACGATCAGGGCAAAGAGGCCCGCGAGAAAGCCGCTCAATGGCATGGCCCACAGCACCGGAACCCCGTAGGTCGTGTTTAAGATCGCGGTGGTGTATGCGCCGACGGCGTAGAAGGCCGCATGGCCCATGTGAAACATCCCGGCGTAGCCGACGATGATGTTGAGGCTCAGGCCCAGGATCGCATAGAGCCCCACGCTGTTCAAGACATCCACCCAGTACCGGTTCAAAAAGAGCGGGGAGAGGAGCAGAAGGAGGGCAAAGCCCGCGTAGATGAGGTTTCGTTGATCTTTCATATCTTTTCGGCCACCCTTTCACCCAACAGTCCCGTGGGTCGGACGATCAGGATGAGAATCAGCACCAGAAACGCGATCGCGTCCTTCCAGGCAATCGAGATGTAGGCCGCGCCCAGTGCCTCGATGACCCCCAGCAGGATGCCCCCCACCATCGCGCCCGGGATGTTGCCGATGCCGCCGAGGATCGCGGCAGTGAAGGCTTTGAGGCCGTAGATCCAGCCCATGGTGAAGTTGACCTGCCCGTAGTAGAGCCCCACCATGAGGCCGGCCGCGCCGCCCAGTGCCGGCCCGATGAAGAAGACGATCATGATCACGCCGTTGACGTCGATCCCCATGAGCTTGGCCGC
This sequence comes from Desulfobacteraceae bacterium, assembly GCA_011390345.1. GTDB lineage: Bacteria > Desulfobacterota > Desulfobacteria > Desulfobacterales > JAABSP01 > JAABSP01. The sequence continues at coordinate 4,661 of JAABSP010000032.1, forward strand.
TCCCTGGTCTTCAGCGGCCGCTCGGATCGCTGTGCCGATGGTCGTCTTCTGGATGAAGGTGTAGAGCGCAAGCATCATGACGACCGATGCCAGCAGCACCAGAATCCGGATCATGGGAATATGGAGGCCGAAGACGTTGACGACCATCCGGGGGAGAATGTTCTGGGGATAGACGTGGAAGCTCGCTCCGTAGATGAGCATGATGGTGTTCTGGAAGAAGATGGACGCGCCCAGTGCCGAGACCACTGCCGACAGCCGGGGCGATTCCCGTAAAGGACGGTAGGCCACCTGATCCAGCAGAATTCCGACGATGCCGACCAGGATCATCACCATGACGGCTAAAAGCAGGATCCCGAAAAAGGGGCCCAGTTTGTCCGTCAGCGCCATGGATGTGAGAAGGGTCAGCCCCAGGTAGGAGCCGATGGTGAAGAGATCCCCGTGTGCAAAGTTGATGAGCTTCAACACCCCGTAGACCATGGTGTAGCCCAGAGCGATCAGCGCATAGATGCCGCCCACCGCCAGCCCGTTTGTCAACTGCTGAAAGAATTGTTCCATAATCTCTCTTTTGTGCGGGAGGGGAGGCCGGACCCGGGAAGAGAGCGGCCTCCCGTCGGTAAGAGGGGTTTACGGCTGCAGGATGAACTCTCCGTTCTCATTCACCTGATAGACCCGGTAGACTTCGCCCACCCGGTCTCCCTTGTCGTTGAAGGAGATCTTGCCGGTGAGGCCGGGGAATCCTTCCATCTCTTTATGGAGGTAGTCCGCTATCTTTTGGGTATCGGTGGAGTCGGTCTGTTTGATGGCCTCGGTCACCACCCGGAAGCCGTCTCCGGCAAGCACCGCATAGATGGAGTTGGGGGCATGGCCGTAGGCCTTCTGGAACTTCTCGACAAAGTCCCTGGCCTCGGGGGTGTCCAGGTCTTTGGGCAGAGGAGCGCTGACAAAATAGAATCCTTTTGCCGCGGCATTGCCCGCGATCTTGACCAGGTCCGGATGGTTGGTGGCATCTCCGCCCATAAAGGGGACATCCCAGCCCATCTCGGTCTTCTGGCGGAGCAGCAGACCCGCCTCGGGATAATAGCCGGTGAAGAAGATCGCGTCGGGGCTCGTGGCCTTCACCTTTGTAAGAATCGCATTGTAGTCCCGCTCGCCCGGTGTGATGGCCTCGAAGAAGACCACTTCAACGCCCTCCATCTCGATCAGAAGCCCCTGGGTCTCGCTGGCCAGCCCCTTGGCATAGGAGGTGTTGTCGTGGAGGATGGCGACCTTTTTGTGACCCAGTTTCTTGATGGTATTGGCCGCGACTCTTCCCTGCTCGTCATCTCTGGGGCAGGTGCGGAAGAAGTAGTCGAGCCCCTTTTCCGTCAGCCGGATCGCGGTGGAGCCGTTGGCCACCTGGATGATCTCGGACTCGTCGTAGATGTTCTGGGTCGCCTCGGTGATGGAGGAGCCGTAGGTTCCGATCACGGCCACCACGCCCTTGGTGGTGAGGCGGGTTGCGGCCAGAGATGCCTGCCGCGGGTCTCCCGAGTCATCTTCGCTGATGACCTCGACCTTTTTGCCGTTGAGGCCGCCGGCGCTGTTGATGTCCTCGGCCAGCAGGTCCAGGACCTGTTTCATCTCCTGACCTTCGCTGGCCCAGGGGCCGGTCATGGGGCCCATCAGACCGATCTTTACGGTCTCGGCCGAAAATAGAGGGGGAGAAAGCAGCAGAGAGAGCGCCAGCAGGGGAAAAAACACAGCAATAAACTTCTTCATTCGATGTTCTCCTTTTCTTTAGATGTTCAGCAGTTAAGGGAAAATCCCCGTAAAATACTGAATGCTTTAGCAAAGATCGGCTACGGTGTCAACGACTGATTGCATGCGGTGCATCGGATCTCGATAAGCGCGTCTTTGGGAAGGCCTCGAACCGCTACCACGGCGCGGGCCGGCCGGTGATCGGTAAAGTATTCCGCATAGATCTCGTTGAACTCCCCGAAGCGGATGATGTCGTTTAAAAAGACATCGACTGCGACCACATCGCTGAGGGTACATCCGGCCGCCTCAAGAACGGCTTTCATGTTCTTGATTGCCCTGTGGGTTTGGACCGGAAATTCGATGCTGACCATCTCCCCTGAAGAGGGGTCGAGGCCGATCTGTCCGCTCACATAGAGGAAGGGGGGGGCGACAATCGCCTGGGAATAGGGGCCGATGGCTGCAGGGGCTTTTTCTGTCTGAATGGATTTCAATGTTGTCATGGCAACCCTCCGGTTTGCGTTAAAAATGACTTTTAAAGCAGTTGCATCATAACCGATAGGATTCCATTTTTGCAATTCTTTTTCGAATCATCTGCGGATTCAAAAAATTGTTAGTGGGAATGGATAAGATGATGCGGTTTTTCGTTCAAAATCTGTAATAAATGGAAAGTCAACAGACAAAATTGAGAAAAACAGATCGTTATGATACATAATCCGCTATTTCGACCAGGATAAATAACAAAACAGTAATTTATTGAACCTGAACAACAAAAATGTGATATTTAACCGGTAAAATGAATAGGATTCATTGCGGATGGCGAGCCGATATACTGTTTTAAGTGCATGATTATATGGATATAAAAATACTCACCCTTCCTTTTTTTTAACTTTATCCAACAATGGCATCTGAATTGCAAGCTATCCCTTACGAAGTCGGAAGAGAGAGCGGAAACATCGAATGCAGATGCATAGAACGGAAATCTAATGAAAACTAAAAAGGTGAAAGAGAAATGAGGAAAATCGCTATCTATGGAAAAGGCGGAATCGGCAAATCGACGACAACACAGAATACCGTGGCCGGTCTGGCGGAAATGGGACGGAATGTTATGGTGGTCGGATGCGATCCCAAGGCCGATTCCACAAGACTACTGCTGGGGGGCCTCTCCCAGAACACGGTGCTGGACACCCTCCGCTCCGAGGGGGAGGATGTGGAGCTGGAGGATATCCGTAAAGGCGGCTTCGGCGGCGTGGTCTGTGTGGAGTCCGGCGGCCCCGAACCGGGTGTGGGGTGCGCGGGCCGGGGGATCATCACCTCCATCAATATGCTGGAACAGCTCGGGGCCTATGCCGAGAGCGAACAGCTCGACTATGTCTTCTACGACGTGCTCGGAGATGTGGTCTGCGGCGGCTTTGCCATGCCGATCCGGGAGGGCAAGGCCCAGGAGATCTACATCGTGGTCTCGGGCGAGATGATGGCCATGTATGCGGCCAACAACATCTGCAAGGGGATCGTGAAGTTTGCCGAGTCCGGGGGTGTGCGTCTGGGGGGGCTGATCTGCAACAGCCGGAATGTGGACAATGAGGCCGATATGATCCTGCATCTCGCAGAAAGACTGGGAACCCAGATGATCCACTTCGTTCCCAGAGACAATATGGTGCAGCGGGCCGAGATCAACCGGAAGACCGTCATCGAATACGACCCCAAGCACGGCCAGGCCGGTGAATACCGGAAGCTGGCCAAAAAGATCGAGGAGAACGGGATGCATGTCATTCCCAAGCCCATGGAGATCGAAGAGCTGGAGACTCTGATGATTGACTATGGGATGATCGCGGCCTGATTGTTCTAACCACCAACCAATAAACACTAACCACTATGCACCAAAAAGGAGAAACGACAAATGATCATGATTCGTTCCATCGTAAGGCCCGAAAAGGTGGATGATGTGCTGGCGGCACTGATGGATGCGGTCTTTCCAGCGGTAAGTGGACAGAGTGGAGGGGGAAATCCTATGCACCAACCACCGACCACCGACCACTAACCACTAAACACTAACCACTATGCACCAAAAAGGAGAAACGACAAATGATCATGATTCGTTCCATCGTAAGGCCCGAAAAGGTGGATGATGTGCTGGCGGCACTGATGGATGCGGTCTTTCCAGCGGTCACCAAGATATCGGTTGTCGGCAGGGGAAAGCAGCGGGGCATCAAGATCGGCGAGATCACCTATGACGAGATTCCCAAAGAGCTGCTGCTGCTGGTGGTGAAGGACGAGGACAAGGATTTCGTGATCAACACCATTATCAAGGCGGCCAAGACCGGGGAGAAGGGCGCGTTCGGCGACGGCAAGATCTTCGTGTCGCCGGTGGAGGAGGTCTATACCATCAGCTCCGGGATACGGGAGATGCCGGACGGCACCACAATGGAGGTGGCGATATGAAGGAGGTGATGGCCGTAATTCGGATGAATATGATCAACCAGACCAAAAAGGAGCTGGCCCAGGCCGGGATCTCGTCGGTCACGGCAAAGGATGCTCTGGGAAGGGGGAAGGGGCTGGTCGATCTGAATCTGCTGAAAGGGGCCGAGCAGGGGTATGAGGAGGCGGTCTTCCAGTTGGGCCAGAGCGGCCGGCTGATCCCCAAGCGGGTGCTCTTCATCGTGGTACCGGACAAGCTGGTGGACCTGACCGTGAAGACCCTGATCCAGGTCAACAAGACCGGCAAGTCGGGCGACGGCAAGATATTTGTGATGCCCATCATGGATGCGGTGCGGGTCCGGACCGGTGAGGCCGGGGATCGGACCCTGGACGGCTGATCCGGACGGCTGATATGTAGGGTTGATATGTAGGGTTGATCCGGATGGCTGATATCGAAAAGGATGCAGGAGTGTGATTTATGTCAGATTATATCGAAGGAATCATGGATACGGAGTGTGAGGTCATCGATCCGGTCGAGGTGAAGGAGGAGATGATCGTCCGGTACCCGACCAAGGTGGCCCGGAAGAGAGCCAAACAGATCGTTTTAAACCGGATCGGGGAGGAGGGCGAGGTTCCGCCGATCCAGGCCAATGTGCGGACCATTCCCGGGATCATCACCCAGCGGGGGTGTTGCTACGCGGGTTGCAAAGGGGTGGTGCTGGGGCCCACCCGGGATATCGTCAACATCACCCACGGCCCCATCGGGTGCGGCTTCTACAGTTGGCTCACAAGGCGCAACCAGACCGACGCGGATGCCTCTCCGGACGGGCACAACTTCATGCCCTACTGCTTCTCCACGGACATGCAGGAGGGGGAGATCATCTTCGGCGGGGAGAAGAAGCTGAAACAGGCGATCCAGGAGGCCTATGACATCTTCAAACCCAAGGCCATCGCGGTCTTTTCCACCTGCCCCGTGGGGCTCATCGGTGATGATGTCCATTCGACGGCAAGGGAGATGAAGAAGAAGCTGGGAATCAATGTCTTCGGCTTCAGTTGCGAAGGGTACAAGGGGGTGAGCCAGTCCGCGGGGCACCATATCGCAAACAACGGGATCTTCACCCATGTGGTGGGTACCGATGACACGGTGGGGGCCGGCGAATATCGGATGAACCTGCTGGGGGAGTACAACATCGGCGGGGATGCTTTTGAGATCGAGCGGATTTTCGAGAAGTGCGGTATGACTTTGGTTTCCACTTTCAGCGGGAATTCGAGCATCGACGGGTTTGCCAACTCCCATACTGCGGATCTGAATTTGATTATGTGTCATCGGTCCATCAACTATGTGGCCGAGATGATGGAGAAGAAGTTCGGGATTCCGTGGTTGAAGATCAATTTTATCGGGGCCGAGGCCACGGCCAAGTCGCTGCGGAAGATCGCGGCCTATTACGGGGACCAGAAGCTGATGGACCGGGTGGAGGCGGTGATCGAAGAGGAGATGCTGCCGGTGAAGGCCGCGCAGCGGGAGGTTCGGCCCAGAACCGCGGGGAAGCGGGCTATGCTTTTTGTCGGGGGGTCCAGGGCGCACCATTATCAGGAGCTGTTTTCCGAGATGGGGATGGAGACGGTTTCAGCCGGGTATGAGTTCGGGCACCGGGATGACTATGAGGGCCGGAAGGTGCTGCCGAGCATCAAGATCGATGCGGACAGCCGGAATATCGAGGAGCTGGAGATTCACCCGGACCCGGAGCGGTATCGGCCGCGGAAGAGGCCCGAGGAGATCGAGAAGCTCAAGGCCGCGGGGCTGGGAGTGGCCGACTATGAGGGGATGATGCCCGAGATGAAGGAAGGGGTCATGATCATAGATGATATCAGCCAGTATGAGACGGATAAGCTGATCGAGATCTACAAGCCGGATATCTTCTGTGCCGGGATCAAGGAGAAGTATGCGGTGCAGAAGCACGGGATTCCGCTGAAGCAGCTTCATAGTTATGACTATGGGGGGCCATATGCGGGGTTTGCAGGGGCGGTGAACTTCTACAAGGAGATCGACCGGATGGTGAACAGCAAGATATGGGGGTATATCCGGGCGCCCTGGAAGGAACACCCGGAGTTGTCGGGGAGTTATGCTTTTGAGTCTTGAGGAGAGTGAAAAGGGGAGAAGGGGAGGGCAGGAAAGGACAAAATGACCCAAAGGACATAAACGACATAAAGGACAAAGGACTGGATGGACAAAAGGACGAGGGGCCCAAATGACGAAGGGGCCCAAATGACAAAAGGACGAAGGGACAGAGGGGGAAAATATGCTTTTAAGACATACGACGGCTGCGGTTGCTGAGAGGTCTGCTTTGACGGTGAACCCGGCCAAGACCTGTCAGCCGATTGGGGCGATGTATGCGGCTTTGGGGCTGAATGGCTGCCTGCCGCACAGTCATGGGTCCCAGGGGTGCTGTGCCTACCACCGAAGCACTTTGACGCGGCACTATAAAGAGCCGGTTATGGCGGGGACCAGCTCTTTTACCGAGGGGGCTTCGGTCTTCGGGGGGCAGGCGAATCTGGTGCAGGCGATCAACAATATGTTCACGATCTATGAGCCCGAGGTGATCGCGGTGCATACGACCTGCCTCTCGGAGACCATCGGGGACGATCTGCCGCAGATTATCTCAAAGGCTCGGGATGATGGGAAGATTCCCGCGAGGAAGTTCGTGATCCATGCCAATACGCCCAGCTATGTGGGAACCCATGTGACCGGATATGCCAATATGGCAAAGGCGATGGTCGATTATTTTGCGGAGAAAAACGGGGTTCGGTCCAGGGCGGTGAACATCGTTCCGGGGTTTGTGGAGCCTTCGGATATGGCCGAGATCCGGCGGATTGCCGGAGAGATGGGGATTACGCCCATCCTCTTTCCTGATACTTCGAATGTGCTGAACGGGCCCTTGACGGGAAAGTTTGCCATGTATCCGGAGGGTGGTGTAACGGTTTCGGAGCTGACCAGAAGCGGGAGCAGCAAGGCTACGGTTGCGCTGGGAAGGCTGGCTGCGGGGCCGGCTGCCCGGGCAATGGATGTGAAGTGCAAGGTTCCCTGCCACATCCTGGACCTGCCGGTGGGATTGAAGAAGACCGATGAATTCGTGGATGTCCTGCGGCAGCTTGCCGGGGTTCAGGTTCCCGATTCCCTGGAGGTGGAGCGGGGGCAGCTTCTGGATGTGATCTCGGATATGCACCAGTACCTGCACGGGGTGAAGGTGGGGATCGTGGGAGACCCGGATCAATTGATCGCGCTGACCGACTTTCTCGTGTCGGTGGATATGATCCCGGTTCACATCGTCACCGGAACGCCGGGGAAGAAGTTTGAAAAGCGGATCAGGGAGATCGTAAAGGATGTGCCCCATCGGGTCAATGTGAGCGCCGGGGGCGACATGTTCCTCTTCCACCAGTGGGTCAAGAACGAGCCGGTGGATCTGATGATCGGGAACACCTACCTGAAATACATCGCCAGAGACGAGGATATTCCGCTGCTTCGTTACGGATTCCCGATTCTCGACCGGGTGGGGCACAGCTATTTCCCCACGGTCGGGTACCGGGGCGGCATCCGGCTGCTGGAGAAGATCCTCGACGCGCTGCTGGACCGGAAGGATCGGGATTCGCCGGAAAGCGGGTTCGAGCTGGTGATGTAGGAAGAGAGGGGTAGTGAATAGTGTTTAGTGGCTGGTGACTGGTGGCTGGTGGCTAGGCGGAAACCGGCTTTGAGCTGGTGATGTAGGAAGAGAAGGATAAAGCAAGGTAAAGCAGATTAAGTAGATAAAGCAGATTAAAGAAGTTCAAGCGAGGATGGAATCATGTCTCAAATCGAAGTGTTGAAAGATCGGAAATCTCAGATCCATCTAAAGGGGAGCGAGCCCTTTGAGATGACCTGCGACCGCCACAGCCTCTCCGGCTCCGTGAGCCAGCGGGCCTGCGTCTTCTGCGGATCACGGGTGGTCCTCTACCCGATCGCGGATGCGCTCCACCTGGTTCACGGGCCCATCGGGTGCGCGGCCTACACCTGGGACATTCGGGGGGCCCTCTCCTCAGGCCCTGAACTCCACCGGATGAGCTTCTCCACCGATTTGCAGGAGACCGATGTCATCTACGGCGGGGAGAAGCGGCTCTATGCGGCCCTGACCCAGCTCATCGATCAGTATCAGCCAAAGGCCGCATTCATCTATGCCACCTGCATTGTCGGCATCATCGGCGATGATGTGGCCGCGGTCTGCAGCCGGGTGAGCCGGGAGAAGGGGATTCCGGTGCTGCCGGTCCACTCCGAGGGCTTCAAGGGGACCAAGAAGGACGGGTATCGCGCAGCCTGCGACGCGATGTTCAAGCTGGTGGGAAGGGAGGATACAGCGGATGTATCCCCCTTCAGCATCAACATCCTCGGGGAGTTCAACATCGGCGGCGAGGCCTGGATCATCCGGAAGTATTACGAGAAGATGGGGGTTCAGGTGGTCTCGGTCATGACCGGGGACGGAAGAGTGGGCGAGATCGGCCGCTCCCACGGTGCCGCGCTCAATGTGGTGCAGTGCTCGGGCGCGATGACCTCCCTTGCCGAGATGATGCAGAAAGAGTACGGCATCCCATTCATCCGGGTCTCCTACTTCGGACTGGAAGATACCGCAAAGGCCCTCTATGACGTGGCCCGCCGCTTTCCCGACAACCCGGAGATCCTGACTCGGACCATGGATCTCGTGAAGAACGAGATCCGGGCCATCGAGCCGGATCTTAAAGAATATCGAAAGGATCTGGAAGGAAAGCGGGCCGCCATCTATGTGGGCGGGGCATTCAAGGCATTCTCCCTGATTCGGGCATTGAAGACCCTCGGGATGGAGGTTGTCCTTGCCGGCTCCCAGACCGGAACCGACGAGGATTACCGGATACTGGAGCAGATGTGCGACGAGGGCACGGTTATCTTAGATGATGCCAACCCTGTAGAGCTTTCCAAGTATGTGATCGAAAAGGATGCGGATCTCTTCATCGGCGGCGTAAAGGAGCGGCCCATCGCGTACAAGCTGGGGGTCGGTTTCTGCGACCACAACCACGAGCGGAAGATCCCCCTGGCCGGATTCATCGGCATGTACAACTTTGCAAAAGAGGTCCACAGCACGGTTACGAGCCCGGTCTGGAAATTCGCCCACAGAAGACGGAGGGTATGATGAAGAGAGCAGATGCAAAAACAACGGCGGCAGCAGCGGCACCGGTTACAAAGGGTAAAGAAAAGAAAAAAGGAAAAGAGAATTACCGGCCCACCCGGAATGCGTGCAAGCTCTGTGCGCCCTTAGGCGCCGCCCTGGCCTTCAAGGGATTTTCCAAAACCATTCCCTTTCTTCACGGCTCCCAGGGGTGCGCCACCTATATCAGGCGGTACCTGATCAGCCATTATCGGGAGCCGGTGGACATCGCGGCCTCCAATTTTTCCGAAGAGGCGGCCATATTCGGGGGGCAGAAGAGCCTTCTGCTGGGCCTGGAAAACGTCTGCAGGCAGTACCGGCCCGAGATGATCGGTCTGGCCACCACCTGCCTGTCGGAGACCATCGGCGACAATGTCCCGATGTTTTTGAAGGAGTACCGAAAAGGCCGGGAGGATGGCCCGCCGGTGGTCCATGTCTCCACCCCCAGCTACCGGGGAACCCATGCCGAAGGATTTCACGAGGCGGTCCGGGCCGTGGTGGAAAGCCTTGCCACAGCGCCGGAGACCCCCTCCCGCGAGGGAATCAACCTCTTCCCCGGCATGGTCTCCCCAGCGGACATCCGCCATCTCAAGGAGATCTTCAAAGACTTTGAAACGGAGGTAACGATTCTGCCGGACATCTCCGAAACCCTGGACGGCCACTTATGGTCCGAATACATCCGGATGCCGGAGGGCGGAACCCCGATCCAAAAGATCCGGGGGAGCGGCCGCGCCCGGGCCAGCATCGAATTCGGCAGAGTCCTGTCGGGGCAGAAGAGCGCGGGAAAATCCCTGGAGGAAAGGGCCCGAGTGCAATGCTTCTCTCTCGGACTACCCATCGGCGTCTCGGAAAGCGACCGTCTCTTCCAGACCCTCTCCGAACTGACGGGCCATCGAGTCCCCGAGCGCTATAACGCCCAGCGGGAGCGCCTTCTGGACGCCTATGTGGACGGCCATAAATATGTATCGGGCGCCCGCGCAATCCTCTACGGAGAAGAGGATCTCGTGATCGGGCTGGCCGCCTTCCTCTCCGAGATCGGGATCACCCCGGTCCTCTGCGCCTCCGGTTCCAAAAGCGGCCTGCTGAAGGAAAAGCTTTCCCAGGTAACCCCGGATATCTCAAAAATCCAGGTGGAAGAGGGCGCAGACTTCTCCGACATCGAAGAGATAGCGGCCCAATCGGCCCCGGACATATTCATCGGCAGCAGCAAAGGATATCGAATCGCCAGGGCTCTGAACCTCCCCCTGGTTCGGGCAGGCTTCCCCATCCATGATCGGATCGGAGGCCCCCGCATCATTCACCTGGGATACCAGGGCGCCCAAGCCCTCTTCGACCGAATTGCAAACGCTCTCATCGAAAAGCGCCAGAGCGATTCCAAAGTCGGATACGGCTACATGTAACCGGACAAAACTATTCTTTTTTACTAAACGAGGCAACCAAATGAACCCCAACAGCCACCCCTGCTTCAACGACGACAAACGCCACACCGTGGGCCGCGTCCATCTGCCGGTGGCCCCGCGATGCAACATCCAGTGCAGATTCTGCAACCGGAAATACGACTGCGTCAATGAAAGCCGCCCCGGCGTCACCAGCGGGATCCTCACCCCGGCACAGGCCGAAATCTACCTCGAAGAGGTACTCGCGCAGAAAAAAGAGATCGCGGTGGTGGGAATCGCAGGCCCCGGAGACCCCTTTGCCAACCCAAACGAAACCCTGGAGACCCTGGACCGGGTCCGGCGCAGACACGAAGAGATCATCCTCTGCGTAGCCACCAACGGCCTCAATATCCTTCCCCATGTGAAAGAACTTGCCCGCCTCAAAGTGAGCCACATCACCATCACAGCCAATGCCGTGGACCCGGACATCGCATCCAAAATTTACGCATGGGTCCGCCACGACCGCCGGGTCCACCGCGCCCAAAAGGGCTCTGCCATCCTCATCGAACAGCAGGCGGCCGCGGTCCAGGCCCTGAAGGAAAAAGGCATCACCGTCAAGATCAACTCCATCATCATCCCCGGAGTCAACGAAGAACAGATCCCGGTCGTCGCGGAAAAGATGAAGGCTTTAGGCGCAGACATCCAGAACTGCATCCCCTATTACAAAACAAAAGGCTCGGATTTCGCGGACCTCGACTCACCCACCAAGGAAAGCATCGCCCATATCCGAAAAGCGGCCGGCATCCACCTCCCCCAGATGCGCCACTGCGCCCGCTGCAGAGCCGACGCTGCCGGCCTTCTCGGGGAAAAGACCGACCCCCGACTGCTGGCGGCCCTTCAGAAAAACTGCCAAACCCCCGCACCAAACGCGCCCAAGCCGGCCCAAAACCCGAACCGCCCCTACATCGCGGTCGCCAGCCTCGAAGGCGTCCTCGTCAACCAGCACCTCGGCGAGGCCCATCGTTTTTTCATCTATGACAAGGAGAACGGAACCCCCAAGCTGATCGAAACCCGCGCCGCGCCCGAACCGGGCCGGGGCATCCGCCGCTGGGCCGCAGTATCCGACACCCTGAAAGACTGCGGAACCCTCATGGTCAGCGGCATCGGCCAGACCCCCAGCCAAATCCTGAAAAAAGAGGGCATCCGCATCATCGAGATGGAGGGGCTCATCACCGAGGCCATTGACGCGCTCCATGCCGGAAAAAGCCTCCCCCATCTCCTCCCAAGGCGGAAAACCACCTGCACAGCGGTCTGTTCCAGCACCGGCGGCGGTTGCGGATAACCGAAAAGAGCATTCCGACAAACCAAAACCCCCCAATCCCAAAAAGGAGACAAACCCATGGAAAAACCGAAACACCACATCTTTGTCTGCGCCAGTTTCAGAGCCGCAGGAGAGAGCAAAGGCATCTGTAACAAAAAGGGCTCCGTCGATTTCCTCCCCTACATCGAAAACGAAATTCCACCCACAGCCAGGTAGACAGGGGCATGACCGACGTCGTGGTCACCAGCACCGGTTGCATGAAGGCCTGCGACCACGGCCCGGTAATGGTAATCTATCCCCAAAACCTCTGGTATGGAAATGTAACAGGCGAGGATGCCATCGACGAGATTCTGGACGCAATGGAGGAGGAGACGGTGGCCGAAGCCTATCTTCTTTAAATATTTGTAAAGATTAGGAGAAAACATCCGGGTCAGAGATCCGCTTCATCGGTTTTATCGAGTTCGATCCCCACCGATTTCGGGTCCATGATCTTCGCCAGCCGCTGGAGCGCGCTTAAAATCATGGTCTGCTCCCAGTTCTCCAGCTTTCCGAACCCGTCGATGAAATTCTGCTGGAGCGGATAGGGCGCGGATTCCAGAAGTCCCCGGCACTCCTCCGTGACCGTCACATAGACCCGGCGCTTGTCCAGGGTGCTCCGCTGCCGTTTGATCAGCCCCCGCTTTTCCAGCCTGATCAGAATATTGGTCACGGTCCCCTGGCTCAGGCTCGTGGCCTTTGCCAGATGGCTGACCGTGATCTCCCCCAAAGCTGCAATCTCCTGGAGAATAACGAGCTGTGGCCCCGTAATCCCGTGATTTCTGAGCAGAAACCGGGAATAGAGATCCATGAACTGGATGATCTGCCTAAGGTAGGTCAGCACCTCATGGCAGACAAGCCAATCTGCGCTGGAAGTCCTCTCTGTTTTTCCTTCTGTATTTTCCATGTTCCACTTTTCAATTATTTCAGTATCTCCTGCCTTCTCGCTTCCCAAAATCCTAAATCTTATTTCCCTTTCCAATAAAGTCAAGCCCCGATTGATTTTTGAAAAAGCTTGACAGGCCCCTCTTTTAAAACTACAAAGGATTGTTACAGTTCGGGAACATGAAGTTGCACTTAAAGTATATCGACTTGAATTTATAGTTTTTATTTATGGATATCAACCTCGGCGGAATCGTCATCATCGTTGGAAACTACGGCAGCGGAAAGACCGAGGTGGCCGTCAACCTTTCGGTCCACCAGCGGTTGGCCGGAAAAGAGGTGCGCATCGGCGACCTGGACCTGGTCAACCCCTACTTCCGCACCCGGGAGGCGAGGAAACCCCTTGCCGATCTGGGCATCGACGTTGTGCTGCCACCCAAGCAGTACATGCATGCGGACCTGCCGATCCTCACCCCTGAGATCGCGGGGATGATCCGCCGCCCCTCCGAGCTGACCCTCTTGGATGCCGGCGGCGACGATGTGGGCGCGACCGTGCTTTCGGCCTTAACGGATCACCTGAAAGGGAAGACCCCCCATGTGCTGCAGGTGGTCAACCCGTTTCGGCCCTTTACGGAGAGCATCGAGGGATGCCTGAAGATCCGGTCCGAGATCGAAGCGGCCTCCCGCCTTTTGGTCACCGGGATCGTCGGCAATGCAAATCTCATCGACGACACAACGGCTCAGGATATTGAAAACGGGGCCGAATTCGTCAGAGATCTTGCCGAAAAGAGCGGGCTGCCCCTGGTCTTCATCACCGCTGAGAAATCCCTGATGCCGAAGATCGACAAAGAGCGCATCCCCTGTCCGATCCTGACAATCGACCGGCAACTGGTCCCGCCGTGGAAGAAGGCGGGGAGGTTTTCCCCGTGAAAACCCCGGTTCCGAATCCAGGAAAACATATCATACAAGAGATATTACCGGACATATAAACTATATCCAGAAATTATATCCAGGAAACCATGCCATCTTAAAGGAGTTTTTCATGGCATCAAAAAATTACGACCATACCATCGACAATGACCGGTGCAAAGGCTGCGGCCTCTGCGTCACGGTCTGTCCCAAGAATGTTCTGGAGATCTCGGAAACGGTCAATGCCAAGGGCTATTTTCCCGTTTACCGGGCGCGGCCCGATGACTGCATCTACTGCACCACCTGCTGTATCATGTGTCCGGATGTGGGCATCACCATCGAAAAAACCGAAGAAGAAGACGCGCCTGCCTGAATTGAGCGGACCGAGATCATTAGAAAGAAAATCAGGAAGAAAAAATCAGGAAGAAAAAATATGGGTAAAAAGATTCTGATGAAAGGAAACGAGGCCATCGGCGAGGCCGCGATCCGCGCGGGATGCCTCAATTATTTCGCATATCCGATCACCCCCCAGTCCGAAGTTGCCGAATATCTGGTCAAGCGGATGCCGGAAGTGGGCGGCGTATTTGTACAGGGAGAGAGTGAAGTGGCTGTGGGCTACATGATCTTCGGCGCTTCGGGCGCAGGAGCCCGGGTCTTCACCACCTCCTCCAGCCCCGGGGTCAGCCTCATGAGCGAGGCCATCAGCTACATCGCGGGAGCCCAGTGCCCCGCGGTCTTCGTCAACATCATCCGCGGAGGCCCCGGCCTCGGCGGCATCCTTCCGTCCCAGGGGGACTATTTCCAGGCCACCAAGGGCGGGGGCCACGGAGACTACCATATGCTCGTCATGGCCCCGGCCAGCGTGCAGGAGGCCGTGGAGATGGTGATGCTGGCCTTTCCCCTGGCCGAGAAATATAGAAACCCGGTGATGATTCTGGGCGACGGCCTGATCGGTCAGATGATGGAGCCGGTGGAGTTCCCGGACGATCTGCGGACCGAGCCGACGAATAAAGATAGTTGGGCCACCAGCGGCATGAAGAGCCGGGGCTCGACAGAGCGGAACCTGGTCAAGTCCTTATATCTGGACCCGACCCAGTTGAACGACCACAACCTGAATCTCAAGGCCAAATATGATCAGATGAAGGCCGAAGAGGTCCGGTATGAGCCGTATAACACGGACGGAGACTACAAAATCCTGATTGTCAGCTTCGGCACCATGAGCCGGGTCTGCCGCACCGCGATCGACTTCTTGAAAGAAGAAGGGATCGAGGTCGGGATGATCCGTCCCCAGACCGTCTTTCCCTTTCCCGATGCCCCGATCCGTGATGCGGCCGTAAAGGAGAGCTGCAAAGCCGTGATCAGCATCGAGATGAACATGGGCCAGATGGTCGAAGATGTCGAACGGTGTTTAAAGGGGCAGCGGCCCGTCCACTGGTACGGCAAGTGCGGCGGCGATGTGCCCACCCCCGAGGAAATCATGGAAGTGATCAAGGAGCGGTTATAATGGCAAAGACCTTTAAAAAGCCCGAAGCCCTTTCGGATGCGCATACCCATTACTGCCCCGGCTGCACCCACGGCGTCATCCACCGGCTGGTGGCCGAGGCCATCGACGAGCTGGGCCTAAGAGACATGACTGTGGGCATCGCGCCCGTGGGATGCGCGGTGCTGGCATACAATTATTTTACCTGCGACTTTCAGGAGGCGGCCCACGGACGGGCCCCGGCAATGGCCACCGGCATCAAAAGGGTCCGGCCCGACCTGATCGTCTTCACATACCAGGGAGACGGAGACCTCGCAAGTATCGGCATGGGAGAGATCATCCATGCGGCCAACCGGGGGGAGAAGTTCACCGCGATATTTGTCAACAACGCTGTTTACGGCATGACCGGCGGCCAGATGGCCCCCACCACCATGCCGGGCCAGCGGACAACCACATCCCCGGCCGGAAGAGACATCCTCGACACCGGGATGCCCATCCGGATGGCCGAACTCCTCTCCACCCTGAAGACCCCGAGCTATATCGCGCGGCAGGCGGTGCTCCGGCCCAAATACATCACAAAGGCCAAAAAGGCGATTAAAAAGGCCTTTCAGTACCAGATGGAGAACCGCTGCTTCACCTTTGTGGAGGTGGTGAGCACCTGCCCCACCAACTGGGGGATGTCGCCGCTGGAGTCCTTGGAATGGGCCGAAAAGACCCTGCTGCCCTACTACCCGCTCGGGGAGTTCAAGACCCCGGAACAGGAGGAACAAGATGCAGCATGAAGTGATGTTTGCCGGTTTCGGGGGCCAGGGGATTCTCTCCATCGGAAAGATCCTGGCCCATGCGGCCATGGAGTCGGGGTATGAGGTGGCATGGGTCCCCTCCTACGGCCCGGAGATGCGCGGGGGAACGGCCTATTGTCTGGTGGTGATAAGCGACCGGCCTATCGGCTCGCCCATCATCAAGAATCCCAAACATCTGATCGCGATGAACCTCCCCTCCTTGAAGAAGTTCGCACCCGTGGTCAAGCCGAACGGCGTTGTACTGATCAACAGCTCCCTGGCCCCGGAAAGGTCCGGCAGAGATGATGTGGACGAGATCCGGGTTCCGGTCTCTGACATCGCAAAGGATCTGGGCAGCATCCGGGCCGCAAACATCGTGGCCCTGGGCTCATTTGTGGCCAGAAGCAAGATTCTCGACTTTGAAAGCATCCGGGAGGCGGTCAAAGAGGAGTTCCGCAACAAGGAGAAGCTGATCCCCCTGGAGATGGAAGCCCTGGACCGGGGCAAAGCCGAAGCCCTGAAATAAATTAAGGATCACCATGAGAGAGCGGGCTATTAAAGAGGGGGCCACGAAAGAGCGGGCAATGAAACTGCGGGTTCCGGAGCATATTCAACGCATAGCCCCCTATGTGCCGGGCAAGCCCATCGAGGAGCTGGAGCGGGAGTATGGCATCAGAGATTCCATCAAACTTGCGTCCAATGAAAACCCGCTCGGCCCCTCTCCCGGGGCTGTGGCCGCGATTCAAAAGGCGGTCGCAAATCTCCACCGGTATCCGGACGGCGGCGGCTATGTGCTGGTCCGGCGTCTCGGTCAACATCTGAATGTCCGGCCGGACCAGATCGTCCTCGGCAACGGATCCGATGATATCATCAGCATGCTCTCCCGGGTTTTTTTGGGCCCCGGCGACGAGGTGATGATGCCCAAATCGGCCTTTCTGATGTATGAGATCATGGCGCACTGCGATGGCGGGGCATGCGTTCATGTTCCCTTGAAGGAGCTGGGCATCGATCTGGCGGCAATGGCCGAGCGGCTGACGCCAGAGACCCAGATAATCTTCCTGACCCATCCGAACAATCCGACTGGCGCACCCCTTTACAGGGAAGAGTTCGAGGCTTTCCTGGATCGGGTTCCGCGGGATGTGATCGTGGTGGTGGATGAGGCCTACATCGAATTTCTGCGCGCTGAGAATTGCGTCAACGGCCTCGACTACATCGACGGAGAGAAGCCGGTGGTGGTGCTCCGGACCTTTTCCAAAGCCTATGGCCTGGCAGGGCTCCGTATCGGCTACGGGGTGATGCCTGCGCGGGTGGCCGAGGTCCTCAACCGCATCCGGCAGCCCTTCAATACCAGCCTGCTGGCCCAAGCCGGGGCCGCCGCGGCACTGGATGATGTCGAATTTCTGGAGAAGACGGTCCGGCTGGTCCACGAAGGGCTCGATTATCTCCATGAAAAGCTTTCCCGGCTGGGGCTGAAGAGCTACCCGAGCCAGGCCAATTTTCTGATGTTTCGCTCTCCCATGCCGGCAGATGACCTCTTCGAGGCCATGCTTCGAAAAGGGGTGATAGTCCGCTCCATGCGCTCCTACGGCTTTTTGGATCATATCCGGGTCAATGTCGGGCTTCCCGAGGAGAACCGGCGGTTCATCCGGACACTGGAAGAGATCCTGAGATGAGAGAGCTGCTGATCACCATCGACGGCCCGGCCGGTGCGGGAAAATCGACCATCAGCCGGATGCTGGCGGATCGGCTTGATTATCGGTATATCGATACTGGCGCCCTCTATAGGGCTGTCGCGCTGGCCGCAGACCGGATCAAGCTCTCCGGCGATGAAGAAGATGCGGTCTTTGAAGACCTTTGCCGGGGGCTTCGGATCGAATTCGTCCGGGAGGATCAGCCGGCGGAAAAACAGACCCGGCTGATGCTTGACCGGGAAGATATCACCGATCAGATCCGAACCCCGGAGCTGACCATGCTGGCGTCCAAGGTGTCGGCAAAGGGGCCGGTGCGGAAATTTCTGCTTGAAGTGCAGCGGGCACTGGGGCGGGAGAAGGCCGCGGTCTTTGAGGGGCGGGATATGGGGACAGTTGTCTTTCCCGAGGCCGATCTCAAATTTTTTCTGGATGCCTCCCCCGAAGCCCGGGCCCGGCGCCGGTATGAGGAGCTGAAACCTTTTCGGTCCGATCTCACCTGTGATATGGTGCTGGAAGAGATCAACCGCAGGGACCAAAACGATTCCAGCCGGGCGCTTTCCCCCCTGAAGCCTGCGGTTGATGCAATTCTGATTGATTCTACAGCGCTTTCTCCGGCCGGGGTTGTGGAGAAGATGCTCTCCTTTTTTTAAGTGCCTTGATTTTCTGTGGGGTAATTTCCCATTTTTTCAAAAAAAGTGTTGATCTTTTCAAAAGTATTGCTATATTTACTGAGTTATACTGTATGCAGCGCATACAGAAGAAAAAAAGGCTAAGGGGGATATACAATTTTTTATGGAAAACATTACAAGTAACCGAGATGAAACCGAAGAACTGCAGGAAAACGAAGTATCCGAAGTCGCGGTAGCGGAGAATGAAGCCGAAACGGCCGAGGTCGCGGTAGAGGAGAACGAAGCCGAAACGGCCGAAGATGCGGTGGCGGAGAGCGAAGCCGAAACGGCCCCGGAAGAGAATCTGGGCGAGAATCCGGAAGAGGAGACCGTTGACGCGGTCATTTCCGCGCCGCCGGAAGAGAATGTGGACCCTTTCGCTTCGATCGAAGAAGAGATGGCGGAAGAGGATGCCTTCGAGGGCGAAGAGAGCATGGAGCAGCTCATGGATATGTATGAGGAGAGCTTCAAGCGCTTTGCCGAAGGAGAGGTCGTCACCGGCCGGGTCATCTCGGTGGACCGGGATCATGTGCTCGTGGACATCGGCTACAAATCCGAGGGGCAGATCTCCATCCATGAATTCCGGAACCAGGAGGGGGACGCGGCCGTCGAGGTCGGGGATTCCGTGGAAGTGATGGTGGAGTTCTGGGACGACGAGGAAGAGGTCGTCAACCTCTCCAAGGAGAAGGCCGAAAAGGTCAAGGTCTGGGATGCCATCAAACAGGCATACGAGGCCGAGGGCACGGTGGAGGGAACCATCACCAACCGGGTCAAGGGCGGCTTTTCCGTGGATATCGGGGTTCAGGCGTTTCTGCCGGGCTCCCAGGCAGATCTTCGGCCCATCCGCAACCTTGACGAGATGGTCGGCAAGACTTTCGAGTTCAAGATCCTCAAGTTCAACCGGAAACGGAGCAACATCGTGCTCTCCCGGCGGGTGCTGCTGGAGGCCGAACGGGAGGAGCAGCGGTCCAAAACCCTCGAATCGATTCACGAAGGCAAAGTGGTCGAAGGGATCGTCAAGAACATCACCGAATACGGCGTATTTGTCGATCTCGGCGGTGTGGACGGTCTGCTGCACATCACCGACATCTCCTGGGGGCGTGTAAAACACCCCTCGGAACTCTTCTCCATCGGCGACAAGATCGAAGTCAAGATTCTGAACCTGGATCTGGAGAAGGAGCGGGTATCCCTGGGCATGAAGCAGCTCACGGAAGATCCGTGGAGCCATGCGGCCGAACGGTATCCGGTCGGCTCCCACATCAATGGCCGGGTGGTCAGCCTCACCGACTACGGCGCATTCGTGGAGCTGGAAGAGGGGATCGAGGGTTTGATCCATGTATCCGAGATGTCCTGGACCCGGAAGATCCGCCACCCCTCCAAGGTGGTCACGGCCGGCGAGGATGTGGAGGCCGTGGTTCTCGACATCAAGCCCGAAAGCCGCAGGATCTCTTTGGGAATGAAGCAGGTTGTCCCCAACCCGTGGGATGTGATCAGCGAGAAGTATCCGGTGGGAACGACCATCGAGGGGCGGATCAAGAACATCACCGATTTCGGGATCTTCATCGGGATCGACGAGGGGATCGACGGGCTGGTGCATATCTCCGACATCTCCTGGACCAAGCGGATCAAGCATCCTTCCGAGATCTACAAGAAGGGCGACATCGTCCGGGCCATTGTGCTGGATATCGAAAAGGATAACGAGCGGTTCTCCTTAGGCATCAAGCAGCTCCAGTCTGACCCGTGGGAGACCGTGGACGAGCGGTATGATGTGGGCAAGGAGATCACCGGAACCGTCACCAACGTCACCGACTTCGGCATCTTCGTGGAGCTGGAGGAGGGGATCGAGGGGCTGGTGCATGTCTCCGAGATCAGCAAGGAGAAGATCAAGACCCCGATCGGCCGGTACAATGTGGGCGATGTGATCACCGCCAAGGTGATGAACATCAACAGCGACGAGCGCCGCATCGGCCTTTCCGTGAAGCGGCTCGACGAGGATGATGACCAGGCTCTGTTGAGCGAGTATGTCAACAAGATCGGGCCTGCCACATCCACCTTCGGGGAGATCCTCCGGGAGAACCTCAAGGAGAAGCTCAACGAGAAGTAACCGGTCTTTGTCCGGCTGTGAAGATTGTCGGATTTACCGGATCAGGAGATCATAAAAAGGGGCGCCCGCAGGTTCGAAATGCGGGAACGCCCCTTTTGTATTCAATGAAGGTCTGAAGTTTGCCGCCTGGGGTTTCAACCCAATGCTCGATTGAAAATCGCCTCAATATTCAAAGACCTCCAAATCGCCCATCCCCTCCCGCAGAATCACGGGTTCGTCTCCGATGAGGGAGATGACGCTGGAGGGCTTTCCGGGCGCGGGCCCCCCGTCGATCACCATGTCGATCCGTTTGCCGAAATGATCCTGGATAAAGGAGGGATCGTAGAAGACAGTGCCGTCCTCTGCGGTGGCACTGGTGGAGATGATCGGATTGCCCAGCTCCTTTACCAGCTCGATGCAGATGGGGTGATCCGGAACCCGGATGCCCGCGGTCTTCCGGTTGGTGAGCATGATCTTGGGGACCAGCCGGGAGCCCTCGAGAATGAATGTATATGGCCCCGGCAGCATCCGCTTCATGGTCTTGTAGGCATAGTTGGAGACCTTCGCGTAGTCGCTGATGTTCTTCAGATCCGAGCAGATGAAGCTGAAGGGCTTCTTCTTCTCTCTTTCCTTGATCTGATAGACCCGGTCGATGGCCTTCTTGTTCATGATGTCGCATCCGATACCGTAGTAGGTGTCGGTCGGGTAGGCGATGATGCCGCCGCCTCTCAAAATATCCGCCACCTGGCGGATGAGCCGCAACTGCGGATTTTCTGGATTGATATGGATCAACATCTTTTATCTTTCGGTGACAGGTCCATTTCCGTGACCCTTGGATTTCTTCTGCAGATTCTTTTTGCTTTCATGAGCCATTCCCATATCTTCATCTTCAAGTGTAACGATCTTTTGCCGATCGATCAAGGAAAAGTTGTGCAGGATCGAAAATAAGGATTGATTCGCTGACATTCATCTGTTAAACTTTTACGTTTATAATATCAACCCTCATTCGGAGGACGTTATGGCCAACCTAATGCCTGAAGAAGCCTTTTCCTTTGACGATGTCCTTCTGCTCCCCGATTATTCAGAAGTACTCCCCAAGGAAGTGGATGTCCGCACCCGCCTGACCCGGAACCTGACGCTGAACATCCCCATTGTCAGCGCGGCAATGGATACCGTTACCGAAGCCAGGGCCGCGATCAGCATGGCCCGGGCCGGCGGGCTCGGCTTTGTCCACCGGAACAACTCCATCGAATCGCAGGTGATCGAGGTGGACCAGGTAAAGAAGTCGGAGAGCGGGATGATCATCGATCCTGTCACCATCCGGCCCGATCAGCCCGTAGGAGAGATCCTCAAGCTGATGGAAAAGTACCGGATCTCGGGCCTTCCTGTCGTGGAGAATGGTAAGCTGATCGGGATCGTCACCAACCGGGATCTGCGGTTTGAGACCGACATGAACCGGAAGGTCACCGAGGTGATGACCAGCGAGAATCTGATCACCGTCTCCGAAGGGATCGAGCTGGACGAATCCAAAAAGAAGCTCCACGAGCACCGGATCGAAAAGCTGCTGGTGGTGGATGCCAATGGCCGGCTCACCGGGATGATCACCATCAAAGATATCGAAAAGATCAAGAAATACCCCAACGCGTGCAAGGATTCCCGGGGCCGCCTCCGGGTGGGCGCAGCCGTCGGCGTGGGGCCCGACATGGAGGAGCGTGTTGCGGCCCTGCTGAAGGCCGACGCGGATGTGATCGTCATCGACACCTCCCACGGCCACTCGAGAAACGTGATCAATGCGGTCAAACACCTGAAGAAGACCTTCACCGACATCGAGCTGATTGCGGGCAACGTAGGAACCGCAAAGGGCGCTAAGGATCTCATCGACGCAGGGGTTGACGGCGTCAAGATCGGCATCGGCCCCGGCTCCATCTGCACCACCCGGATCGTGGCCGGCGTCGGGGTTCCCCAGGTGACCGCGATCATGAACTGCAAGGATGTCTCGGATGCATCGGGTATTCCCCTTATTGCAGATGGGGGGATCAAGTTCTCCGGCGATGTCACCAAGGCCATCGGCGCGGGGGCTCACTGCGTCATGATCGGGGGCCTCTTTGCCGGCACCGAGGAGAGCCCCGGAGAGACCATCTTCTTTCAGGGCCGCTCCTACAAGGTCTATCGGGGCATGGGCTCTGTGGAGGCCATGAAGAAGGGGAGCAAGGACCGGTATTACCAGGGAGAAGACGAGGATGTGGACAAGCTGGTCCCCGAAGGGATCGTGGGCCGGGTTCCCTACCGGGGGCTTCTGGCCGAGAACGTCTACCAGCTCGTGGGCGGGCTGAAGGCCGGCATGGGATACCTCGGCTGCCGGACCTTGGAAGACCTTCGGCAGAAGGCCCGCTTCATCAGGATCAGCGCGGCAGGCATGAGAGAGAGCCACGTCCACGATGTGATCATCACCAAAGAGGCCCCCAACTACCGACTGGATTAGAGGCTTTTTCCCCATCCTGCTTTTTTCACACCGGAAAGGGGCCGATCCATTGATGAACAGATGATGAATCGGCCCCTTTTCTTCCGAAACTGCCCCAAATACTACATGTATCCCCTTTGAAATAGGATAAGACCTTATTTCTGATATCCCTTTCCTGTCGTACTATTAGAAAAAAGGAAAGGAGACAGAAAGATGTTTATAAATGATATTTACCAAAACCTAGATTCAGTTCCGTTCACGCGGATAACCGATACCAAGGACCCGAAGAATGGAAATGGGAAAGATCGGGATGAAACCCAGCATCTGCTCCATTGGCTCGTCGGTCATAGAGTCCAACTGGGGAAGGAGCAGGATGCCCAGCTCAATGCCCGCATGACGGCAGAGATGGAGCAGGATCGATTTACCAGCTTTTTTGAAAATTCTCCGGTGGGATTTGTCCTTTTGGATGAGGGAGGATGGATCATCAAGGCCAATGCCAATGCAAAACGGTATCTGGACCCCCAAGGCTCGCTGCTGGAAACCCCTTTAACCACACACCTCTCTTTGGATTCCAGGGAGATTTTTCGATTTCATCTCTACTCCCTTCGAGAGGGCGGCGGCAGACGATCCTGCACCCTGCAAAACCGAATGAACAATCTGACCCTCCGGCTGGAGAGTCTTCTCCTTCCGAATCAGGGGAAAGTAAAGGAAGAAAAGATTCTCGTCACCATTACCGATTGCACCCTCAACCAGATTCTGGAGTCGGCATTGTCCAAAAAATCGGAACAGCTTTCAGCGAAGAATCGGCTGTTCGACCTTCTCTTTAGACTTTCAGAGCTTGCACGGAAGGATTCCTTTGTTTCCCTGGAAGAGATCCTGCAGCAGGCAGCCGGGACCATTGCATCGGACTGGCCATTGAAATCCCCTTCGTCAGATCCCATATGGGTGAGAATCATCCATGACGGGGGAGAGTATCGCACGGAAAATGCCTTTGAAACCACCCCCTCGATCCGCCGGAAGATCCGCATCGACGGATGGGTCTGCGGAAGCATCGAGATGGGCGTAAATGATCTCTCCTCTGATGTGGCCAGTGGCAACAGCCCTTTTTCAGAAGAAGGGATGAGAAAGCCTCTGTCTCTCATCGCAGATCAGATCGGCCGGCTGATTGCACAGAAGAGAGCCAAAAGAGAAGTGGAGATCAACGATGATCTTGCTCTGAAGCTGGTTGAAGAGAATGGCTTTTTCCCCGGAACAACCCCTGGCCCTGATGATGATCTCTCCGGAAAGAAGATCGTGGGATATATGGGATCTCCGGTCAAGGTACTCGTCTCGGACCAGCAGCCCTTTAATCGGGCCTTTTTGAAGATGATTCTGGAACGGTTTGGATTTGATGTCTATGAGGCAAAAACGGAAGAGGATACCCTGAGCCAGGTGGAGCTGTTGATGCCCGATCTGGTGCTGATGGATCTTGGCATACCGAGCATGGAAGATTCTCCTGTCATCGAGCAGATGCGGAAACAGAAAGGAACTGAGGAAATGGTCATTTTAGGCGTCACTTCGGAACGCTTTGATGGGGAGCGGCTCTTCTGCTTTCAGTCGGGCTGCAATGACTTCGTCTCCAGACCCGTCAATGTCGATGATCTGCTGGAGAAGATCGGCATCTATCTCCATCTGGAATGGATCTATTTTGAAAATGATGAGATCCTCGAGGCTGCAATGTAAAGAGTCTCCCCTGGAGATCTAAACCCCTGGCCGACTGGAGAGCATCGCTGCTTTTCAGCCGGCTTTTTTTGTGGAAAATTCCTGCCCCTTGTTCTATCCTCCTGAATAGCGTATGCTGTATTTGGGAAAATATAGAAAGCGAGGCGAAGATCTTGAAAACAACAGACAAAGATTTACGTCTTCAAAAGACCCTCCAGCAGCTTGAAGGCTTACTGAAATACAGCCCCGGATTCATCACGATCATCGACAGGGGTTACCGCTATATCAGAGTGAGCGGTTCCGTGTGCCGTTTTATGGGGCTGGCCGAGGAAAAGATCCTGGGGAGGACTTTTGATGAGCTGCTGCCGCCCGAGATCGCGGCAAACTTTCGAAGAAGGATCAATGGGGTGCTGGAGAAAAAAGCCTCCCAGGAAGTGGAGGATAAGGTTCAGATCAATGGACAGACCCTCTACTTTTCCACCACCCTTTTTCCGATTTTCGACGCGGCAGGGGAGATCGAGGCCGTCTGCGGCATTGCCACAGATATTTCAGAGCGGAAAAAGGTCGAAGACAAACTGGAACAGTACCGGCTTGCCGTGGAATCTTCAAGAGATCTCATCGCGGCCGTGGGCCAAAATTATACATATCTGCTGGTCAATAAGCCCTTTCTTCGGTATCATGGCCTGAACCGGGAAATGGTGATCGGCCGTCCCATCTCAGAAATCCTCGGAGAAGATCTTTTTTTTCAGGTGAAGCCCAATCTCGACAGATGCTTTGCCGGAGAGTTCCTCTATTTTGAAATGCCCCGGGATTTCCCGACTATCGGGATGAGAGATCTTCAGATCCAATACTTTCCCATGAAGGAGAACAGCGGGAGGATCATCGGCGTGGTCTCTGTGCTGCGGGATATCACGGAGCAGAAGCTGGCCGAAGATGCACTCAAGATCAGCGAAGAGCGGTTCCGGGCTATTTTTGAGACCAATCCCATCGGCATTGGAATGATCTCCATTGCAGACCTGCGCATTCGGCAGGCCAATGAGCGGTTCTGCGGGATTACCGGGTATTCCCGGGAAGAGATCCTGCAGATGAATCTGAAACAGATCACCCATCCCGAGGATATCGAAGCTGACATCGCAGGAATTCGGGATCTGGCACAGGGAAAGATCCCCCTCTATTTTACAGAAAAACGGTATATCCGAAAAGATGGTGACATCCGCTGGATCAGCCTCACCGCGACGCTTCTGCCCAAGAACTATGGGGGGCTGCAGATGGTGATCGGAATGATCGAGGACATCACCGAGCGGAAGCATTGGCAGGAGATGCTCCAGGGGGCCCGGGCCGGGGCCGAGACTGCCAACAGCGCCAAAAGCGAGTTTCTGGCCAATATGAGCCATGAGCTGCGCACCCCCCTCAACGCGATCCTTGGCTATGCCCAATTGATGCGGGATGATGAGGGGCTGACAGATCAGCACCGGAATGCGGTCGAGATCATGTACAGAAGCGGAGAGCATCTGCTGATGCTGATCAGCGATATCCTGGATCTGTCGAAGATCGAGGCCGGAAAGGTTGAACTCGCGGCCGAAGATATCCACCTCTCCTCTTTTCTCAACAGCATCTCCGAGATGATCCGCTACAGAGCCCGGGAGAGAGGGCTTCTCTTTGAAAGCTGCATCCAAAAAAATATCCCTGAAATGGTATCTGTCGATCCGAAACGGCTCCGGCAGATTCTTTTGAACCTCTTGAGCAATGCCGTAAAGTATACCCTCAAGGGCAGTGTCGTTTTTGAAGCCTATGGGGAAGGGGAGAAGATCTGCTTCAAGGTCGCCGATACGGGTGTCGGGATTCCACAGGTGCAGATCGAACAGATCTTTCAGCCGTTTCATCAGATCCGGGACCGGCGGATTCATGCCGAAGGAACCGGCCTGGGGCTCTCCATCAGCCAGAAGCTGGTTGCCATGATGGGGGGAAACCTGGAGGTGGAGAGCCTTGAGGATGCGGGAAGTACCTTCTGGTTCTGCCTTGATCTGCCTAATGTGGAACGAAAGATGGCGCCTGCGGCCCCCCCTTCCTTGCAGCGGATCATCGGCTATGAGGGGGAGCGGATCAAGGTGATGATCGTGGATGACCAGATGTTCAACCGGGGGTTGCTCCGCCGGCTCATGGAGCCGCTGGGCTTCGAGGTGATCGAAGCCGAGGATGGCCACGATGCGCTGATCAAAGATGATCTCTTCTCCCCGGATCTGATCCTGATGGATCTGATTATGCCGGGCATGGATGGCAGGGACGCCACCCGGCAGATTCGGCAGAACAGAGGGAAGACTCCGGTGATTATTGGGGTTTCGGCCGATGTCTCCGAAGAGACCATTGCAGAGACCATCGAGGCCGGGTGCGACGACTTCTCTGTAAAACCGATCAACATCCGGGATCTGCTGGAGAAAGTGGGACGCTATCTCGGGCTCTGCTGGATCTATGAAAAGAGAAAGGGCAAAGCCCACAAGGAGGGGGCCGAGGAAAGCTGTATGATTCCCCCATCCAAAGAGGATATGGATGCTCTTCATGCCCTGGCCATGATTGGGGATATCAGCGGTATCAGCGCTTATGTCCGAAAACTGGAGTCGGGCTCTTTGGAATGGCAGCCCTTTGTCCGAACCTTGAGAAAATATGCCCAAGGCTGTCAGATCAAAAAGATCAAGGCGCTGGTTTCCCGCTATCGTCGCTGAAAATATCGATTTTTTGCTTCAACCTCCCGATCCTTTCGACCCAAATCTTTTCTGCCGACCTTGTCAAGGGAATCGGTCTGTGCTATAAGTCCTGTCCACAATAACCGGTTCTAAACAGACGGATTCGAAACGGAGTCAATACGAAAAAGTCCCTGAAAACAGGGGAGATTTATCGCTATTAAAGGAAATGCCGATGTCGCCAAACCCCCGCAATTTCGTCCATCTCCATGTCCATACCCAGTACAGCCTTCTGGATGGGGCCATCCGCCTGGAGCCGCTTCTGGAAAAGGCCAAAGCCTACGGCATGTCATCGGTGGCCATGACGGACCACGGAACCATGTTCGGTGTGGTGGAGTTCTATGAAAAGGCCCTGAAGGCCGGATTGAAGCCGATCATCGGCTGTGAGTGCTATATGGCGCCCCGGAAGCTGACCCACAAGACCGCAGCCGATGCCAAAGGGATGTCCCACCTGGTGCTGCTCGCGGAAAACCAGAAAGGGTATCAAAACCTCTGCCGGCTCGCTTCGGTTGCCCAGTTGGAGGGGTTTTACTACAAGCCCCGGATCGACAAGGAGCTGCTGCAGGCCCATTCCGAGGGGCTGATCGCGCTCTCGGCCTGCCTCCACGGAGAGATTCCGCGGCTGATCCAGGCCGGAAAAAGGGAGCAGGCCGACGAGGCGGCCCGCTGGTATAATAACCTCTTTGGCGAGGGGAACTTTTTTTTAGAAGTACAGAGCAACGGCATCGAGGAGCAGACCGGGGTCAACCAGACCCTGATGGACATGAGCGGCCGCCTATCCATCCCCCTTGTGGCCACCAATGACTGCCACTATCTGGACAGAAAGGATGTCCGGGCCCACGAGGTACTCCTCTGCATCCAGACCGGCAAGACCATGAACGACGGGGACCGGTTCCGCTTCAGCACGGATCAGCTCTATTTCAAGACCCCGGACGAGATGGCAGCCGAACTGGGGGAGTATCCGGACGCGATCGAAAACAGCGGGGCCATTGCCGAGCGGTGTGAGATCGAATTCGATTTCAAGACCTACCATTTCCCCCGGTTTTCGGCCGATGAATCGGTCTCCGCGGACGATCTCTTCGACCGCGCGGTCCGGGAGGGGTTTGAAAACCGGCTTTCGGCCATTACCGCAAAACATCCGGATCTGGACAGGAAAAAGTATGAAGAGCGGCTTGAGTATGAGGTATCCATCATCAAGCAGATGGGCTTTTCCGGCTATTTTCTCATCGTGGCCGACTTTATCCGGTTCGGCAAGGAGAACGGGGTTCCGGTGGGGCCGGGACGGGGATCGGCCGCGGGCAGCATGGTGGCCTATTCCATGGGGATCACGGACTTGGATCCCATCGAGGGGCCGGGACGGGGATCGGCCGCGGGCAGCATGGTGGCCTATTCCATGGGGATCACGGATCTGGACCCCATCGAGCACGGCCTCATCTTCGAACGGTTTTTGAACCCTGCCCGGATCTCCATGCCGGATATCGACGTCGATTTCTGCATCAACGGCCGGGAGCGGGTCTTCAAGTATGTGGTGGACCGGTACGGCGGCGGGGACTATGTGGCTCAGATCATCACCTTTGGAAAGCTCAAGACCCGCGCGGTGATCCGGGATGTGGGCCGGGCCCTGGAGATCCCCCTCAAGGAGGTGGACGGGATCGCGAAGATGGTTCCGGATGTACTCAACATCGGGCTGGATGACGCGCTCAAGCAGGAGCCCAAGCTCAAGGCCCTGATGGATAGCCGGAAGGATGTCAAAGAGCTGATCGACATCTGCCGGGTGCTGGAGGGGCTTCCGAGACACGCCTCCACCCATGCGGCCGGAGTGGTGATCGGGGATAAGCCCCTGGTCGATTACCTCCCTTTGTACCGCGGGAAAAAGGGGGAAGTCGTGACCCAGTTCGACATGAAGCGGGTGGAGCAGATCGGGCTGGTGAAGTTCGACTTTCTGGGGCTGCGGAACCTCACCGTGATCGAGGAGACTTTGAAGCTGATCCGCGAGAGCGG
This sequence comes from Desulfobacteraceae bacterium, assembly GCA_011390345.1. Taxonomy (GTDB): domain Bacteria; phylum Desulfobacterota; class Desulfobacteria; order Desulfobacterales; family JAABSP01; genus JAABSP01. Next base: position 34,149 of record JAABSP010000032.1, read on the forward strand.
CCTGGAACCGCCGGATCTGGTCCATCTCGATCTCGATGACGCGGCCACCTACGAACTCCTCTCATCCGGGGATACCACCGGGGTCTTCCAGTTGGAAAGCTCCGGCATGAAGGATCTTCTCCGAAGGCTGCGGCCCGCGTGTTTCGACGATGTCATCGCGCTGGTGGCCCTCTACCGGCCCGGCCCTCTGGATTCGGGGATGGTGGACGACTTTGTAGAGCGGAAACATGGCCGGCGGGAGGTGACTTATATAGTTCCCGAACTTGCGCCGATCCTGAAGGAGACCTACGGCGTCATAGTCTATCAGGAGCAGGTGATGAAGATCGCGGGAGCCCTTGCCAACTACTCGATGGCCGAGGCCGACGGCCTCAGAAAGGCGATGGGAAAGAAGATCGCCGCAATCATGGCCGAGCATCGGGACCGCTTCATCAAGGGCGCTGTGGAGAACAGCATCCCCAAGGAGAACGCGGTCCAGATTTTCGACCTGATGGAGAAGTTCGGCGGATACGGCTTCAACAAGTCCCACTCAGCGGCCTATGCCCTGATCGCCTACCAGACCGGATACCTCAAGGCCCACTTCCCCCTGGCCTTCATGGCCTCTCTTCTCACCAGCGAGATGCACTCCATCGACGGCGTGGTCAAGTTTATCGCGGAGTGCCGCAGCCACAACATTTCGGTGCTGCCGCCCGACATCAACGAGAGCGGCAAGGTCTTCACGGTCGCAGAGGATAAGATCCGCTTCGGGCTGGTGGCCGTCAAGAACGTGGGGGAGGGGGCCATCGACGCGATCATCGAGGCCAGATCTGAAAAGCCCTTTGAATCCCTCTTCGACTTCTGCGAGCGGGTGGATCTCAAAAAGGTGAACAAGCGGGTGATCGAAAGCCTGATCCGGTGCGGAGCCTTTGACCGAACCGGTGCAAATCGGGCCCAGATGATTGCGGCCCTGGAGGATGCCCTGGAGTATGGCCAGCGGGTCCGAAAAGAGCGGGACGATCCCCAGATGGGGCTTTTCGATATGGGCGACATTGCTGCAGCCCCCATCAATCCTCCGGCCCTTCCCGATATTTCCGAGTGGGAGGAGAACGAACGGCTTGCCCTGGAGAAGGACTCGCTGGGCTTTTACATCACGGGCCACCCCCTGAAGCGGTTCGAGGATCTCATCCGCCGGTTTTCCGGAACGAGCACCCTGACGCTGAAAGAGCGGGAGGATGGCGCCTTTGTCCGGATCGGCGGCGTGGTGACCCAGGCCAAGACCATCCGGACCAAAAAGGGGGACCCCATGGCCTTTGTCACCCTGGAGGATATGGAGGGGACCGTGGAGGTTATCGTCTTCAACTCTCTGTATGAGACCGTGGGAGATCTTCTGGGGGAGGAGGTTCCGGTGATCGTGGAGGGACAGGTGCAGCAGGAGGAGGAGGGCGCGAAGATCCTTGCCGAAGCCATGATCAAAATGGATCAGGCCGAGGAGACCTGGGCCGATAAGATCCTCTTCAACCTGGATGCGGAAAAGACGGACCGGGAGGGGCTGGAGCAGTTGAAAAACATTTTGAAGAAATACCCCGGAACCTGTTCGGCCTTTATCCAGCTCAACTTCAACGGCAAGGCCCGAACCCGGATTTCAATCTCCGAGGCGATCCGTGTGAAGGCTTCTGCGGAGATGACCGAGGAGGTCAACGGGCTTTTCCGCGGAAATGTGGTGGAGACCGAGTGCGCGGCCCCCGGATTGAAACAGGGGGAGAACAGCGGGAACGGGAGAAGAAGATGGGCGCGGTCGGGCTGACCGGGGGCATTGCAACAGGAAAATCGACTGTATCCGGCTTCTTCAGGGAGGCCGGCGCAGCCGTGATCGACGCGGATCTCGCGGCAAGAGCTGTTGTGGCCCCGAACCACCTTGCCCATGCGGAGATCGTGGAGGGATTCGGGGAGACGATCCTGCTGCCGAACCGGGAGATCGACCGGGCCAAACTGGGGAGGGTGATCTTCAATGAGCCCGCAAAAAAGGCGCTGCTGGAGCGGATCATCCACCCCCGGGTCTTTGCGGAGATGAACCGGCACCAGGCCGAAATCGAAAAAGAGCGGCCCCATGGGCTGATCATCCTCGATGTGCCGCTGCTCTTCGAGTCCGGGATGGCAAGGGAGCTGACGGATGTGATCGTGGTCTATGTGCCGGAATCGGTGCAGTTGGCGCGGCTGATGAAAAGAGATGGCTATTCCGAAGAAGAGGCCCTGGCCCGGATCGATGCCCAGATGCCCATCTCGGAAAAGCGGCGCCGGGCAACCATCGTCATCGACAACAGCGAAGATCTTGCAGAGACCCGGAAAAGGACATTTGCGGTCTATGGGAAACTGATGGCGGAAACCGAGGCCGGAACCTGACCTCTATCTATCTCAGGCCGTAAAGACCGTCAGCACATCCTTTCTCGCGTTGACATGCTGGATGGTGATCTGGATCAGATCCTCGGGCTTCAGGTTTGCCCCGGCCGATACCGGAATGGTGCTCTCGACAAGGTACTCCGGGATGAGGATCTGGTAGTCGTTCCGGCGCCGGTTCAACACGATGGCCTGCTCCCGCTCCCCGATCTTCCCCTCTATATGCTTGAGCAGCCAGTACCGCTTCCGGCGATTCTGAATCCGCGCCACCTGGATCATGGGGCCCTCCAGCACCTGGATGGCCCGATCCACCTCTTCGGAGGTATAGGGACGCTCCAGATCGTACGCGGCCCTTATCTGGCGCTGGGTGAGAAGATCCACATACTTCCGGATGGGGGAGGTGGCCGTGAGATAGGCATTCAGCCCAAGCCCCGCATGGGGTTCGGGCGAGTGGCTCAGCACAAAGCGGCTCAGGTGCTTCCGCTGCATCCAGTTCTGAAAGAGGGAACCCTCGGCCTCCTTGTAGAGACGCTCACGGGGGGGCGGCTGGGACCGGTAGACCGCGGGCAGCCCCTGTTCCGCGATAAAGGTTCCCATGAGCCAGTTGGCCATGATCATCAGCTCCGATACCAGCAGCCGGCCCGGACTTTCCCGGTTGGTCCGGTTCAGCATCACCTCTCCGTCATCTGATAGCCAGAGGTTGATCTCCGGCAGGCAGATCTGCACGGCCCCGTCCTCCAGCCGCCTTTTCCGGAAGTTTTTGGCAATCTCGTGGAGGGCCGAGATCTCCCGGTTATCCTCTGCAATGGTGTTGACATCATAGTAGCTGAGCTGATGCTTCACCCGGATGATGCTGGGGACGATCTCATAGCCGAGGATATCCGCGTTGGAGTTGATCCGGATCAGGGTGCTGACGGCCGGCCGCAACTCCCCGGCTCTGAGACTGCAGAGCCCTTCGGCCAGGGTCGGCGGCAGCATGGGGATCTTCTGATCCGGCATGTAGATGGAGCTGGCCCGTACCAGGGCCTCCTGATCCAGGGGCTCGTCCCGCGCCACAAAGTGGCCTACGTCCGCGATATGGATCCCGACCTCGAAGAAACCGCCCTTTTCTTCAATGCTCAGCGCGTCGTCATAGTCGAGGGTGGCCTGTCCGTCTATGGTGATCAGGTCGAGATGGGTCAGATCCCGGCGGACCCCTTCTGCCGAGAAATCGGGCGGGGATCGGGTCAGGCCCCGGGCCGATTCCATCACCGGCTCCGGGAAGAGGATCGGGGTCTCATACCGGAGCAGGTCGATATTTTCGTCCGTATCCCAGAGTTTGAGCTTGACCAGCAGTTGAAAGAGCGCGTCGCCGGGCTCGATGCCGGCCCGTTCCAGGATGGCCTTTCCCAGCGCGTAATCCCTGCACTCCTTTTCAAAAAGATAGAGGGACTTCAGGATCTCGATGATCCGGACATTCTCCTCCGGGATCGAATCGGGCGGAGTCTTCATGTCCATGACCGATTTGATCCAGTCCCCGCCCGATTCGATGAGGATTCTTCTGCGTTCGGCCTCGGTTTCCTGGGCCTGTATCCCCTCCACCTGTTCCGGGGTGTAGGGGAAGAAGCGGTCGTTTTGAAACTTGAAATAGGTGCGGTTTGTAAAAAATGCCCGGATCACCGCGGACCGCCGGTCGTCATCCAGGCCGTCGGCAAACGCGAACTCGGTCATGGTATCGAGGTCGATCCACTCGGCCTCGTCATGGAGAACCTCCCATAGTTCCTCCACATCCACGGCCGCGGACAACCCCTGACGCTTCTCCCCCAGCTCCCGGAGACGGTCCACAGCGCCGTCTCTTCCGGCCGAGATCGACAGGGACTGCACCGGAGAGAAGAGGATGCGGTTTGCCGAAAGGTTGACCTCCCGGTTCGTCTCTGTCAGCAGACGGAGCCGTTGGTTTCTATTCTCCAGGACCACCGATGAAATGATCCGCTGCCGGTCAATGTATTCCACAATTTTGCCAGATTCCATAACCTATATTTCATAACAATCTCCACTGTGAAAGTCAATCAAATGGTGAAGAGATCTCAAAAAAAGCGGTGTAGGATTGAAAGAGGAGTTCCAGGGGATGGTACACTGGAAGAGGGAGGAGATGGGTAAACTGAAGGCGGCAACTGAGGCAGTCGGTGATGATGGCTTCGGGATCTGTGCGTCTGATCTTTTCGATCAGGGGCTCTCCGATCCTGAGGGATTCACGATGGAAGCCCTTTTTCAACCCCAGGCTTCCGCCCATGCCGCAGCAGTCCAGGGAGCCGCCGACACTCCGGACCGACAGGGCAGGAATCTGTGCCAGCAGATTCGGATAGGGGCTTTTGATCCCCTGCTCCCGCTGGTGGCAGGGGGCAAAATAGACATACCGGCCTTGGATGGGGCCAAAATCGGTATTCAACCTCCCTTTTCGATGGAGACGGTCGAGATAGGCCCCCAGATCCGAGACATGGGTTGAAAGTTCCATGCGCGCCAGCGGAGGGAGAGAAGAAAAGAAGCCGTCATCTTTGAGGATATTCCGGTAAAGGGATTTTCTCAAGGAGATGAATGCCGCGCCCTTTGAAAGCTCTTTGGAAAACGCGGGTGAGGTACCGGGAACCCGGATCTCATCGGGTCCGGCACCGATCGATTCCTGATAGTCACGGGAATAGGCCGCCTTTTCCGAAAGCAGCACCGTAAAGAGAAAGCCGCAGGTGGGGCATGAGCAGACAATGTCAAACCCGGATTCGATCATCTTCAAGAGGTTATCGAGGTTGAATCCGGCCCATTCGAGGCTGGTTGTGTCATCCCCTTCCAGAAGGGTGGGCATGCCGCAGCACTGCTGGGGCGGAACATGGACTGTGATGTTGTTGCGAAGCATCACCTCGACCGCGGCCTTGGCCACCTCCGGGAAGAGATATCCGGCCGTGCAGCCGGCAAAATAGGCCGCTTTTGGTTTTTCTGAGCTTTTCAAATCGCCTGAGCTTTTCAATTCGATGGTTCGATCCAGCCCCTGATTTTGAGCCCAGGCAAAAAAGCTCTGAGCCGGCATCTGCGGCAATGACCGGTCCTGATGAATCCCCGCGATCCGCTTTGCCAGCCCCGCAAAAAAGGGAATCGAAAGAATCCGGTTGTAAAGCTTAGGCATCTTAGTGCCCCATCGGCCGAACCGCTGAACATCTGCCAGGAGGCGAATGGAGAGGGGCATCCCCTTTTTGCGGACCACCGCGGTCTTTCCCTGAATCAGATCCTCCCGGATATTGGGACAGGGGCAGAGCCCGCAGAGGGTACAGCGATCGGACAGCTCCCGAAGATCCTTTGCAAGAACCGGACAACCCTCCTCCCGTTCCCGGTCATAGAGCCCATAAAGCTTTGGAAAAACCGGACAGCTTTCATCCATCAGAAAGCGGCAGGTATCGCAGTCTGCACAGGCATCCAGGGCATCTCGAATTCTTTTTTCCGGCGCGTCGGGATTCATTTCGACAGAATCTCCCTGATCTTTACGGAGAGTTCATCCATGTCAAAGGGCTTTTGAATAAAGCCGCTGCAGCCGGCTCCCATCAGCTCTCTTCCCTGCTCCTCCATGTTGTAGCCGCTGGCCAGGAGGACCTTGACATCGGGCACGATCTTCTTGAGATGGTAGAAGATCTCCTTTCCCCCCATCTCCGGCATGATCATGTCCAGCACCACCATATCGATTTCAGAGCACTTTTCCCGGAAGATCTCAATGGCCGCTTTTCCGGATGTCGAGCTGATCACCGTATAGCCGAGATATTCCATCATCTTGGTGCCGACCTTGATCACCATCTTCTCGTCGTCGATTAAAAGAATCCGCTCCTTTCCCTTCTCCAGCCGGGTTTCAGGCAGACGGACCAAAGAGATCTCTTTTTTCGAGGCCGGCAGCAGAATGTTGAAGAGGCTTCCCTCTCCGGGCCGGCTCGCGACGCTGATGATTCCCCCGTGGTTTTTGATGATCCCGTAGGCCGAGGCCAGCCCCAGCCCCGTGCCCATGCCCATCTCCTTGGTGGTGAAGAAGGGATCGAAGACCTTCTGCTGGGTCGCTTCGTCCATTCCGATGCCAGTATCTTTCACCCTTATCCGGACATAATTGCCGGGCCGAACCGAATGGACGGCCCCCTCCTCCGGGGTCAGAAGGATGTTTTCTGTGCTGATGAAAAGATTGCCCCCCTCGGGCATGGCCTGCCAGGCATTGACAAAGAGATTCATCAGCACCTGATCGATCTGGCCCCGGTCGATCTCCACCGTATGGATATCCGGGAAGAGATCGCAGTCGATTTCGATATCCTTGTGTGTTCTGCCGAACATGGAGGCGCTCTTCTTCAGGAGTTCGTTGATGTTCGATGGCAGGACCTCCACCTTTCCGCCCCTGGCAAATCCCAAAAGCTGCCGGGTCAGATCCGAAGCTCTTCCCACATATTCCCGGATGCTGTTAAGATGATCGAAATTGGGATGCGCGCGGTCCGTGTCGATCTGCATCAGGGAGGTGCGGCCCTGGATGGCCATGAGAAGATTGTTGAAATCATGGGCAATTCCCCCTGCCAGGGTTCCCAGGGACTCCATCTTCTGGGCTCTGAAGAATTGCGCCTCCAGCCGCTTTCGTTCCTGCTCCACACCTTTTCGCTCCTCGATCTCCCGCGTCAGCTTCCGGTTGAGATTCTTCAGCGCGTCCTCCCGCTGCTGGAGCCGGGTGATCATCCGATTGAAACGGATGATGATCCATTGAATCTCCCGCTGCCGATACTGCCGGACATCCAATACTTCAAGGGTCTTTTCATCCGCGACCGAATCGATCTGGCGGATCAGATCGTCCAGGGGCCGTTTCAAAAACTGCCGGACTAAAATCTTGGTCACCAGAAAGAGGACCAGAACCACCGAGAAGACCGTGATGATCGAGGAGAGGAGGACATTCTTCCGGCTCTTTTTATAAAGGCTGTCCGACAGGCCGATCTCCAGGGTGCCGATCCTTCTGCCTTCATGGTGGATGATGAGATTTTTTTCCAGCAGTTGGAGGTCTTTCTTCCGCAGAAAATGAAAAAGGACGGCTCCTACATCATCTTTCACCACCAGCTTTCCCACGAACTCATCCTTGGTCGCGGTCAGACCGATCTTTTCCAGGGATTTGTCATTCATGTTCCAGAGGGGCAGCTCCATATTGTCGGCCAGGGTCTCGGCATAATCATCGAGCTTTGCCCGGAAATTGGTTTCCAGGTTGAGGGAGATCGCCATATAAGTGGCCGATATGACAACTATCGAAACGACAATAACGGAAATGATGATCCCGTTGGTCAGATCCTTTGAAATGGTCTTCCGGTTCGATTCGATCACCGTCTCGATCGATGGGTTTGCCGGGTCAGAAGCCTCTATTTTTGAAATCAACATGCTCCGGATGGACTCGTGGTGGTTGAGATCTTTTTTATTATCTACTGCCGAAGATCGATATTCCTTTTCGATTCTTACCATTTTTTTGCCATCGATACCATTTGAAATTTGAAGTCCCGGATAAATTTCAAAAGAAAAAGGTTGAATGCGACATACCTGTTGCGCACCACCGGTTTCTTGTGGTACATAGAATGGATTATGAAACAGTATGTAATCGATCAATTACGATTTGAGGATTTCGACAGGCTCAAAAGCCATCTGGAAGATCACTTCCAGGGGTCGACCATCGAAGGTATCTACTGGATTCCGCTGACAGAGGAGATTCTCTCCCCCATACAGGCCGAACATCAGGAGTGCAAGCCCTTCTATTTCGCACTGGAACTGGTGGCTCCGGACCGATTGAGCTGTGAACTTCTGGTCCGGACCCAGAGTCGAATGCGCTGCGCCTGCATCCGATATGCCACAAAAGAGCAGCGCAGTTGGCTCACGGATACGGTGGACGCAATCCTTGAAAAACTGGAGATAAGTATCTAAATGGGAAGAACATGGCTGGTGATTGTCTGGACTCTTCTGACCACCTTTTATTTCGGGAACATGGCGATTGCGGTCTCCTTTCTGGACAGCACCGGAAAAATGGTCCATAAGATTGCGCAGATCTGGGCCGCCGGCATCCTCTGGATCTCCGATGTCCGGGTCGAGGTGCGGGGGAAGAAACATCTCGATCTTGAAAATTCCATGATCATCATGGCCAATCACCAGAGCCATTACGACATTCCCGTGATGCTGGCCCATCTGCCGGTCCAATTCCGGTGGCTGGCCAAGGCCGAACTCTTCTCCATCCCCATCTTCGGCTATGCCATGCGCCGGGCCGGCTATATCAGCATCGAGCGGTCCGACAGGAAATCGGCCTTTAGAAGCCTTGCCCGGGCAGCCGAAATGGTTCGAAACGGGGCATCCGTTCTCATCTTTCCCGAGGGAACCCGGAGTGATGACGGCACCATCCGTCCCTTTAAAAAGGGCGGATTCGTTCTGGCTGTCGATTCTCAGGTTCCTGTGGTTCCCGCAATTCTTCGGGGCACAAGAGAGATCATGCCCAAAAATCGGGTTCATATCCGATCCGGATATGTGACCCTGGAGATCCGTCCCCCGGTCCATACCCGGGTTTATTCGAGAAAGACCAAGAACGATCTGCTGCAGCGGGTGCGGGAGGTGATCGTCCGGGAATTCTATGAAGGGTAAAAGGCTGAAATGGCGGAACTGAAGCTCAGAATCATCCCCCTCGGGGGGCTCGGCGAGATCGGCCTCAATATGATGGCCATCGAATATGGCCCGAACATCATCGTGATCGATGCGGGGCTGATGTTCCCCGAGGAGTATATGCTAGGTGTCGATTATGTGATTCCGGACATGGAATACATCCGTCTCCACAGATCCCGGGTCCGGGGCATCCTGCTCACCCACGGCCATGAGGATCACATTGGTGCGCTGCCCCACCTGCTCCGGGAGGTGAATGCGCCGGTCTACGGAACCGCCTTCACCCTGGCCCTGGTCCGCCACAAGCTCGAAGAGCGGGATATGCTCGCCACCTCAAAACTGGTCACCATCTCTCCGGATGCTCCGCTTCTTCTCGATCCCTTTGAGATCGAATTCATCCGGGTCAATCACAGCGTTGTCGATGGTGTCGGGATCGCGGTGAAGACCCCGCTGGGGGTGCTGCTCCATACCGGGGATTTCAAGATCTCCTACAATCCCATTGACGGAATGGTTACGGACCTCAACCGGTTTGCCGAATTCGGCCAGAAAGGGGTGCTGGCCCTTCTCTCCGATTCCACCAATGTGGAGAACGAAGGATACACCATCCCGGACCAGCAGATCGGGGAAAACTTAAGAAAGATAATCACCCGAAGCCGGGGCCGGGTCATCGTGGCTCTTTTTGCCTCCAGTATCTCCCGGATACAGCAGATCGTCAGCATTGCCCTGGAATCGGGCCGCCGGATCGCTTTCAACGGCAGAAGCATCGAGATCACGACCAGGATCGCAAAGGAGCTGGGCTTTTTGAAGCTCGACCCCGAAATGGAGATGGAGATCGACGAGGTGGGGGACCTGCCCGATGACGAGGTGGTGATCATCACCACCGGCAGCCAGGGGGAGCCCATGTCGGCACTGGCCCGGATGGCCTCGGGCATCCACAAGCAGCTCAAGGTCCGGGAGCATGACACGGTGATCCTCTCCTCCAAATTCATCCCGGGCAACGAGAAGGCCATTGCAAAAATCATCAACAACCTCTGCCGGCGGGGCGCGGCAGTCGTCTATGAGAAGATCTCCCAGATCCATGTCTCGGGCCACGCGTTCCGGGAAGAGCTGAAGCTGATGATTCAGCTCACCCGGCCTAAATATTTCATCCCGATCCACGGAGAGTACCGCCATCTGATCCTCCATGCCCGGCTTGCCCAGGAGATGGGGATCGATCCTGCCCGTGCACTCCTTGCGGAGAATGGGGAGATCCTCGAGTTCGACGGGCGGGGTGGCCGGATTTCAGAATCTGTGGGAACCGGGAGGATTCTGGTGGACGGCAAGGGGATCGGGGATGTGGGCCGAAGCATTTTAAAGGAGCGGCGGGCCCTCTCCGAGGACGGCTTTGTCGCGGTCACCCTGGCGTTCGACGAGGAGACCGGCATCATCGTCTTTGGCCCCGAGATCGTCTCCAAGGGATTTGTATTCGAGACTGAAACGGGCCACCTGCTGGAGGATGCCATCTGCGTGATTTTAGAGATTGTCGAGGAGATCGGCCCCGATGTGCCGGACAGAATCACCAGAATCCGCTCCCGAATCCAGATGGATCTTCGGAAGTACTTCACCTTCACCATCCGGCGCAAACCCCTGATTCTCCCCTTTGTCCTGGAGGTATAGCAAAGATGCTGGGCCCCATGCGAAAGGAGATCATCGGCATTCTCTTCTTTTTTGCCGTCTTTTTTCTGCTCTTCAGTCTCCTCTCCTACAGCCCGGACGATCCCTCCATCCACAACGCGACTCATCCGCACTCGATCCATAATTTCTTCGGTCTCTTCGGCGCACAGGTGTCGGGCGCGCTGCTGGGCCTTTTCGGCATCGGCGCGTTCTGGATTCCGGTGCTGATCTTTCTGGGGGGAATGAAGCTCTTTACGAACAAGACCTTCCAGCATCCGGGGCTGATCCTCTCGGGCGGAGTGCTGCTGGTGATCGCTACGGGCGGACTCTTTGCTTTTTTTCGAAACGCATACCCCTTTTTCGGCAGAGAGTTCCCGGCAGGGGGAATCATCGGCATTCCGATCCGGGAATTCCTGATTCAGTTCACCAACTTCACCGGCGGGGTTCTCATCCTTGCCATTGTCTGCCTCATCGGTTTCATGCTCGCGACCGGCTTCTCTCTGGTGGCCTTTTGCGGGATCATCTGGGGAGGGATTCTCAAAAGCGGCGAGCATGGAAAGAGCCTCTGGGGAAACTGGCGTCAGAACCGGGTCAAGAGCAGTAAGCGGAAGCCGAAGATTCGAAAACGTCCCAAAAATGATGAAAACCGGCCCTGGCGGCTGGGGCTGAAGGCCGCTCAGTTGCCGGTGCGTCTTCTCACTGGCCCCAAGACCGAAAAAGCCGATGATGGAGTCGTGAAATCGGAACAGAATCCGTCTCCGAAACCCGAGGCCAAACCCGAAGGAATACCGGCCCGGAACCAGGAGGCCGCCAAGAGTCCTGAAAAGGAAGGAGATGTCACCTGGCTTCCGCCGATTCCGAAAAAATTCCAGATCCCGCCCACGGTATATCTGCGTCCTCCGGACAAGCGCCCCGCCTCCTCCAGCCAGAACCGGCTCGAAGAGCAGGCCCGTCTTCTCGAGAAGAAGCTGGAAGATTACGGGGTCTCCGGAGAGGTCTCCATCGTAACCCCGGGGCCTGTGATCACCACTTTTGAATATGTGCCCGCGCCCGGTGTCAAGATCAACAAGATCACGGGCCTGGCAGATGATCTCTCGCTGGCGCTGAAGGCCATGAGCATCCGGATCGTGGCCCCGATTCCGGGAAAGGCCGCGATCGGCATCGAGATCCCCAACGACCAGCGGGAGTACGTCCGGATGAAGGAGATGGTCGAATCGGATGTCTTCAAGGCGGGCCGATCCCCGCTCACCATGTGTCTGGGCAAGGACATCATCGGCCATCCGGTAGTGGCGGAGCTGGACAAGATGCCCCATCTGCTCATCGCCGGCGCCACAGGAACCGGAAAGAGCGTGGGGCTCAACGCGATCATCTGCAGTTTCCTCTACAAATCCAATCCGGACGAGGTGAAGATGATCATGGTGGACCCGAAACGGATCGAGCTGTCCATCTACAACGGCATCCCCCACCTGATCACCCCGGTGGTCTCGGACCCGAAGCAGGCCACCAACGCGCTCTTCTGGGCCGTCAAGGAGATGGAGCGGCGGTATGAGCTGCTCTCAGAGCTTAAGGTCCGCAATATCAGCCAGTACAATCGAAAAGTCGAGAAGATCAAGCCTTTGGATCTGGAAGGGGAAGGGACGCCCCCGGAAAAGCTTCCCTACATAGTCATCATCATCGACGAGCTGGCCGACTTGATGATGGTCTCCTCAAGGGATGTGGAGGTTGCCCTCACCCGCCTGGCCCAGATGGCCCGGGCCGCGGGGGTCCATCTGGTGCTGGCCACCCAGCGCCCCTCGGTCGATGTACTCACCGGCATCATCAAGGCCAACTTTCCCACCCGGCTCACCTATCAGGTCTCCTCCAGAACCGACTCCCGCACCATCATCGATGCCAACGGCGCGGAAAAGCTGCTGGGGGAGGGGGATCTCCTTTTTCTGCCGCCGGGGACCGCGAAGCTCCAGCGGATTCACGGCCCCTACATCACTGAAGAGGAGCTGACAAAGATCACCGATTTCTTAAAAGATCAGCGCCCTCCGGAATACGACCATTCGGTGCTGGATGCGCCGGAGAAGGAGGCCAGCGGGTTTGTCGAGGAGGAGCAGCATGACGAGCGGTACGACGATGCCGTGGCCCTGGTCACGGAGACCAAACAGGCCTCCATCTCCTTTGTCCAGCGGAAGCTGCGCATCGGCTACAACCGGGCCGCAAGGATCATCGAGATGATGGAAAAAGAGGGAATTGTGGGCCCTTCTGACGGTGTCAAGCCGCGGGAGGTGCTGGTGCGGGGATATGACGAGGTATCTGAGGCATGAAGATCAAGCCGGGAATCATCGAATGGGTAAAAGGGTTTCTCGATCCGGAGGAGGGGGAGCGCCTCTATGAGATCGGGCTGGAGGCGAGCCGCGTGGGGCCGTGTCTGGAGATCGGGAGCTACTGCGGTAAATCGACATTGTATCTCGGGAGCGCATGCCGGGAGAATGGCGGGGTGCTCTATTCCGTGGATCATCATCGGGGCTCTGAGGAGCAGCAGCCCGGAGAACTCTATTTCGATCCGGAGCTGTATGACTTCCAATTCGGCCGAATCAACAGCTTCCGCTATTTTTCCTTTATCCTTGAAAAGGCCGAACTTCTCGATACGGTGGTCCCGATTGCGGCATCATCGGCCCTTGCAGCCAGAGGGTGGGCCACGTCTCTTTCCCTGCTCTTCATCGACGGAGGCCACTCCTATGACGCGGTCTTCACCGACTACAGCGCCTGGGTCGGCCATGTCCGTCCCGGCGGCTATCTGTTGATCCACGACATCTTCACCAGCCCGTCCCAAGGGGGGCAGGCACCCTACCAGATCTACAAGCTCGCTCTGAATTCGGGGCTCTTCAAAAGACATCCCACCATAAAGACGCTGGGAATTCTCCAGCGGCGGGTGGGGGGAGAGCTGCCCGACCTCCTGTCCTGATTTCCCTGTTTATTTTTACATGATTCAACGGTAGATATCGACCAGATCATAGTAGATAAAGGCCAGAATCACGGTCCAGCCCACAAAGTGAAAGAGGACCGATCCCATAGTATCGAGGCTGTGGCTCAGGGTGTTCAGGGTGGCGCTGATGATGAAAACCGTCGAGATCAGCAGCAGTACCGCCATGATGTGGGTAAAGACCAGCATGATCCGGTTCGGCTGCTCTTTGTAGGATGTGGTGGTCCAGATCTGAATCAGGGTGGCCCAGATGATCGGAATCGCCACAAAATAGAGCAGCAGGTTCTCCTCTGTGGGAAAGGTGTAGTCGATATAAAACTCGAAAAACCAGACCCCGATGATGAAGATTAGAAAGTTTCGAATGGCCACAAAAAGGATCATAGAGACTCTCCATCAAATAGAAAGGTATCGGGTCCCAGCTCCAGAGAAACCGAGATATCGGCCGGCGGAAGATCTCTCCAGAGGGAAGAGAGAGTTTGGCCGAGCATCTGCATCGTTGGTTCATTGCTTTTTGAATAGGTATTGAGAATCGCCTGGGTTATGGGTGAAGGATTTTCATCTCCGCGATAATGGGCAGTGACCGCGTCCGCGATCAGAGGCGCGATGGCCTTTGCCTGCTCCGGAGTCAGCCCGTATCCACCCTGATCGGCCGGCTCTGTTCCCATCTCAAAGGTCAAATCATAAACCCCGCCTCTCAGTACATCGGCCGCATATTCGGTAAAGGGAAGCCCACCGGTCTCATCATCGATTTCGGTCACATATCGGCTCTCCACAGTAAATCGGCCGCTTCTGTCAAGGGATCCGATCCGGTAGGGGACAGGATATGCGACCAGAGAACCGGTCTCCACATCGATAAGAGAGATGACTTCACCGTCGATCTCCCAGCTTCTTCCGGTGATATCCTGTGCATGATAATGGCCTGTGAAGACCAATTGTAATCCTGCTTCCGCAAGGTTTCGGGAGACATGTTCCCAGTCATCGATCACATATTCCGATCCCGGAAAGATCCGGGATTGTCCTGAAAAGTGCTCCAGCAGACCATGATGCATTATTCCGATCACCTGTTTCTCCTTTGCCTTGGCCTCATCGAGCCGCTGAACGATCCAATGGAGGGTGCTCTGGGTGAAGCGTCCCGAAATCACCGGCCTTCCAAGAATTTGATTGGCATCATGATCTGTGGAATCCAGAGCAAAGAGCCAGAAGCCCGGGGAGGGCTCCGCGATATAGCTGAGGGAATCGGCATCCCGGTAGAGGGCCTCCCCATAACCGAAATCGGCATAGATGGAAGCAAAGTCTTCGGGAGAAACAGAGGCAACCGGCAACTGATCATTTCCGGAATAGGCAAAGGCATGGGGATTGTTCACGTCATGGTTGCCCGGAACCAGATAGACCTGAAGGCCGTCCGATTCCAATCTTCTGAGAAGGTCGGCAAATAATTCATGGTTGATCCTTTCCCCATCCTTTGTCAGGTCTCCGGAAATGATGACAAAGTCCAGGCCCGGAATCTTTCTTATGGAATTAAGAGCGGTATTCAGTATGGCCCGGCTCTCCCGGATCATCTTCCGATCCTGGAATATATACGCCTCAAAGGCCGGCCCTTCTGTTCCCAATGAAGGATCATAGAGGTGAGGATCGGAGAAAACCGCAAAGGTAACAGATGAAGGGTCTTTGCGCGGCTCCGGTTCCGGTTCTGCCCGATTTCCCTGCTGATCTGAATCGTCACATCCGGCAAGAAGGATCGCGCTGAACAGCAATACCCCAAAACATAACCGCCATATTATTTTTCTTTTCATGATATACCGTACTCCTGACAAAGTGGTTTTTAAGCCGGCCGATTTTCTCCTCTCTCATTGCACACTTTTCTCTAAGGAAAACCCCTTTTCCAGAAAGATGCCCATTTTCTCACCGGGTGGGGCATCTTCTGCTCCGGATATCGAAAATATAGCGAAAAAAGAGAGCATACCCAAAAATATTTTTCTCATTTCGTACCCCATGATTTCTTTGATTTTACCCAGACTTCCTTGCCCCGAAAAAGCGACGGCAAGCTGCAGAATCTCTTTTACCCCGGCCCCTCGCAGCTCCGCGTCATAGCCGCGGGATTCGATCTGCGCCATCGCCTTTTCCAACGCCTTCTCCGGCGTCTCCTTCCGGCGGACATTGACCCTTTTGAATTCCATAAGAATCCCTTTGCGCTCCCGATCTGCCGGGAGCAGGATCACTTCGGCCGGCGCTTCTATGATCTCTTTGATAAAGGAACTCTTGTCCACATAGAGATATCCTGCGGACCTGACAGCAGGATCACTTCGGCCGGCGCTTCTATGATCTCTTTGATAAAGGAACTCTTGTCCACATAGAGATATCCTGCGGACCTGAGCTTGTAAAAGTCGGAGACCCCGATGGCCATCCGGGGGGCTGCATTTTATCCATTTGATATTCTTCCGTTAAAAAGGATCTGCTCCGAACGATGCCCAATTAGGACTCGCCATCACCGCAGCAAAAATGGTAAGCTCGATATTTGATCATCGGCCCCAGGCCGATACATATATTCCACCGGTTGATATACTACACCGGCATAAAATATTCAACAGCAAGGGATCTGCCGACGCGCAATGAAATCGTTTCATCTGATCAAGCCCTATTTTTCGGAAAACCGCTTTTCGATCCTCATCGGGATCATCTGCCTGGTGATCGTTGACCTGTTCCAGCTCTTTATCCCCCGGGTGGTGAAATGGGCTGTGGATGATCTCACCGCCTTTAGAATCGACATGTTCGGCCTCTTCATCTATGCAATGGAGATCGTGGGGTTGGCCCTTGCCATCACCATCTTCCGGTATGTCTGGCGGCGCTGTCTCATCGGCCTCTCCCGCCGGGTGGAAGAGGGGATTCGGGACCGGCTCTTCTCCCATCTGCAGATCCTCTCTCCGAAATATTTCGACAAGACCCGCACCGGGGATCTCATGGCCCATGCCACCAACGACATCAACCATATCCGGATGGCAACAGGGATGGGGATGGTGGCTTTGACCGACGCGCTCTTTTTAGGGTCGGCCGCGATCCTCTTCATGGCCTACATCAACGTCCGTCTCACCCTCTATGTGCTCATCCCCGCGCCTTTGATCATCTTCGGAACCCGTTTCTTCGGCAGCCGGATGCATCGGCTCTACGGCGAGGTGCAGGCCTCTTTTTCCGATCTCACCGAGGTGGTTCGGGAGCGGTTCACAGGCATCCGGATCATCAAGGCCTACAACCGGGAGGCTGAATCGACCGAGCGCCTGGAGCGGATGTCCGAGGAGTACATCGGAAAGAACATCCGGCTGGTGACTATCACCGGCTCCTTTTTCCCGATGATGGTCTTCCTCTCCAACCTGAGCATGGCCATCGTCATCTTTATTGGGGGCCGCCAGACCATTCTGGCCGAAATCACCCCCGGAGATTTCGTGGCCTTCATCAGCTATCTCAGCATCCTTACCTGGCCCATGATGGCCCTGGGATGGCTCACCAACCTGATCCAGCGGGGAAAAGCCTCTTTGGACAGAATCGACACCATCCTCAAAACCGAGCCGGCTATCGCGGACCCGCGGGACCCGCAGCCGATGAGAGAATACCAGGATCGGATCGTCTTGGAAAAGGTGAGCTTCTCCTACGGAGAGACCGATGAACCCGCGGACCGGGGGGAGGCCCTATCCGACATCGATCTGACCCTCCAAAAGGGAAAGACCTTAGGCATCATCGGCCCCCCGGGCGGCGGGAAGACCACACTTCTCCAGCTCATCCCGAGGCTCTACGATGTGAATACCGGGAGCATCCGGATCGACGGCAAGGATATCCGGAATGTCAGAGTTGCGGATCTGCGCTCCCTCATCTCCTTTGTGCCCCAGGAGCCCTTTCTCTTTGCCGGAACCATAAGAGAGAACATCACCTTCAATGATCCCGGAATCACCGAGGAACAACTGATCCAGGCCGCAAGGGAGGCGGCCCTGCTGGAGACCATCGAGGGGTTTGCCAAAGGGTTTGAAACAGTTGTGGGGGAGAAGGGCGTCATCCTTTCCGGGGGCCAGAAGCAGCGGATCGGCCTGGCAAGGGCACTGCTCCGGGATGCGTCGATCCTGATGCTCGACGACCCGATCAGCCAGGTGGACACCGAGACCGGCAACACCATTATCGAGACCATTCGAAAGACCGCGGCCCGGCGGACCATCCTCATCGTCTCCCACCGACTTTCGGCACTCAAGGCCGCAGATGAGATCATCGTGCTGAAAAACGGCCGGATCACCCAGTCCGGAACCCACGAGACCCTGATGGAAAAGGACGGCTACTATGCAAGAACCTATCGCCTGCAGGAGATGGAAGAGGCACTAAATGTTTGAATTCGGATACGCGGAAGAGGAGAAACTCGGAAAACCCTACGACCTGGGGCTGCTCAAACGGCTCTACCCCTATGCCCGGGTCTACGGACGCTATTTCCTCGCGGCCATAGCCCTGGTGATCATGATCACGCTCTTTGAGCTGGCCATTCCCTACATCACCAAGATCGTGATCGACCGGTACATCGTCCCCCAGACCGTGATCGGGACCGAGGGGGAGAAGAACCGATTTCTCTCGGCCGACCCGGATGATCCGAAGATCCAAAGCGCAATGGCCCGATATCCCGATCTTTTCGAAATAAAGGAGGGAAGTGCCCGGATCGCCTACGAGGATTTGCAGCATCTGGATAAAAAGACCCTGGCCCTCCTCCGGTCCGACGACCTCAAAGGGGTGGCGGCCGCGGCCGCGATCTTTCTCATGGTTATCATCTGCAGCTTTCTCTTCACATTCATCGAGGTGATGGTGATGGAGTACACGGGACAGCGGATCATGCATGATCTGCGGATGCAACTCTACGATCACATCCAGAGCCTCAACGTCTCCTTTTTCAACCGCCATCCCGTGGGCCGTCTGGTCACACGGGTGACAAACGACATCCAGAACATGTACGAGCTTTTCACCTCGGTCATAGCGTTCGTCTTCAAGGACTTTTTCCTCCTGGTGGGGATCGCGGCCGTGCTCATCAGCATCAACTGGAAGCTTGCCCTCATCTCCTTTACAGTCCTGCCGGTGGTCATATGGGCCGCATTCATCTTTGCCGACAAGGCCCGCGACGTCTTCCGAGTCCTCCGGGTCAAGGTGGCTGAGATCAACACCCGGTTCTCCGAGACCATCGGCGGCATCAAGGTGATCCAGGTCTTCGGCCAGGAGAGGAACAACCACCGCGGGTTCGCCCGGCTCAACCATGAGAATTACGAGGCCGGGATGCACCAGATCCGGATCTTTGCGATCTTCATGCCGGTGATCGAGCTTCTGGGGGCCGTCGCGACCGCGATCGTGATCTTCTACGGCGGGGGCCGGGTCATATCCGAGGCAATCACGCTGGGCTCTCTGGTCGCCTTTATCTCCTACATGCGGATGTTCTTCCGGCCCATCCGGGACATCGCGGAAAAATACAACATCCTGCAGAACGCGATGGCCTCGGCCGAGCGGATCTTCCAGATCCTGGACAGCAAAGAGCGCCTTCCCGAAGTTTCCGGGGCACCGGATCATCCCTTTGCCAAGGAGACCATCCGCTCCCTCCGGTTCGATGATGTCAGGTTCGGATATCTGCCCAAGGAGATTGTATTGAAAGGGATCGACTTCACCCTGAATGCAGGGCAGACCCTTGCCATCGTGGGGCCCACCGGCTCCGGCAAGACCTCGATGATCAACCTGCTGACCCGGTTTTACGATCCGAACTCGGGCCGGATCGAAATCAACGGGGAGGACATCCGGAATCTGCCCATCCCCCTGCTCCGTTCCAAGATGGCGCTCGTGACCCAGGACCCCTACCTCTTTTCCGGCCCAATCCGGGAGAACATTTTCCCACCGACCGAGGAATGGAGCGCCCCGGGGATCGACGATGTCCTCAATGCCTCCAATGCCCGCTCCGTGATCGACCGGCTCCCCCAAGGGCTGGAGACGGATCTCTCCGAAGGGGGCGCGTCCCTTTCCAGCGGAGAGCGGCAGCTCCTCTCCATTGCCCGGGCCTTTGCCCGGGACCCGGACCTGATCATTTTGGACGAGGCCACCTCCTACATCGATTCCGAGACCGAAGCCCGGATTCAGGACGCGCTCATCAAGCTGATGAAGAACCGCACCTCGGTGATGGTGGCCCACCGGCTCAGCACCGCGCGCTATGCGGACCGGATCATGGTCCTCCACCGGGGCCGGATCATCGAGTCGGGAAGCCATGAGGCCCTCATGGAGAAGAAGGGCTTCTATTACCAGTTGAATCAATTGCAGAACGGGTAAAGGGAACCCTCGAAAAAACTCCCTTTTGCACCCCTTGATTATTTTTTTGATTCCCATTCAAAAATATGAATGGATATCTCTTGATAAATTGATTCGGACATGATATGAGGTGTATCTTTAACAACGGGCCGCAGAAGGCAGGCCAATGTATTATTAACCTCAAGGCAAGAAGGAGTTGGACTCGATGGCTTACGATGCAACGAAGATGGCAGACTGGCAGATTTCTGAAGACGCGGAAAAGAACATGCCCACCCCTGAGGAGTGGCAGGAGAAGCTCGGCCTTTTAAAAGAAGAGATGCTCCCCATGGGGCGTCTGGCCAAGGTCGATTTCCTCAAAGTGATCGACCGGATGAAGGACAGGCCGGATGGAAAGTACATCGAAGTGACCGCAATCACCCCGACACCTCTGGGAGAGGGCAAAAGCACCACCTCCTGCGGACTGATGGAGGGACTGGGAAAACGCGGCGTCAACGTCGGCGGCGCACTGCGTCAGCCCTCGGGCGGCCCCACCATGAACGTCAAGGGAACAGCGGCAGGCGGCGGAAACTCCCTGCTGATCCCCATGACCGAATTCTCTTTGGGTCTGACCGGCGACATCAACGACATCATGAACGCGCACAACCTCGCGATGGTGGCCCTCACTGCCCGTATGCAGCATGAGCGGAACTACAATGACGAGCAGCTTGCCCGTCTCACCAAGATGCGCCGTCTCGACATCGACCCGACCCGGGTCGAGATGGGCTGGATCATCGACTTCTGCGCCCAGGCCCTGCGCAACATCGTCATCGGCCTCGGGGGCCGCTATGACGGCTACACCATGCAGTCCAAGTTTGGCATCGCGGTCGGCTCCGAGCTGATGGCCATCCTTTCGGTCGCCACGGATTTGGCCGACCTCAAGGAGCGGATCAACAACATCACCGTGGCCTTTGACAAGAGCGGCAAGCCTGTCACCTGCGGCGATCTGGAAGTCGGCAACGCGATGACCGCGTTCATGAGAAACACCATCAACCCGACCCTCATGTGTACCGCAGAGTACAATCCCTGCTTTGTCCACGCCGGACCTTTTGCCAACATCGCGGTGGGCCAGTCCTCCATCATCGCAGACCGGATTGGTCTGAAGATGTTCGACTACCACGTCACCGAGTCCGGATTCGCGGCCGATATCGGCTTTGAGAAGTTCTGGAACGTGAAGTGCCGGTTCAGCGGCCTCAAGCCCCATGTGTCGGTCCTCACCTCCACGATCCGCGCGCTCAAGATGCATGGCGGCGGACCCAAGGTCGTGGCCGGAAAGGACCTGGCCCCGGAGTACAAGGAGGAGAACCTGGAGCTGGTGGAGAAGGGCTGCGAGAACATGGTCCACATGATCAACGTGATCCGCAAGTCCGGCATCAACCCGGTGGTCTGTATCAACCGGTTCTACACCGACACGGACGCAGAGTGCGACGTTGTCCGGAAGGCCGCAGAGGCCGCAGGCGCACGCTGTGCCGAGTCCAAGCACTGGGAAAAGGGCGGCGACGGCGCGCTCGAGTTCGCGGATGCGGTCATCGATGCCTGCAACGAGACCAATGATTTCAAATTCCTCTATCCGCTGGAGATGAAGCTGCGCGAACGCGTCGAAAACATCGCCAAGGAAGTCTATGGCGCGGACGGCGTGGACTGGGCATCGGATGCCGAAACCAAGGCCAAGATGCTGGAAGATGATCCCAAATATGCGGACTTTGCCACCATGATGGTCAAGACCCACCTGAGCCTCTCCCACGACCCGGTCAGGAAGGGCGTGCCCAAGGGCTGGCGTCTGCCGATCCGCGACGTCCTCATCTACTCCGGCGCGAAGTTCCTCTGCCCCTGCGCAGGAACCATCTCCCTGATGCCCGGAACCTCCTCGAACCCGGCCTTCCGCCGGATCGACGTGGATACCGATACCGGAAAGGTCTCCGGACTCTTCTAAATCGGCATCATATTCCTGCCGGGCTTTCGGGCCCGGCAGATCAGTTTCCCTTTAAAAGGGGTCGGGGCAGTAGATTGCTTCGACCCCTTTTTTTCTCCCAAGATATTTTGTTCCGTCTGGCTGGATATGAAGAGCGCGGGAGCCCAGATCCAACTGGCCGCGATGGAAAAAGCCCCCCGGACAGTTCCGACCTTCCGGTCCGACACCAGAAAGGACTCCGCACCCATGACGGAAAGCCTTCCTGCGGCCCGGGTGATGCCCATCATGAGCATCC
>JAABSP010000096.1 GCA_011390345.1 Desulfobacteraceae bacterium
GACCCGTCGGGCTTTCGGATCTCGATAAGCTTTCGGACTCTTCTTGCCAGAATGTCCGCGATCTCCCGGCTCCCCTTGCAGAAGAGCACCGGCAGCGCGGCCAGCCCCAGTATCCGGTCGTCCCATTGGCAGATAGAATGCATTTCGTCGTAAAAGCGGCCTGCGATCTTGAAGTATCTCGGGGCGATGTAGGGATGGGGCGGCATCCCTTTGCCCAATGCCTCGACGACTCTTTCGATCTGACGGGAAAACGGCTCTTCCCCATTCCATGAGATAAACCGGGCTTTGAGGCTGATCAGCCCCTCCCGGGGCTCGCCGGCCAGGGGGATCATCAGCAGCGATGTATCCTCGCCGACCTCCCATACCCCCAGCACCTGGTGGTTGAGCACCTTCCAGGTGTTGCCGTAGGGCTCCTCCCATGCCACTTCATCGGAATCTTCGATCTTCTCCTCCAAAACCCTTGTGAGAAGGTATCGGGATGTCTTCTCGCCCCCGATCTGCCGCACTGAATACCGCTTTTCCATCGCGGCCGATTTCACCACAGGTCCCAGCCGCTTCAGTGATTCGATGAGATAGCCGCCGAGATCCCGCAGGTCGATCCCCTGGCAGAGCAGTTCCGAACCGATCGGGCCGAAGGCCCTCTGGTAGATCCGCTCCCGGGAGACCGGCAGAAATTCCTTTCCCCGAACCCGGCATGCGGCCGCAGCCATTGCCGTTGAACAGAGAGAGAGGGCAAAGGGAAGCAGAAGATCCGGAATGGGCCCGCGGTTCAATTCGGGCAGGCGGATCATCCGGCTGACGGGATGCTTGGCAAATGCCCGCTCCTCACGTATCATGGCCGACTGGGTTATGAGGATCATGCGGGCATGGCGGCAGCCGTAGGTGGAAAGCTCGTCCAGGGTCGCATCGAAATGGCGCGGGTCCGTGCCGTCGATGAGAATGAGGTTGTCGGCCCCGGCATCGTAATTCTTTTCGATCTCGGGCAGATACCAGCCCCCGGCGGCAAAGAGCGGTATCTGGCGGTCGATTTGCCCGGATTCCAATCCCGCGCTGCCCAGAAAATCATCCACGCCTTTTCCTGAAAGGAAGCGCCGCTCCCAGTCCTCCACTGCGGTCTCTCCGTATACCGTAACCATCTCCGAGCGGGCCCGAAGCTGCACAAAGCGCCCTTCCACCCGGTCGTCCACCGTGACCAGTGGGCCGTGCGCGCTCTGGCCGAAGGGATGGGCCGCAACCGTCATCCCGCCGGCGCGGTCCATCAGTTCCTCCCACTCGCTTCCCGCGCCCCGGATTCCGCCCAGATAGAAGGCGGTCTCATAGCGGCTGTTCTCCAGCATGACCGCATCGATGTCAGCCTTCAGCGGACCGCTCTCCGTGATTTTTTCGATCAGTGCATAGGCCCCGGCCAGATGATCCCGGGCAATCCGGGCCTTGTCGGGCGCGTCGATCCAGAGAGCTTCGATGAAAAGGCCGCAGAGAATCCCGTAGAGGAGCGGAACCTGGACCGATTCGAGCCCCTCCCGGGTCTCGATGTAGCCGAATGAGCTGCGAAACGGTTTTGCCCACTGGGAAAAGCGGGCCGGGCCCACGCCGATGCCGGAGAGAACCGGGATCGTTTCTGCATCGTCGTATCCGTCACTTTCGGAGCGGAGCGCGATAAGCAGGTTCTCGGATGTGACGTCGCGGTAATCCGCCTCAGAGAGCAGTACCCGGATATTGCAGTCGAGATATCGTCGCCAGATGTTTTCCGCATACCGGGCTGCGATTTCAGCGGTCCTATCCCAGGGCAGCAGCAGAATCTCCCCCTCTGAAGAGAGTTGTTCCGCAATTTTCCGCCCCGGCAGTTGATGGCCCGCCTTCTCCCCTTTTTCCGGACCTTCCTGAATACGAAAGGGAATTCTCGTGAGCAGCAGATCGTTTCTGGCCAGCAGCCGGGAGAGTCGCCGCATCTCTTCGTAGGTCTTTTTCTCGGTCTCGCTTTCGGCCGATTTCTCCCAGAGCGAGGGTATATCGGCCGGCGCGGGCTTTGGTAGTTTCCCCGATGTCTTCCCTCTGAGCGCATACCAGGCCTTTTCCGGCGGGGGCGGCTTCCGGGTCCGGCTTCTGGAGGTGGTGACCGATTTGGCCCGGTTCCTGGGGAAGTCATCGGCTTTTCGGCCGTGGGCAAGACCGTAATAAAACGCCAGATCATAGTAGAAGAGGAGATCGATGTAGGGCTGGAGGGCATCATCGGCCTTTGAAAGATTCAGGAGACGGCTGCCGCTGAAAAAGGCGATCTCATTGATCCGGGGATGGTCGAAGCTGACTGCGGCAAAAGGAATATCCGAAACATAGAGCCGCTTCATCAGCCGGATCGCCTCGGAAATCCGATTTTCACTTGTCGCATTGACGATGACCAGGGTCTTTCTGAGATCCGGGGCGGGTTCGATCCGGTAGAGGTCGGAATAGTCCATGGCCTTTCCTACCGCGGTCCATGACCGCTCCTCCATCTTGAGTGCGATCTCCCTTCCGGTCTCCCCGGCATGGAGGTCGTCGAAGACGATGCAGGCGTGGCTTTCCTGGCTCTCGCCGGCCAGATTCCGGATAAAGAAGGTTCGTCTCTGATCCTCCAGAGCCTCCCCAAGGAGCGGCGGCAGCTCCCGCAGCCCCCGGGCACGGTCTGGGGCCCCGGGACTTCCGGTGACATCCGCCAGCCAGACCCCCAGCAGATGGGTGCAGAGGAGCAGGCATGCGGTGCTCTTCAAGGCCGACACCGTCACCTCTTCGCCGCTGTAGACCGGAATCACGCCGCCGCTTCTGGACGCTATGAGCGCCATGTCGGCAAATACCTTTTCGGTGACCGCGATCATCACCGCGCCCTGTTTCTTCAGCTCCTTTGCAAATTCAACCATGTCCGCGGTGGTGGATGACCAGCTCAGCAGAACTACCAGATCTTTTTCCGTCACGATGAATCGGGAGATATCGTCGACCTCCACGGGTCGGATCACGTCGATGGCCATTTCCGGGAGCAACTGCTGCAGCAGCGGCTTTGCGCAAAGTCCTGCATGCCATGCGCTGCCCATTCCCGCAACCACGATCCGACGGAGGTTGACGAGCTTCCGCCCGAAACGGCGCTCCATCAGCCGCTCCCGGATGGCCAAACCGGGCCGCTCCCGTTCCGGGGGAAGGTAGAAGTTCAGCACCGTGTCGATCCGGTCCGGGATCTCCTTCAGATGGGTTTCGTAGAAGGAGCCCACCAGATCTTTCCGCACCCAGGCCGGGGTGAGGGATGCGGGAAAGGGTTTGATCTCGGGCAGGGGGTTCAGCGAGAAATCGGTGATCTGAAGGGTTCGGGTGATCTTTCCTTCAACCAGCTCTGTATGGAGCCTTGCATAGACCTCCTCCCCCTCCAGCGGATAGACCGTAACCGGAAATGCTTCATCCATAAAGCGCTTCTCATCGGCCTCATGATCCCGCCGGCGGATATCCCGCTCCTTCCGGGACGCGGCGTCATTCCGCATCTTCTCGATCTCCTGGCTGTTCGCTCTTCTCAGGCGGATCAGCTCCAGGGTCTTGTCATGAATCCGGGACTGGGGAAAGAGCCCCAGGGCCGCGTTGATGTCCGAGACAACCATATAGGCTTCGGCATCCTTCCGGCAGACGATGAAGACGGGCCTGTTATGGCTGACCACATAGAGGGTTCGGGGCGCGTGGAGGCTCATTCCCGCGGCCGCGATCTGGCCCCCTTTGCGGATCATCCGCTTTGCGGCCTCCAGAAAGGCGTATTCGTCGAGTTGGGCCAGGGTTTTGTCCTGCAGATTCCGATAGACCTGAAAATCGACGGTGTGGCTGCCGATGTTGAAGACGGAAAGGCCGGCCTCCATCTGCTGGTGTATGGCGTCGTACCGATGCTTCTCCTGGCGCAGGTTTTCAAAATAATAGCCCCAGAGAAGCGCGAGGTATTCCGAAGAGTTTTCGCTTCGAAGATTGAATCCCTCGATTCTTTCCAGAAACTCTTTTGCCTCGGTCTCCACTTCGCTGTCGAACTGGCCGTTCAAGGAGATGACCCGATGGCCCGGGCCGTCCAGAAAGGGGTGAGCATTTACCACGGTGACGGCCGACTGCAGCGCCCACCGGCCGTGGGAGAGGATCGGCGGCGTGAAAAAGGTGAGGCGCTTCGGGTCCAGTCGGCCCGGAGGTCCCTGCAGATTCGGGTCGAGCCCCGGAGATTCGGTCACTTTGAGGTATTCGAAGACGGCCGCGGCCGCTCGGCCATAGAGGTTTGCCCCCTTTTCAGCCCAGTAGAGCATCCGCCAGTCGATGTTGGGGATATGAACGGCCTCGGGCCAGAGTTTTTCAAATGTCCGCTGAAGCGCCTCGTGCCGCTCCGGGACTATCGGAAGGCGGCACATGAGTGCGGCATCCAGCAGGCGGAAGATGCTACGAACCCCGTCGGTGTCGTAATCTTCGGGAACCCGGATGGGTATCTGGCTCAGGTGTCGCCAGAGGTATTTTTCGGCAAAGGGGGCCTTCTGTTCCCAGTCGTAGGAGAGGCGGGTCGGTTTGGGCCGGTTCTCCTGGAGAAAGACCTTTTCAAAGAGGCGGTCGAAGGCCTCCAGAATGTCGGCTCCCCGGATCGTCAGCCCGTTTCCTGCATGCTCTGCTTCGAGCCGCTCCTTCAAAGCTCTCCGGATGATGGCCCGGATCGCAATGTAGGAGAGATCGTATCGAACCGTCAGTTCCCGGATCACCCGCTCCATGTCCCGCCGGGACCGGATCACGTAAACCGGCAGGGGATCGGGCCTTCCGGGGCAGCCCGGGTCGATGGCGATCTCGTTTTCCGGATCTAAGAATTCGGAAAACTCGGGATAGGGCTGCTCTCCCTTTTCGAAATCGAGGCAGCGCTTCTGATGAAGATCGAAGGGGAGCTTTTCGAATTCCAGGATGCGTCGCTGAACTTCTCTCAGATCAGGTCTCAGATCAGCCTTCTGCGCCATTTCCGAAGAAAGAGTCCTGCTTCCGTTCCAGAGGGAGAAAAGTTTCTCGGGCTGGTTCGGGTATGCGGCCGCATTCATCAGCGCCTCGCAGAGGTTCGCCACAGAGCCGAGACTTTTCCGAATGCGGATCGGTTCCAGATCGTCTCCAAAAAGGCCGGCCCCCGTGCTGTCCGGGGCCCGATAGATAATTGCCGACATGGCCGTGATCACCCGTGTCAGGCCGTTTCCCGCGCCGCCGAAATAGGCTACAATGCCGCACATGGTTTAAAAATACTCCCCTGTCCGAAAAGAATAATTCCATTGCTTCAGGACCACCTCCTGATGCCAGAACGGAAGTTGCGACATTTTGTGGACGGCTGTCAACCCTTAATTGACGAAATGAAGACCCGGATGCATGTGATGGAGATGATGGGGTGTGATGGGGCTTCTGCCTTCATCATGTCCGGTATGTTGGAGAAGAGGCTGTTTAGGAAAAATAGGCCCTATCAGTGGTAATCAGATCCATCACATTCATCCGGGTTCTTTTATGCTTGACATCCGAGCCCAAAAGAAATGGTTGGGGTAGAATGAGGGGGCTTCTATCAGATAAATGCAAGGCTGTCGAAAGGCAGCGGCGCAACGCCAAGGATCTAAAGCGGAATTACAATGATCGCCGGGCTGCCGAAATCGCTTGCACGAACGTCTTTGGCAGATAGGCCGGAGACGTTTTTTTTATGGATGCTTTTGATGAGGAGGAACCATGAGATCAAAAAGGCTGTTGGCGATGGCGGCGGTTGCCCCGGTGCTGATCCTGTTTACGGGGTCGGCCGGGGCGGTGGTTCCCGGGGATGTGGACGGTAACGGCAGGATTGAACTGAAGGATGCGATCCTCGCAATGTGGGCTGCGTCGGGTCTATCTTCGGCCGGTGTGGAGGTCGGAGCCGATGTGAACTCGGACGGTGTGATCGGGCTGGCCGAGGTACTCTATGATCTGCAGGTGCTGGCAGGCTTCGGCGGGGGCCGGGCGCGGGCAGTGCTGGGGCCTTTGGCCGGGGCCACGGTGGAGGTGTATCGGCTTTCGGATCTGGAGAAGGAGATTTATACAGCGACCACGGATGCCGCGGGCTATTTCGACACCAGCCTGCTGCCGGAAGACCTGTCGAAATATGTTCTGGTGGCCGTCTCCGGGGGGCAGGATACGGACGCGGACGATGACGGTGTGACCGACGGGACCCCGACGCCCAACCTCGGGACGATCCACGGGCTGATGACGGCAGCCGAGTTTGCATCGGGCGGGTTTCAGGTGACGGCGTTATCGGACATTGTGTGGCAGTATACGAAGAATCTGGTGGGAGATGTGGATGCTTCGGGATTGAAGCTGCGGCTGGACGAGCTGGCAAAGACCTTTTTCAAGTCGGACCTGAACGGGGACGGCGCCATCGACGCAGATGATGTGCTGAACTTCGTTCCCATGCTTGCCGCCCATCAGGAGAAGCTCAACTTCGATTTCAGCACCCTCTTTGCCGAGAACATTGACGGCCATTCCATCATCGGGGCCTATCACAGCAATCTTCCGGAAGTGTTGATCGCTCTGCTGGAGGAACGGTTCTGGGGACGGCTGACTCAGATACCGGAGGCCGATATCCGATATGACCGGGTAAAGGTGCAGGTGGCCGCGTTCGGCCGCGGCAGTTTGACGAGCGATGTCGGGGGGATCGATATCGACTCGGAGCGGACCGATCCATCACAGGATGTAACCCGGTCTTTTTTCGACAGGAGTTCCGACGGCAAAGTGATCCTGACCGCATCGCCCGTCACCGAAACAGAGATCCTCTCCTGGCAGGGGTGTGATTCCGTATCCGCGGACAAGACCCGATGCGAGGTTTCGCTGCTGTCCGACCGCCTGGTATCAATCTCCTTCGGATATCAGGAGACCATCCTGCAGGAGGGTGTAACCCTGGTGGATCTTTCCGGTGCCGCGGTAACGGCCAGTGCGGATCAGGTGACGTTAAACGTGACGGCCGGAGCCGACGACACCGATATGATGACAAAGCTGGCCGGGCTCAAGGCCGGTGACATTGTGGTGAGTGCTTCGAGCCCCGCATTCCTTCGCAGCGTGATTTCGGTTCAGAAGGTCAGCGACAGCAACTATGTTCTGACCACCGGAGACGCTTCTTTAGAGGATGTTCTGGCGCAGGGCACGGCCGTTTTTTCCAAGCAGATGACCCAGGCCGATCTCGATACCGGCATCACAGGCCGGTCTTCCCGAAGCGGGGCGCCTTCGGCCGGCGGTTTTGAAGGCATCGACGGGGTCCGCCTGCTGCCGTCCGGTGATCCGGACAGCGGGGTCTTTACCATCGAGATCGGCAATCCGAGGGATGAGCGGGCCACCCTGGGTATTGAAGACACCCTCTCATGGAAAGATCCGGGCACAGGGTTCAGCGTCAGCGTCAAGGGAAAGGTGGAGGTATCGATCGATGTGGATATGGGCTTTTCCATCGGAATGTGGCCCCCGGGCGTCGAGTACGTCAAATTCATCCCGGAGATTTCGGCCTCGGAGTCGCTTATGGTTACAGTCGGCGGAGAAGTAAAGACCGAGGAGGGGGCTCTGGAAAAACAGATCGGCACCCTCCACTTCGCGCCGATCGTTCTCTTTGCCGGGCCGGTGCCGGTTTCGATCAAGCCGGAGGTGAAGATCATTCTGGGCCTCGAAGCCAAGGCCGGCGGGGAGATCACCGCGGGCATCACCCTGAAGCAGTCGGCCAAAGCCGGGATCATCTACGATCGGGACAAAGGAGTTGAGACGATTCGGGAATTTTCCCACTCCCGGGAGCTGACCCCGCCCACGGGAAAATTTTACGCTGAGGTCAAGCCTTTTCTCAAGACCTCACCGGTTCTGTACCTCTACGGCGTGACTGGTCCGGGTGTCGAACTGGAGGGCTTTCTGAGGCTCCGGGGGGAGGCGGCCTACGAAACCTTTTCGGATGACCGGTGCGCGGCCGGTGTCAGCTTTACCGCCTATGCCGGGATCGGGGCCGGATTCGAATGGGACCTGGGCAAGGCCAAGAAGCTGGGGAAGTGGACTGAGAAAATCAAGCTGAACTTCTCCCTTTTCGAAAAGGAGATCAAGCTGAAGGAGTGGAATGTTGACGGTGTCTGCGATCCCCTGCCGCCTGTGATGGAGGTCAGCGGTCTGGTGCTGACGCTGACGGAAAGTGTCGTCGAGGGCACGGGCGGCGTGGTGGCAGCCGATTTTATGGTCCGCAATGTTGGTGATTCGGCCATGGACTGGCATGCTGCCTATCCGGAGGATGGCATTCTTTCGGCATCTCCCCTGTCCGGAACCTTGGCGGAAGGGGATACTGCCACGGTGCGTGTTTCTGTGGATACCGACAGGCTGGGCGTCGGGGTATATGAGAATGAGGTGAAGTTCATCAACGAATACGATGAAAGCCTGATACCCGGCGGCATTGACGGTTCGACAAGCCGCTCTGTCATGATCGTGGTTACGCCACCGCCACTGGCCGCGCCGGTTCTCTCTCAGCCGCAGATGGCTAAGGATGCAAACGGAGAGGTCATCGCCTCGAAAGTGAACCTGAGCTGGAACTATCCGGATGCGGCTACGCTGAAATATGTGGAAGGGTATGTCCTCTGGAAGTCGAGGAATCCGGATCTGAGTGATGCCTGGAGCCGGGTGGCAGTGATCGGGGAGCCGGGGGTAACAAGTTATCAGGTTGCAAATCTTCTGCCGGATACAACCTGGTATTTTGGGGTGAATGCTTATGGGACGGATGTTGCGAGGGGAGTGTCGGATTATGTGTCCATCAAGACACCGGCAGTGTCGGGAACCGGGCCGACCGGGGATTTTACCAACTCGCTGGGTATGACGTTCAATCTGATTCCGGCGGGTACGTTTATGATGGGGAGTCCGGAGGATGAGTTGGGAGCTTGGAGCTGGGAATGGCCTCAGCATCAGGTGACGCTGACGAATGATTTTTATATCATGACTACGGAGGTGACGCAGGCGCAGTGGCGTGCTGTGATGGGCAGTGATCCGCCGGAGCTGTATTTCAAGAATTGCGGAGATGACTGTCCGGTTGAGCGTGTGTCGTGGAACGATATACAGGATTTCATTGCTGCGTTGAATGCTAAGGACGGCAGAACCTACCGTCTGCCGACCGAGGCTGAGTGGGAGTATGCGGCCCGGGCAGGAAGTACGACGGCGTTTGCCAACGGTGACATAACAGAAACCGGGTGCGGAATCGACCCGAATCTGGATGCTATGGGATGGTATTGCGGTAACTCTGACAGCACGACACATCCTGTGGGTCAGAAGCAGCCGAATGCCTGGGGATTGTATGACATGCATGGAAATGTGTGGGAATGGGTTGAAGATGATTGGCATTCGACCTATGATGGTGCGCCGACGGATGGAAGTGCATGGGTTACCGGAGAATCCTCCGACCGGGTCATCCGGGGCGGGAGCTGGAGTTCCGGCGCGCGGGGCTGCCGCTCCGCCGATCGGTACCTCAACAACCCGACGAACCGGGACTACAACGGCGGGTTCCGGCTTGCCCTCTCCCCCAGTCGGTAAGGCGAGCCCGGCAAGCAGGCAGGCAGGAAATTAGCTGGAAAGAAGTAACCGCTGACTGTGGAGGATTGTCTGAACCCGGATGAATGGGATTTATATGATGGGCTGTGATGGGCCTCCGGAATTCAAGGCTTCGGTTGTGTCGGAGAAGAGGTTGTTCCGGAGCAGGAGACCCCATCAGTGGAAATCAGATAAATCACATGAATCCGGGTTCTGACCATGATCAACACCGGTCCGATCGAAGAGAAGGGCGAAAAGCGGATAACATGCCGGTATTGGTAGCCGGAAGCGCTGCAAGAGCGTTTTCGGGGAAGGTTCCGGCATGTTTTCATTGACGCTGATGCAACGGATGGTTGTGATGGGCTGTGATAAGATGTCACGGCCCATCATTTTTTGTTTCTTCGGAGCGGTTGATGCAGGAGAGGCGGATCAGTGGTCATCAGATAAATCAGATGCATCCGGGTCCGGCCCCTGTTTCAGCCGCCGAACCTCTTCAACGCTCAAATCCGTGGCAAGGGCGATCTGCTCATCGGTTAAAGGGCCCAATAATAGCAGCTTCCTTGCGGTTTGCATCTTCATTTCTTCCCTGCCTTCATTTTTAATCAGATCATAAGCTGCGGATTCGATCATGATATCCTTCCTCCTTGCAATGAGCTTTGCCGGCATATCGGCTGAGATCAGTCCCGACATGATGGCCATCGTGGTCAGCATATCGGCCTTCTGGGGCCTTGTCTTTTCGCTGCCGTAGATGAGCGCTTCGGCTTCGTCCAGTGCTTCCCCGCCGCCCCTCATGAGAGGAACGAAGGGGAGCATACAGAGCGGGCCCTCTGCAACAACGGTACGGGCATCCATTTCATAGATCTTCACCAGCCGATAGCAGAAGCGGATCTCTTTGTCCTCATACCGGTCCGTCGCGGATGCCGACGGCCGGAGCAGCAGCACGCAGGTGGTGGACTCCACATTGTATTTCAGCAGATACCGGACCCGGTAGTCGATCAGGTTCAGAGGGACGGAACGCCGCCATTCGGTCTGAATCTCGATAATCACCATCTGCTCGTTTCCCTCCCGGTCCGTTACCATGATGGGAAAATCGCTCCGCTTCAGACTGGGGGTCTCCTGGGGCAGTTGCTTCAGAATGCGGCTCTGCTTTACCGGAAGATCCATCAGGTATCGGATGATATCGTCCCTGCAGGATTCCATCAGCACTTTGGCCGATATGTCGTATTGCTGCATCGGTTTTCGATTCCCTCCGTTTTCGTTATGCCTCCTTCTTTGAATAACACTGCCGAAAGAAAATGACAAGCCGATTTTACAAGGGCGAAAAAAGGATCACATGTCGGTATCGGCAGCCGGAAACGCTGCAAGAGCGTTTTCGGGGAAGGTTCCGGCATGTTTCGTATTGAATGATGAAACAGGAGTGATATAATGGTTAACGAGTTTTTGCAAAAGGCCGGGAAAAACCTTGAGGCTGCCCGGCTCTGTTTTGAAAACGCGCTTTACGACGCGAGCGCCGGCCGCGCCTATTTTGCTGCGTTTCAAGCGGCGGTCGCCGCGCTTTTGCACGCGGGCGAGCAACACGGTAAATTTGACCATAAATGGGTCCAGGCCACGTTCAGCGAGAAATTGATCAAACGCCGGAAAATGTTCCCCGGCAGATTCAGAGCCTATTTGATCGAAATGCAAGGCTTGAGAAACGTGGCGGACTACAAACGTGGAACGATCAGCAAAAACAAGGCGGGCGAACAACTTCGCCGGGCGGAGGAAATCGTCGCGGAAATCGGAAAGGAACTGTTGACATGTTAAATTTCAAGCAAGAAGAGTTGTTGGCAACGCTCGTCAAGGATATAAAGAAAAAATATCCTGAAATTAGATTTGTTGAAGTGACTGAAAGCCCGGAAGACCCTGAGAGCCATTGGGTTATTGTCACCGCGCCGGAAGATGAAGACCGGGAAATGGCACTTATCAGATACGCCAGCGAAAAGGCAATGGACATTTTATGCGACTATGGCTATCATTTTCTTGTTATGCCCACAAAAGAAGCCGACTTGCAGCCATCTTGAACCGGGATTCGCGTCATCATAAACGTCAAGGGCGAACAAAACCCTTCGGCACAACCCACGAAGCCCTGAAAGCCTTACTGACCGGAATCGAAGATTTTTTAACCCGAACCCTGAAACTGACCCTGAAAGAGAACATCCAGATAAACCGCTGCAGCCTCGGCATCCCCTTCCTCGGGTTCCGGGTCTTTCCCAACCACATCCGCCTATCCCCCCGGAGCCTGCACCGCTACTCCGAAAAGTTCCGGGAATACGAGCGCAGCCATGCAGAGAGCATCACCAAAGAAATCATTGCAAAAAGTAAGGAAACATTGAAATGGATCAAGGCGCAGTTCTGAACCATATCAGGCAATTCAGAAAGGCATTGGCATCAAACAATATTCAAATTGACAAACTCATCTTATATGGCTCTCATGCAGTTGACCAGGCCCGTGAAGAGAGCGATATCGATGTCATTGTCATCTCGCAAAGTTTTTCTGAAATGAGTTATTGGGAACGGATTGATATTTTAACAGAGGCCATCTATACCGCTTTTGCTCCGATTGAGGCGGTCGCTTTTACACCGGAAGAATGGGCAGCCGAAAAATCTTTAATTACGGATTACGCTGACAAAGGCGTATTTGTAAATTGATGAAGCCTTGGGGTTTTGTCCTGAAAAAGGAGGGGACTCACCGAATCCCGTCCCTTCCGACCGAAAAGAAGGGCGAAAAGCGGATAACATGCCGGTATTGGTAGCCGGAAGCGCTGCAAGCGTTTTCGGGGAAGGTTCCGGCATGTTGTCGTCTTTAACGGTGATGCATCTGATGGATGATGATGGACCGTGATGAATCTCTCAATCAATTGATTCCTTGACATATCCTTCCGGAAAAACGATAATGACAGATAGGCGATATGCCATCAGATGGATCGACATGAAATCGAGGCTCGGGGCGACAGAAAGCATCTTCTTCGGAAACAGAAAACCAAATGTACCCAAAACAGCAATCCTGTCTGATAAGGAATTTCAGTGCCGAAAATAGACTAGGAAATAGAACTGTTCCCTTATGGCGAGATATATGCGGAACGAATCGATTTTACAATAGACAACAATGATTTTCTAATGGTGTTTACGCCTGTAAACGAAATCAATGACGAGGAGACACTGGCGCAGAAATCCGAAGATGTCGGCTTTGCCATACCTGACAACAGCTATGACATCAAATTTGACAGAAAAGATAACTTTGAGTCAGGCGATTTCTATGCAGCATCATCCAAAATGAATTTGAGCCAGTTGAACAGACTTGGATCGGCAATAAAGAAGATAATAGAGTTTCATTATTCCCTCAAAAATGCAGAGGTATACTTTGCAACTGCACACAGCTTCAAATTGGCTCGATACTATGACAGATTGATCGATGCATATGCCGCGCAGTTGAATTTTGAATGTATCTCGAGAATCGGAGAGGAAGGATTGGACTATGTCATCAAAACAGGAAAATACAAAGGCCAGAGAAAAGAAAATTGAAAACATGCGCAAGATAAAAGAGGCTTATGATGCTGCCAGAAAAGCCGGCACAATCAAAAAATATAAAATTCAAACTGTTTCGGATTGAACTGCAAAAAAGCTGAAGGCCATCATCCGGCCGGAAAAGGTTCATCTGGCCAGAAAGCGCATCAGGCCACTTTCCGGGAAATGAGAAAAACCATCTCATCCTGAATACATTCGGCGGCAAAGGCAAAAACGGCCGAGAGCGCATCATCCGTTAAAAACAGGATAGTTTTCCCTGCGGGTCGTTCCGGTGGTGATCTTTCTCCATCCGGGGAATTTTGAGCATTACCTTCGACTGCAGGGGGATGCCCAAATCTATCTCCATTTCCGGTTCATCGCGTGTCATCTGAGGCGGATTCCGGCTGCTCAGCACATGAACAGCACCAATCTCAATCTCGGAAGCCAAAAACATACTGGCATTCATTGTCCGCACCTTAAAGCCGAAACCCGATGCCGGCATCATGGCAAAACTAAAAAGCCAACCGCAGCCGCTAATCGACAAGCACTATAAGACGTTTTGGAACGTGAGAAAGAGCATCTTTTAAAAGCGCTGGTTGTGCAGACGGGTGACCGACTGGTCAAAGGATGAGGAGAAGGTGGCTGCCTTCAGGAAAAAGATCAGTGAAGAATCTGACCCGGATTCATGTGATTGAGCATGATAGGCTGTGATGCGCTCTCTTCCTTCATCATTTTCAGTCATATAGGAGAAGACGCATCTACGAAAGAGGCGCATCTGCGGTCATCAGATCAATCAGATGAATCCGGGTTCTGATTTAATTGACAAAGACCTTCCCGATATTCGCAGTAGTCAGCGGATCATCGAGATACATGCTCAGCCCCCGGTCCCGGATGGAGGTCATGCCCCGATCATCATAGACCGGCATCTCCACCTCGGGCGCGTCTTCGGGTTTCACCTCCTCTGCAATCCGGATGCCCGATTCGAGCTTGGCCACGGAGAAGTCGATCAGATACCGGAGAAACGCGAATGGGTGGCGGATCATGTGAACCCCGTACTTTCTGCAGAGGGCCTGCCCTTTTTTCGCATCTTCCAGGGCCTTTTCCGTAACATGCTCCTCATGGGTGGTCCCCGCGCTCTGGATGGAGGGGATGTCGAGCATCAGGTTGAGGTGGGCCATGAGAATATTGAGTAGCTGGTGGCTCACCAGGCCGTAGTTGGGGTTGTATTCGATCCGGGGGTCCGCGATGGTGGGAAAGCCGGCATGGATGCAGGTGACGCCCGGATTGATGATCTGGGCCGCGCAGATCCCGAAGAGCACCTCGGCATGGGTCATGGCCAGCACGCCGTTGTAGTTGAAGGGCGCGCTGATCCCGGCCATGGGCATGGCCGAGATGAAGATCGGGAGGCCCGCTTTGACCACCTTGAAGAAGTGCTCGGAGAAGTTCTCGTTCACCTGCAGCGGGGGACGGGTGAGGCAGAAGACGATCATCAGGTTTTTGCGGGTTTTGTAGAGATTCAGGGTCCGCTCCAGCGCGGCATCGGTGGTGACTGCGAAATATAGGGGTTTGGAGCAGTTTCCGGTCATGGCCTCGATCTGCTCCACCTCGCTTTTGAGCTTCACCCCCCGGCCCATGCCGGCCACCATCGGGCTCTTCTCCGCGATCTTTGCGATACGCACCACATCATCCACCGTGGGCATGAGGCCGCCTTGGCCCTTTGCATCGTCATAGATATAGGGCGCGGTGCCGCCGATGAAGAAGCTGTTTTGGGGCACGAAGAAGTCCGTGATGCCCGGAACCGATGAGAGGCACTCCTTTACCAGATCCTCTGTGAGGTAGATCCTGTCCTCGTAGATGACGACCGTTCCCTTCTCCTCAAAGGGTTTGAACGCGGCCATGATGTCCGGCTGTCTGCAGCCCACGCCCATGTTTTCGAGCATCCAGAGCGCATCCCCGTGGACTCTGAAGAGCATCTCCACTGTTGCCTCTCCCAGAAGGGATTTTGATAATTGTATCTGATTTTCGTTCATGATTGTCTCCTGATTCGGCTTCCGAACCGATGCCCGGAAGATTTAAAAGGCATCTCTGCTCATTATTTTTTCGGACCGCTCCTGACCCGCAGGCTTCAGCCCCCATTCCCTTCCTGCCTCCGTCACCGCTTCGGCCATGGTGTAGCCATAGCCCCGGGAAAAGGAGAAGATGACCCGGTGAACCCCGTTTCCCGACGGCAGCCGCACGATCTGACAGGGCACATGCGCGATGGGCCCCTGAACGAGAAAAGGCGGTTCCGCTTGGGGTGAAAAGAGATCGAGGGCCGTCAGCTTTTCCAGGATGAAGGGGACATCCGCTCCGGTGATCGCCAGCAGAGCCAGCCCGTCAGTGACGTCGGTATAGGCGGCGTCAGCGGGCATGGATGCGGTCTCTCCGGCGATCTGCCAGATCGATGCCTGTGTCCGGTTTCTGCGGCAGGCCAGAAAAGATCCCTGATGGAGACAGCCGTTGGGCCTTTCCGGGAACTCAAAGCCGCCGGAACTGTGTGCGGAGAGATCGCTGCCCTGCACATCCCATTTGGGCCGATGGCTCAGATCATAGATATAATTTGACTTCAGCGCATCGACACCCGGGTCCTGCCCCTCATCGGGATAGGCCAGCGCGATCCGCCATCCGTTCTCGGTCGTCGTGGCTGTCGGCGCGGTCGGAAACCGCACCGGCGAATATCGCTCCATTGAATTCATATCGCTCCTCACATCCGAAGGCGCCGGCCTTCGGGGTCGTAAAAGGGCATGGGGACCACGGTTGCGGCCATGCGTTCGTCCTCTTTTTCCCCTTCGAAGATCTCCAGGGGCGTTCCGATGCCGGCCAGATGGGATTCCACCAGGGCCATGCCCACCGATTTCTCCAGGGTTCGGCTGTACCGGGCCGTGGCCACATAGCCGCGAATCTTCTCGTCCACAATGATCGAGCCGTCTCTGGGAGTTCGCTCGGGATCTCCGGCCTCGATGCCCACCAGCTTGAGCCGGCCCTCCTGATCCTCGGTATGGCGAAGGGCCGCAACGCCCACGGTATCGGCCTCCCTTTTCTCTTTGTGCCAGAGAAAGCCGAGTCCAACATCGTGGAGGGTGGTGCGCTGCTCCGATTCCGAGCCGATGATCAGATGCCCCTTTTCCATCCGGAGGACGTTCTGGGCCTCCAGACCGAAATGGCGGATGCCGAATTCGGCCCCGGCCTCTTGGATGATCTGCCAGAGGGCAGGCATCCACGATGAAGGCACATGAAGCTCGAAGGAGAGTTCCCCCACGAATCCGAGGCGCATGGCCCGCACCGGGATCTCGTTTATGGAGAATTCCCGATAACCCATGAAGGGGAAGGCATCATTGGAAAGATCCGCATCTGCGACCTTTTCCAGAACTTTCCGGGCGTTGGGGCCGGCCAGATTGATCACGCCGCAGGCGTCGGTGAGGTTGACGATGTGGAAATCCCAGTCCTCGTATCGGGTGTGATACCGAATCCACTCCGCGGTGCTTCCCGCGCGGCCCGTGGAGGTGGTGAAGTAGTAGTCGTCCTCCCCCTGTTTCACCAGCACGCCGTCGTCGATGATGCAGCCGTCCTCGTTGCACATGGCCGAATAGAGCATTCTGTCGGACTTGACCCGGGAGATGCTTCCCACATAGACCCGATCCAGCGCCTTTAAGGCGTCGGGGCCGAAGATACGGAATTTGCCCAGTGTGGACGCGTCGAGGATTCCGACGTTGTTTCTGATGTTTTCGATCTCCGCTGCGGCCGCTGAATCGTTGCCGAACCGCCGGGCCCGATGCCAGACTCCGACACGCTCCATCCGTCCCCCGGCTTTCACCTGCTCCTCGTGCATGGGGGTGCGCTTGCTCATGTCGTGGTTCGATCCGGCATAGGTGGCGATCAATGTCGGCGTCAGCGGAGGCCGCACCGTGGTCGGCCTGGGGTCGAGATCGGGGGATTGGCCCGTCAGTCCCACATAGAGGGGCAGGTTGTGGCCCGGAATCCCGCCCTGTCCCGGGCCGGTTCCGGCCGCGGTGAAGCGCTTGATCAGCTCCGGCACGTCAAAGCCTCCTGCTATGGCCTGATCCACGTTCTTCACCGTGGTATCCTCGTCAAAGCAGATAAAGGTCTTTCCGGTCTTGACGGGGCCGATGATGAATTTTGTCCCCCGGGCCGGCCCCGGCAGATCCCCCAGGCGTTCTTCGGCCTCCCGAATCTTTGCATCATCCGAACCGTTGCAGTCTGCCGAGGCCTTTACCCCGGCCAGATGTCCCGATGATTCAATTGCATCCGGATCGAGATAGCCGAGCATCCGGCCCGCGGCGTGCATCTTCCGCGGAAGGTCAACCGGCAGAAAGAATCCGGTGCGGCGGTCGAAGCGCTGTTTGGCGCCGGCAAGGGTCAACGGACCTGTTACCGGGGTCTGTCCCGCACCCGCGACAATAATATCGCAGTCGAATTCCCGGCTCCGGACCCCGTTGATTGCGGTCAGGGAAACCCGCTTCACCTTGG
Source organism: Desulfobacteraceae bacterium (assembly GCA_011390345.1). Lineage (GTDB taxonomy): Bacteria > Desulfobacterota > Desulfobacteria > Desulfobacterales > JAABSP01 > JAABSP01. Next base: position 17,617 of record JAABSP010000096.1, read on the forward strand.
GATTTCCTTCGGATGCCGCGGCAACCCATCCCCGGAAGAGGGGAATTCCCTTTTCTGCAAGCCGGTCCGCCAGTGCCTCATTTTGTCCGTCCTCCCGGACATCGGCAACGCATTGGATCTCCATTCCGAGATCGGCCAGATCCAGCGCCGTGTCCAGCCCAAGATCATCTCCGACCGAAAATACCGCGGCCGTCCCCGGAAGAATTCCCCATGTCCGGATCAGCCGGTGCGCGCAACTGATCTGCATCACCCCGGGCCGTTCGTTGTGCGCAAAGAGAAGGGGCCGTTCGATGCAGCCGGTTGCGGTCACAACGCTCTTTGCCCGGATCTCCAGATACCGTTCGTCGAATGCATCCGATACATCGCCTCTGCAGAATGCGGTGATGAGGTTGTCCGTATAGCTGCCGATGACCGAGGTCCGGGTGAAAACCCGGATATTGGGATCGTTTTCCACCCGTTCGGCAAGGCTTCTTCCACGGTCATAAAGGCCGGGCCGATAGTCGAAAAAGCCGCCGAGCCAGGGCCGGGACTCCAGCAGGATGACCCGCAGGCCCGCTTGGGAAGCGGCAAGCGCGGACGCCATTCCGGCCGGCCCCCCGCCGATGACGCAGACATCTCCGTTGAGGTAGATCTCGTCGAAACTCCCCTTCATGGTGAAATGGGGGGAGATTTTCCCCAGCCCGGCCGCCTTCCGGATACCCTTGATGGCCTGGGGCCAGAGGGATGCCGGCTTGTGGAACATTTTATAGTAGAAGCCGGCCGGCAGCACCGGGCTCAGTTTGTCCATGAAGCCCATGAGATCCCGCGCGGGGTCGCGCTTCACGTTCTGGGGCTCCACGACCATGCCGTTTCGGGCTTCTGTCGTCTCCCCGCGCACGTTGGGCTCGCCGTCGACGGCCATCAGGGTGTTGCTGCACTCGCCGTCGAGAGAGTAAAGCCCCCGGGGCCGGTGGTATTTCAGGCTCCGTCCGA
>JAABSP010000164.1 GCA_011390345.1 Desulfobacteraceae bacterium
GATGGCCGGCCTTGACGCATATCTGTCTATCCGTGTTCATTCGGGATTCCTATTCCAGTACAATCCGCACTTTGCCGGGCTCTTTGCCCTTGGTGATCTGCTCCAGATAATCCTCGAATCGTTTCTTGATCTCGGCCGGTGTTACCGGTGAACCGCCGGAGAGCAGCGCCGCCCGAAGATCCGGGGTCCTGACCTGCACCTTCTGAAGACCGGAAAGCACCTCGCTCAGGGCATGGATAAAATCCGGGGCAAGATCGTCGGGCAGCTCGCCTTTCCGGATAAAACCGTTCACCAGTTTCTTGGCTCCCGGCTTGAGCAGATCCAGATTCCCCTTGGTGGTCGGGTCATCCAGGTTGGCGAGCAGCGTCTGGGTCCAGTCGGCCACCAGCTTGTCCAGCTCGTCATCCAGGCCGTCCAGCACCGACCCCGCGGGTGCGGCAGGAGGCTCCGTCCCCGGCTTGAAATTGCAGTGCGGGCAGACCGGCGATGCATCCAAGTCCTGTTCCGTAAGGGCAAAGCAGCTCTTCAATCCGGCCAGGCGGTTTTGAAAGTCACTCAGATGCTGGCGGGGCATCAACTCGATGGTAGAGAGCTTCTGCAGCGCCTTGAGCCGTTCATCGCCCATGAGTCCGGTCTTGCGCTTGTCCTCGTTCACGCCCAGCCGCGCCTGGGTATGTATTCCAAGATAGGTCTGCACATAGGCTTTCTTCAGATCCGTCAGTTTGCGCCGGTTTTTCTGACGGAATGCGGCAGCGCCGCGTTTGGCCGGATCGCCGAGTTGGGCGAGTACCTCGTCCCGCGCCTTTTTCATCTTCCCCACCCATTCGTGCTCGGCGGAGAGAACCGCCTCGGCCGTAGAGAGAAAGGAGGCGGTGGAACCGAGATCAGCGATCAGTTCCTGGAGGGATTCGATCTCGCCAAGGGACTTGAGTCCCTCTTGATGGGCGGTCACTTCCTGGGCGTCGTAGCGGAAGTTCTTGAGCTTGCCGGGCGAGCTGTATGCCTGAAGCGATTCCAGAAAGCTCTTGGTCTCATCGAGCCGGGCGCGGCGTTTCCCCGCCTCTTCCTCGGCCAGAAGATTCCGGCCCCAGAAGAACAGGCCGCTTTGCAGGCTCTGCTGCAGGATGACCAGCTTTTCCACGGATTCGGAGATCGCCTTCTGGAGCTGCTGAACCGGTTCTTCCTTGCCTTGGGTAACCAGTTGGGCCATGCCGGGGGTGAGACCGAGCAGCTCGAACAGGGCCTTGAGCGCCGGAAGATTCCAATCTTTGGGGCGTTCGATGTGTTTGAACTGTGTCAGTTCGTCCATTCCGGTCCCCGCCAACTGCGGCAGACCGGTGGCATCGAACTTCCTGCCCGGGATGGCGAGGACCAGATCACCCGTATAGACCAGGGCGGCCAGAACCACAGAGACCCATTCCGGCTCCAGCCGTCCCCGATCCTTGTCCATATATTCCAAGCCTTTGTCATCCTGGATCAGTTCGGATCGGTTGACGACCTGCCCATGTCCCTTCTTTTTTAGCAGGCCCAGAATATATTTTGCGTATTTCGACGGGTACGGGTCGATCCGTTCCCCATCGAGCAGCTCCAGCGCATCGAGTACCGACGTGGCCTGTTTGGTACGTTTCTGGCCTGCAATGGCCCGCAGCGCATCCTGCGCGGCCTGTTCCCGGCTCTTCCCGGTGATCAGCACCGGAAAAAACGGATAATCGGGGGCCTGATCCGCGAAATGCGGTGCAAGGCAAATACCACCGACAAAATTGATGACGTCTCTGAAATTGATCCTCTCATGGGGCCCTAACCCGGCCATGTCTCTCAGGGAATGCTGTTTGGCCCATTCCCGAACGGATTTGCACTTGCCTTGATACGTCACCTCGAACGCAGTGGTCATGTTTTTTTGAAGCCACTGCACAAGGTTTCTCAGGAAATCGGTTGCCTTGGATTCATAGGTGGATTTGGCCCGACCCGATGAAGTGGAGGCCAAATCCAACGCGGCCGCATAGTTTCTCAGAGAAGAGCGGAACCCATCATCCGCATGGGTCATCCGCAAGAAGACCTCGTCAGATTTTTTTTCATCCTTGAAATGCGGCGGTTCAAAAGGCTGGATAAAGTAAAGATAGAAATCTCTCGGCGGAACAGCCGTGGATCTTTCATTCGGTGCGCCGAAGAAAAGGTACCCCTGACGCGCGGCCTTCCGTTCCAGCCATTCCAGCTCGTGCTGCCAGATTTTGTAACCGCTCACATAGGTCTGGTCGGTACACTCCATAACCCGTTTCAGGGCTTCGTAATAATAGCGGTCCAGATGAGAGGCATCGAGGCTCTCGGCCCGTTTTTCGATCAGCGCATCAAAGTCGTCGGTCTTTTTCAGGTCCAGATAGAACTGGCGGTTGTCCGTGTTGGATGCAATGAACTGCCCGCTGACCGTCTTGTGGATTTCCCGCAGGACCGTCTCCACCTGGGAGAGCAGGTCATCGGCCGGGTCGCCGCCGAGGTCTTCGATGCCCGGCTGATAAAGGCAGAGGCCATCCCGCAGTTCTTCGGGGGTTGCGCCCATTCTGGAATAGATGTCGCCGGTGGTGAGCCGATGGACCGACAGGGCATGGATGATGCGCAACGCCATCGGCTGATACGCCGGGCGCGTGAAAGCCTGCCGGATACGGGACTCGAGCACCTGGCTGCAATCGATCACGGCCTTGATATCCGGCACCGCGCGGAACGAGGGGTTCTCCCGGAGATTGGTCCAGTAAGTGTCGTAGGCAATGAGTCCGGGGCGGTCCTCCGGCATATCCTGATCCAGGATTTTTTTCATGGCCAGCGAGAGTGTTTTCAATACTTCCCGCTTTTCCACGGCCGTCACCCGCTCAAAGGTGTCGATATAGTCGGGATGCACCGGGAACAGGCGGACAAACTCGTCCATGCGCTCATTCATGCGGCCGTAGAATTTCCCGAAAGGCGTCAGGTAATCTCGTATCCTGGCCTGCTGCTCCCCGGTCTTTTTGAGCAGCCGTTCGGCCACCACGAACTTGACGTCCTTGCGCGCGATGAGGACCTGCTCGAAGCGATCCTTCACCCGGCGGATGCTGTCGGCCACAAAGGAAAAGCGCGGGCTGTCGAAGATGGCTTCCTGAACCCCGGCCATGAAGCGGAAACGCAGATCCTTGCAGACCTCCCCGATTTCACGGAGGAAATTCAGGTCCAGGATCAGCTCCTGATCCTTGCGGGTGCGCAGATAATCGAGCAGCTCGTCCACCACCAGGAGCAGTCCGTGGTCCGGAAACGCCTGATGAAACGCGGCCATCATCTCTTCAAAAGAGCGCTTGTTATTGGAGACCTGGTCCGCGGAGGGGAAGCTGTAGTTCACGCACATGGCCGCAAGATGCTCTTCCAGCTCGGCCACCAGGATATCCCGCAGCGACATTGTAGTGGCCCCGATTTCGGTGCGGACAACCTTGAACCGGCCGCTGATTTTCCCGGCCGCATTCGCTACATCTGAATTGTTCAAACCGGCCGAGAGGTTGGGTATTTCCGCAAGCCCGGAGATCACCGACATCAGGTGGGACTTGCCGGTTCCGTAGTTGCCGACCACCAGAAGACCCTTGTTGTCGGTGGGCTGCTCGAACTGAAGCTGGGGAATTACTATGCTCACCAGCTTTTCCGCCATCTCTTCTGAGATGACATAGGTCTCGACAAGCTGCCGGGCTCCAGTCGCTTCGTCCGCGTCCCGCAGTTGGACAACGGACTCGATGGGTTCAAACCGGATCAGGTCACCGTATTTCATCGCATCTGCTCCCCTGCAATGGAATCTGCAGTTTTCATGTCGTCACCTCGGGGCTTGCCACCAGAAAATCGCGTATTGGATAGCGTCTGTACTCCGGGTGGTCCGGAGCGGCATAGGTCAAAGAATTTTTACCGATGGCGCCGTTCCATGCGGCCACTACGGTTTTGTTGCGAGAGAGTCCCTGAAGCAGGCGAAGCGGGTCCTGCTTCAAATCAACGTCAAAGATGATTTCAATGTTGTCCAGAAGAGTTATCTCGCGGCTTTCATTGCAGGCTATCTCATGAAGTATCTGAGGTAATTTCAGCGCTCGCTGACGCTCAGTCAATTCCAGCATTCTGCGGGAAAGCTCGAGGTTGATATTGATCAGAGGTGCATCGATTCGATCCCGCACATCTTTAAGCGCGGCAGTCTTGCCGGCACCAGCCGGTGCGACGACCAGTATCAGCCGGTAATAGAGTTCAGCCGACTCTTCGGCTCTTTTCATTATCTGATCTGCAAGGAGTTCAGGCATCAGGTTTCCTTCCGGCTTTTACCAGATTTTGCTCCGCCAGCCTTGATCCATTCGTCTACCTCGCCCTTCTTAATTTTCCAAAGCCGACCAATTTTATGCCCGGGCATCCTGTGTTTGTCTATCCACCCTTGAATATGCCAGCAGAAACCGATTGTCAACCGTATTATACCGCATAACAGGGACATGAAGCAGACACGACAGAGTTTTGCCACGCATGCTTTGACGGCTGGGGAATCGCCTCTCTGATCTATACCCGGGAATTCAATCAGCATTAGGATCGGAATTTTGGGCAAAATTTGGCAAAAATCTTGCCCAAAAACAAAAAAGGGGTCAGCCAACAATGGCCAACCCCTTGATATTTTTGGTGCGCCCGACAGGATTCGAACCTGTGACCTACGGATTCGTAGTCCGGCACTCTATCCAGCTGAGCTACGGGCGCAAATCAATGTAACCCTTATTATCTAAAGGAAACAGAACCGATTGTCAAGCCCGAATTCCACCTTTTGGGGAAAAGCATCGGTTTTTCTCTCTTGAAATATTATGGCTCATAGCGTAGGTGTAGAAATGAGAATGCGACCCGAAGCGGGTCCGGAAATGGGAGCTGAAATCATGGGGAATCCCACTGGATCGGCTTTAAACCGAAAAGAAATGGGAAAAAGGATCATGGATCATGGAAATCTACAACTATCGGTCCGAGACCGCGGAAGAGCGTCTTGGAGCGATTGCAGGCCGAAGCATCTCCTTTCGTAAAAAGGAGATCGAGTATGTCGAAAAGATCATCGAAGATGTGAAGACTAACGGGGACAAGGGGCTGATCGAGTATATCCGGAGATTCGATGCGCCCGATCTTTCGGTCGATGCCCTCCGGGTGACGGATGCGGAGATGGCTGCTGCGGAAAGCTCGGTGGAGCCGAAATTTATGGATTCCCTGCAGCGCGCGGCCCGACAGATCGAGTCATTTCACCGGCGACAGATCCGGCAGTCCTGGATCGACATGGAGCGGCCCGGAACCATGCTGGGCCAACTGGTGCGGCCGGTGGATGGGGCCGGGGTCTATGTTCCCGGGGCCAAGGGAGGAAAGACGCCGCTGGTATCCTCGGTGCTCATGGGGGTTATTCCGGCAAAGATCGCAGGGGTGAAAAAGGTTCTGGTGGCAACGCCGCCCACAAAGGAGGGATCGGTCAATCCCTATCTGCTGATGGCCGCAAAGATCGCCGGC
>JAABSP010000033.1 GCA_011390345.1 Desulfobacteraceae bacterium
GAACATTCAGCGACAACCTCTTTTTATACAGCCATCCCTTCAAAATTGTAAAATCAGAAGGATTCATTTAACTGGCTGTAATAATTTATCTATAGCACAATGCATTTCACAACAAAATAGAACATCATTCAATGTGAGCTTCAGGTTCGCAGAAATCTGCTCCTGATGCTTAAAAACCCCAGTTTCCTATTATACGATCAATGGCCCCTCCATATCAATTGCGGGTTTGGCTCCGATATGCTCCACCCGATTTCGCCAATTGGCCCCCAGAAAATAGAACCGGAGACTATCCTTATCCTGCTCGATCTCATTGATCAATCGTTGCCGCAACACCACCCACTGAGCCGGATCGAGGATGCATTCAAAAACTGAATACTGCACCCGCTGACCATAATCGAGGCAGGCTTTTGCCACCCGTCGTAAACGCCGCTGCCCCCCTTCTTCTCCTGTGGCGACATCATAGCTGACCAGTACGAACAAATTCTTCCCTCCTTTACAGGGCAATTCATTTGATGATAAATGGAGGATAGCCGTCGATATCCCCTCTAATATACCGCGCCAGCAAAAGGGCCTGAGTATGGAAAAGCAATCCGACAGGCATCTTCTCCTCAACGAACGGATGAAAGACCTCCTCCTGTTTTCGATTCTGATAAACCGTCAGCACCATCTTTTTGGTATCCTCATCCATCATAATGCCGCCGGATTCGGATTTTTTGAAACCATTGCCCTTTACCTGGCAGAGATTGATCAGGGAAAGCACCAGGCGATCCGCAAGAAAGGGCCGGAACTCCTCCATAAGATCCAGCGCAAGGCTCGGACGGCCCGGCCGGTCCCGATGCAGGTATCCCACGGCAGGATCGAGGCCGACCGTCTCCAGCGCGGATCTCACGTCATGAACCAGCAGCGTATAGAAAAAGGAGAGCAGGCAGTTTACGTTGTCCAGCGGGGGCCGCCGGTTTCTTCCGCAGAATCGGAAAAGCTCCTTCTGCGCGACGATCAGGTGATCGAACACTGAAAAATAGACATGCGCTGCATCGCCTTCCATCCCGCGCAGAACATTCAACGGCAGCTCCGATCTCCGGAGTTCCTTTACATAGCCGCCCAATCGTCCCACAGCCTTTTCCAGCGCCTCCTTATCCACCTTCTCCCCATGATCCCTCACCACCCGCCCAAGAACACTCCGTCAATTGGCGACCTTCCCCCATCCCACCGATTTTGCCATCGCGGACGAGGCCCCGGCATCGTCTGCTTTGCGGTACTGTTCCCGTCTCAGCAGCACATTGCCGGACACAGGCCCCTGAACCTTGGCGAGAAACCGCCCCCGTTCCGTCAGAAAACTCACAGCCACATCCCTTTCCGCACAGAACCCGAGCAGATACGGACTGCAGGAAACCTGTCCGAAGCAGACGATGCCGCCGATGGTATGAATCGGCAGCCGAAGCAGGACCTTCTTTTCCACTTTGATGACGACCGTCTCCCCTTCTTTGGCCACATATGCGCCCTGCACGGTGACATAGAGCGTGTTGAGGTGTTTTCTCATTCCGATGCCTTCTCCAGATATCGTTTTACGGATCTGCGCCTGCCCAGCACTTTGGGCAGGCACACCTCGAAAAATGAGCAGCTTTTACACCGGGGAGCATATACCGGCTCCGGTGTCTTTCCCGAGCAGACGAGTTCGTGCAGTCCCCGGGCTGCGCTCTCTGTCTCCTCCCTCAGCGCAGCATCAAAGGAGATCGTCTTCCGTCTTCGGGTTTTGCCGTAAAAGAGCATCCCTTCGGATATCCCCCTGTCCAGCATCTCCTCGAGACACAACGCCTGGGCACAGAGCTGGATTGCATCGCAGTTGTCCGACTTCGGCTTTCCCCGCTTATACTCCACCGGCCGGATACGGTCTTTGTGGAATTCCACCACATCGGCCTGTCCGAAAATCCCGAGCCGAAGAGAACGGAGCGCAACGGAAAACTCTGCCCGCACCCCCTTGCGCGTTTCATGAGCCTCCTGATGGACATGTTCATGCATGATCCTGCCCTCTGCGGTCAGGCGATTTTCCAGCCAGATCCGCTCCAGATGGATGAACGCGCACTGGCGCTGACAGAAGGCAAAATGCTGCAGCGCGGACAGGGGGATCAGATCGGATTCCGGATACATGGTCAGAGCTTCTCTTCGATCTCAACCCCCTTGGGCAGATTCTCCCGGTCGATGAGCAACTGGTAATCCTTGAAATCTCTCGGCGGCTTTTCATCTCCATTTG
>JAABSP010000034.1 GCA_011390345.1 Desulfobacteraceae bacterium
CGAGATGCTAAACCTTATGAGCAGGGGCATTGCCAAGGGGACCTTCGTGTTTGAAGACGATCAGCTTTCGGGCATTCATCTTGCCTCTTGCAGCGGAATGGTCGTGATCGAACATGTTGATCAATGCATTCCAGAGCAGTTCGAGATCTCCTTCCGAAAAGCCGGTCTGTTGCGCCAGGTGTGCGGAGATGTAGCCCTCTGCCCGATAAAGGCCGTACGGAACGATATGCTTGCGGCCCATGGTCCGCTCCTTCTCCAGATCCTTTTCATTGGTCACGGCCATCCGGGTGATGCTCACCTCCAGCGGGATGATGGGGTCGATGCTGCGGCCGAAGTTGATCTGCACGGGCCCCCGCACCTGGCCGCAGTTGACCTCGGTGGTCATGACCGCGCCGAAGGTTCGGATGTCGAAGAAATTGTCGCACATCCACCGGGTGATCTTCCGCGCCTCCTCCGCTTTTTTGGGCAGCTTCTTTGCCGGGGGCCGCTCGATATCGGTGTTGTTGATGTAGGCTCTCTCATTCTCCCGGTTGAGTACCCCTTTGTCCTTTATATAAATCTCATATGGCGGATCTACTCCCTTTGCAATCTGCACATAATTGCGGATCTTGCGCTTGAGGCAGACATCCGTCACCAGGCCCAGACTCGTCTCCGGATCGATGCGGGGCATGTTGCCCCCATCAGGGTCGCCGTTGGGATTTCCGTTTTCCACATCAAAGAAATAGACGAACTCATAGCGGCTTGCAATGGCATCGGTCATCGGTTATTCCTCCTCTGTCTTTTCAGTTTTTTTGTAGAAGTCGGCCCGCTGATGATAGTATCCAAGGGCAAAAAGCCCCTGTTCCTCGATCTTCAGATGCGCGGGAAAGGCATCGATCTCCGCCAGAATCTCCTCGATCTGCTTGTCGTACCAGCCCGCGATTCTGTCGTTTGACTGCTTGATCTTGGCAATGTGGTGCTGGGTCAGTCTCAGCAGTTGCGGAAATACGTTTCTCGGAGTTGCTGAGGCCGATCCGTAATACCGGTCTTTTATGGTCGTGTTTACCGACACAGCCTTTTTCTGGGCATGTTCCAGCGCTGCAAAAAGCCTGCCCAGACGATAGGGCGTGTTCGTCGATTCCCTGTCCAGTGACATTCCCACCTCCATACCTGTTCTGTTGATGCGGAACCGCCGAACCAGACACGCCTTGATAAGGGCGGCCCGCAGATAGTTGATCTCCTGATCCGCACGAATACGGGAAAGCAGTATCGAAAGCAGACTTTGCGGATAAGGGCCGCCGGTCAGCATGGCCCGCATGAGCGCACCGGACAGCAGCGGCGGGATGTTTTCCGTCTTTCGTTGAACCGCTGTCTCCCGCAAAAGCTGCCACATGCCCGGATATTCGGGATCGGTATCATAGCGCTTTGCAATGGCCAGATCCCGGAAATGCTGACCGATTCGCTGACCGATCTCTCCCACGGTGCTGGCCAGCCAGAAGCGCACCGAAAGCCGGGAGGCATTGGGAGAAAGCCCCAGGATGAAGAACTTCATGTCCGGATCATCCTCGATATGATCCGGATGTCTGCCCCGGCTGACCGCCTCCAGATAATCCCGAACCGCTTTGGTGTCGGATGTATCCTCGCCGGGATTGAAGATCATCCCCATGAAGCCCTCAACCGCAGACTCCCGCTCGGTCCAGAAGACAGTACTCGCATCCCCGATCTGCACCCGCTGCCGGCTGCCGGCGCCGAGCAGATCATTGAGTGCAGTGGTGTAGGCAAAAGCCGATTTCAGACCCACAGGGGCATTGTAACTCTGGGCTTTTCCGTAGGAGATAAAGGCTTCGAGATTGAAGGAGATAATGGCGGCGCCCTTGGCCTGTGCTCCCCAAACCCCTTTTATGGCCGGATGCAGCCTGGCGAGGGCAGCCTCCTCACCCGTTACCAGACACATACCCTGAACCGCCTCTTTGTCGGTGTTCAGATGATCGATCCAGATCCGCTGTACGGCAGGTCTTTCATGGACAAACTTTAAATCTCCATCCAATTGAAAGACGATGCCCATTCCGGCCATCTCTTCCCAGTATTGAAGTTTTTCGGCCAGATCAGGGTTCCACTGATCCAAAAATTTTAAAACCGCCTGAACCGCGGGATCATCCGATCCGCTACAGAGCTGCTGCTGAAAGGCTTTGAATTCGGAGAAAGCTTTCGCCGACCTTTTCGGATTTCCCTTGTTATCGGCTCCCAGCACATAGGCGGTATTGTCCCACATGAAGTGGGGGGCAAATTTGGAGCCGGATCTCTCCTCCATCTCATAGGGAACGATCCTGGAGACGGGCTGCAGCTTTTTCCCCTTCTGCTCCCGCAGATCGAGAACCTGCAGCAGCTCTCCCTCCGGGCTCAGCATAAGCCCGAAATAGATCTTCTGCCGGGAAAACCCCAGGACCGGAACCTCCCTTTCCTCATCTTCGAGGAGCCGGTCATAATACCGGTTGAGCGCCTGAAGGATCATCGTTTCACCTCCCCGGCCCCGAAGCCCGGCACCTCGATCACGCCGTCCGCCATCATCGCGCGGAAGAATCTCGGCTCGATCTCCTGGCCGTCGGGCTGGTCATCGTGGAAGTCGATATCATGGAGCATCCACCCGAGATCGTTCTGCCCGGAAAAGGGCGGGGACGGAAAATCCTCTTCCACCCACTCGAAATGCGCCGGGAACTCCCTGCATCCGAGGTATGGCCGTTGAAAGCACTGCCCCTTCTGCGCCCTGCGGACAAACATCTCCCGGTGCTTTCCCGGATTGTTGTCTTCCGAATCCCGGATCTCGAAATGAGCCTCTATGCCGTAGGCCACTTCCCGAAGGATCATCGCGGCCCTCTGCTGGCGGACATCCTCGGCAAAGACCTCGACCCGGGATTTCCCGTCCTTCATGGCCTTCTTTGCCGCGGTAGCGGATAGCTTTGAAGATATCTCGTTTCTGCGGATGTTTTCGAATCGAATCGGTTTGAGAACATGGATGCGGTCGATGACCCATCGGATGGCGGGTTTCCAGTAGATCGCCTCTAAAATCCCTCGCGCGGCCGACGGCGTCATCACATCGTAGCTGACCCGTTCCACCTTCATCTCGGGCCGTGTAAAACAGGCATAATCGCCCCATACCAGAAGTCTGACTCCATACGCCAAAAGAACCCCTCCTTATTTTTGTCGTTCCGTCTCGGAAATGGAAAAGCTTCGGCCTGATGAAATATGTACGATAGTAAACTTACTTAGACATTTCCCATTTTTTTGTCAATCAAAATGTGAAGCATCAATCTGTTTTGACTATAAGATGAGAGATTGCACAGCATGAAAAGTCGGATCTTCCGGACAGAGCCCCAGATCCTCCCGGTAGAGATCCATATTGATCAGTACCGGAAACTGTCCCTGCTGATCCGTCCGCTCGACGCTTCCGGCCGCCACCAGACTTGTCAAAACCGGAGGCGGAATCTGAATCGTGTACCGCTGCAGCTTTCGAATAAGCGGGCCCGGATGCTCGACATACCTAAGCTGCTGAACCAGACCTTCGGCCAATTGATCCCAAGGAATAATAAGCGGCTGCATGGGGCTGTGGATCAGGCGGAATCTTTCCGCGATCTCCCGAAAGGGGAAATTTCCTTTTCTCAGATCCTCCTGTAGCAGCTCCAGAATCCGCTCCCGGTCAAGCCCCTCGCTCCCTTTTTGCCAATAGAGAGCTTCGAAATAGGCCCGGATGGCCGGCAGCGAGAGCATATCCGCATGATGGCGCATGATGGCGGCCGCGGTCTGCGCATGTTGCCGGAAATCCCCCGGCGGAAGGCCATCTTCCGGCATGAAGACATGGACTCTCCCCGGTTGCGCCATCTTCCCTTCCCGGTTGCACCGGCCCGCGGCCTGGGCAATGGAATCAATGCCCGCTGCCGACCGGAAGACTGCGGGAAAATCGATATCCACCCCGGCCTCGATCAATTGGGTGCTGATGAGACGGCAAGGAAGCCCATCCTCCAGCATCTGCCGGATCTTTTTAAATCGTTCGGTACGATGGGCCGGACACATGAGCCCGCTCAGGTGATACCGTCCCTCTTCTTCGGCCATTTTCTCATACAGAATTCGGGCATGCTTGCGCGTGTTGACAACACACAAAACCTGTTCGTGCCGGCCCAATTCTTCTGCAATCCGATCATCGGAAAGCTCTCCGAGCCAGACGGTCTCCACCCGTTTAAAAGCTGTATAAAGCTGCTGCGGATCGGAGACGATCTCGTGGACATCATCGAGCCCCCATTGAAAAAGGGGCGTTTTTGCGATCGCGGGCTGGGTTGCGGTACACAGAACCAGACTGGTCCCATAGATCGAAGAAATCTCCCGCAGGGCCTCGATGCAGGGCAGCAGCAGCGGTGCAGGCAGCATCTGCGCCTCATCCAGAATCACCACACTCCGGGCGATGTTGTGAAGCTTTCGACATTTGGAAGACCGATTGTGAAACAGGGATTCGAAAAACTGGACATTGGTGGTCACTACCAGCGGCGCATCCCAGTTTTCGGCGGCCATGCGGGATCTCCGGTCCTCCCTTTCTTCCGTTGCATCGAAATTGCTGTGATGCTCTAAAACAGCCTCTTCTCCTAAAACCTCCCGGAAGACGGCTGCATTCTGTTCAATGATGCTGGTGTACGGGATGACGTAGATGATCCGCTCCAGTCCGTGGGCAAGGGCATGTTTCAGGGCGAAAGCCAGGGAAGACAAAGTCTTTCCACCGCCGGTGGGAACCGTAAGAGAAAAGAGCCCCTGCCGCAGGGACGCCGCATCGAGGCACTGCTGTAGAATCTCATCCCTTTGTCTGTTTATGGGCGTATCCGTTGCTTTTTCCTTCAGGATTTCAAGGTGGTCGGAAAGTTTTGCATGAAGCGTCGAAAGCTCGGGATACCCTTTTCGCCATGCGGGTTTTTCAGGATTCATAAAGGCTTCGGTGTCCAGAAAATCGGCATCCACAAGACAGGAGTAGAGCATCCGGACGAAAAACGAGAGCTGAAAACCGGCACGCTTCTGGTCCGGAGTGAAGGGCAGATCCTTTGCAGTCAGCTTCAGATCCGATTTTGGAAAAGAAACCCCTGAAATATCCTCGACATTCTTTTTCAGCCGCCGGGAAAGGCAGGAATTCTCGGTGCTGCTGCCGTCCGGCAGCCCTGCATGGTGTCCGGCAATTGCATAGGCGAGAAGCTTCCCCGGATCTTTCAACTCTTTTACGGCATGCTGTGCGCCTGCCGTAGAGTGATCGGGTCTGCCGGAGCGGGTTTCAATATTTGCATCCGGGTCCAGTTCAACTCCGATTCTCCGCTGAAAGGAAAGGCCGTACTTTCCCAGATCGTGCCACAGGCCGGCCAGATAAGCCCACCTTCCTGCGGAAAACAACTTCCCGAATCTTCTGGCCATTTGAGCCACATTCAACAGATGTACATCCAGCGGCTGCCATTGTTCTTCAGGCTCCCCTTCCAGGCTGTGTGCATAGAATTGCCTTTCCATCTTCCCCCCTTTTTTTCATATTCCGAATCAAGTCCAGCATCAGTTCTGCACCTGAGGGGCCCATCGCGGCCTCCACCTGGCGCCGGCGGATCATGGCCTTGTTGGAGATGACGATCGACTCGACCTTCAACGGAGAGCGATCCGCCTGGTTCTCCCCGTTCTTCAGGCGGAAACACTCGTCCTTCTGGGTGATGAATGTCCCCGGGGTGGTGATAACGAGCTGCATGAGCATTTCCCTCTAATGGCTGATGGATTCGATATTGTTGGAAAAGGCCGGCCAGCTTCAGCGCGGCCGGCCCATCAAACCGCTGATAGGATCTATTATGAGAAGTTTTCTGATATGTCAAGGAGAAAAAGACGCAAATCCTCCTTGCGAAGATGTTTTGAAAGATGCAGAAATCGGGATTTCTCCTCTCCGCTGATGCCTCCGGAATACGCGAACATCAGGTGTTTTAAAAAGGCGTTTTTCACCTCTCTATTCGGATAATCGAGACGGTAAAGGCCATCTTCGATTCCTTTTATCGTCACATAGCCGGTCTGAAACAGGATCGCCTCGGGGTTGAGATCATCCAGATCGAATGTGCTGAAGACCTGCTCATCTACAGCCATATTTTCGATTTCCGGAATGGGATATTCCCGCTCCCGCAGAAGGTTGACCAGAAAGGCCGGGGTTCCGGTTTCGAACCAATAGTGGTGAAAGGCTCTGTGATGCAGGGATTTGAGAACAGAGAAGGGATTGTAAACCGATTCCGAATTTGCGGAAAACCGATACCCGTTGTATTGCTGCCGGAGCCGTTGAATAATCTCTGTTTCGCTCATCTCGGTCTCTTCGGCAAACCGGCCGATGTGGGAGGAAAAATTCAAGATAAGCTCTTCTTCGGTGTAGCCCAGCATCTCTGAATAGAACCGGCTCATTGAGATGTCGTCCAGGTTGTTGAGTTCCGAAAAGAGAGAGACGCGGCAAGGATAACGACAGGTCTGCCGCCTTTGTTGCAGATTGACGGGTGGAGCAGCCGAACCCCATAAGGACAGGCCGCTCTTCATCCTGTAAGATATATCAGAGAAAACTGCCGGTTCATAGATTTTTATCCATTTTTCCGTTTGCATTTTCACCCGTTTCCCTCTATTTTCAAAAGGATGGATTTTTGATCGATCCGGCAATGGACGGAGGTTTATGAAAGAAGAGAGCGTAACAATCAATCGACGGGATTTGATGATCCAGGGCGACAGGATGAAAAGCGCGGTGAATCTATCCGGGGAGGAGATCTACCGGAACATTACCGAAAACATCCGGAAGGTGATGCGGGGGCAGGATATGGCCATTCGAAGGCTGCTCGCGGCTTTTGCGGCCGGAGGGCATGTTCTGCTGGAGGATTATCCGGGAACCGGCAAGACCACCCTGGCAAAGGCGCTGGCCCAATCCATCGACGCGATCTTCACCCGGGTGCAGTTCACCCCGGATCTGCTGCCGTCCGATATCATCGGTGTCTCCATCTTCGACCAGAACGAGCGGCAGTTCCGATTTCACCGGGGCCCCGTCTTCACCAATGTCCTTCTGGCCGACGAGATCAACCGGGCCTCCCCCAGAACCCAGTCAGCGCTGCTGGAGGCCATGGGAGAGGCACAGGTGAGCGTGGATGGTACACTTCACCCCTTGGAGGATCTCTTTTTCGTCATCGCAACCCAGAATCCGGTGGAGTCGAGGGGAACCTACCCCCTGCCCGAGGCGCAGATGGACCGGTTCGCGCTTCGGTTTCAGCTCGGATATATTTCAACGGAGGATGAGATCGCGGTGATGTCGGATCAGCGCCGACGCCACCCTCTGGAGGATCTGAAGCCCTGCGTCTCCCTGGCCCATGTGCTGACCCTGAAGCGGCAGGTGGGAGAGGTGCGCATCAGCGAAGAATTGAAGCGGTATATCGTCGATATCGTCCAGGCCACCCGGATCGCATCGGGCGTGGAACTGGGCGCAAGCCCCCGGGCCTCGATCCAGCTCATGAAGACGGCACAGGCCCTGGCGCTCTTCGACGGCCTCTCCTTTGTGACGCCGGAGCATATCCAGGAGGTGGCTGTCTCCGTCATCGCGCACCGGATGGTGATGGACCCCCAGGCCCGGTTTTCAGGACAGACCGCGCAGGGGGCCGTGGAGGAGATTATCCGCTCTATCCGGGTTCCCTCCTGAAATCCGTTTTTTAAAGAGCGGAGGAGGAGCTTCGCGTCCCGGTCCTGCACGGTACTTATTTTCGGTATCCGGTTCGGATAAAGCAGCCCCCATCGCCGGCCCCGCCACCGCCTCCGGCCGCGGGCGGGGGCGCGCCCACACCAAAGGAGTATTCGATCTCCCCGTCGGCACTGGGGTCCCGGTCCATCATACCGCCATCCATGAGATTGATGGTGACGGTCCTTCGATTGTTGCTGAAAAAGAGGGTATCGGTCTCATCGAGCCACTTTCCCCCGGCATATCGATACCAGGTGCGATCTTCCGACAAGACCTCTGGGAAATGAAGCGTGACGCAGGCCGTAGCCCCCGGAGAAAATGTCCGGATCTTCAGGTCGATCCGGCCATAGGGAAGCTCCTGGGGCGCGTCCTCCGGGTTTGCCGGGGTGAGAGATTTGAGTTCCGCGAGGGCCCCCTGGCACGCCACGGAGATGGCCATAACCGCATCGGTGCGGGTTTTAAAGGGAATGGCTCCTTCGGGAAATCCGGTGATGCCATTGTCCTGAACCACCACTTTCACGGCCGCGCTCTCCTGAAGCCCGCCATCATCTGTCACCCGGAGATCGAAAATCAGTTCTCGGCCCTCGGCATCCACAGAAGGGGCAACAAATGAAGATATCGCGCCGGCCGGGGCCGACAGTGTGACAGGAGGCCCTTTGCGCTGCGCCCATTTGAAAAGAAGGAGATCCCCGTCCGGATCACTGCTCTCCTTTCCGTCGAGGGAGAGGGTCTCCCCCTCCTGAACCGTGAGAATCTCCTCTTGGAGGATCGCGGTCGGGGGGATGTTGAAATCGCTCACGTTGACTATGACCCCATCAGAGGAGAGAAGCCCCATATGATCTGCGACCGTCAGTTCAAAGGCCGCTGAAAGTCCGTTTTTCCCCACAGATTCAGGGGCCGTGAAGGTTCCGATCTCCTCTTCAAAGGCGATTGTCCGGCCGATCCCCCTCCCCTGCCAGTTGTACCGGATGATCCCGTCGTCCGGGTCCGTCGATGCGGAGCCGTCCAAAATAACTTCCGCGCCCGGGTTTACGATGATGCTCTCCCCGGCCTCTGCAACGGGCGGGAGTCCGGAGCGGGTCACATTGACAATCGCGGTGTCGGTCGCTTCGAGTCCGCAGATGCTTTTGACGGTGACGCGGAAGAGCAGACCTGCCCCGTCAGCATCCGGGGCCGTAAAACTCGGCAGCGGCGTATCCGCATCCGACAGCGTCACCGCAGGCCCCCGGATCTGCTCCCACTGGTATTGGGCCACGGCCCCTTCAGCCGAATGGGAGTTGAGGCCGTTGAGTGCCACTCTGCCGGCCCCCGGAGCCACGGTCTGATCGGGCCCCGCATCAGGGATCAGCCGGGAGGGGCTGGAGCCCGGATCTTGGGGATCTCCGCCGCAGAGAAACTCCTCTATGTTTGTGAATCCGTCCATATCCGGGTCATCTTCCGCATCATCGAGGGTCGTGTCGAGGCCATGTTCCAGCTCCCACAGGTCATCCATGCCATCCTTGTCCGCGTCGTTTGCCACCACAACTGCAAGATCAAAGGGATCGCTCTCTTTGTCTCCGTCGCTCACCCTCACCTTCACTGTCAGGGTTCCCAGAAATCCCGGGATCGGCTGGATCTGGTTTTCCCCGGTCAGGTCGTAATTCTCCCCGTCCAGAACCGTCAGAGAGAAGCCCTCGGGATACTCATCGTCCGGGTCATTCACGAGCAGATGGGAGAGCGATATGGTTTTCGGGGTCTCCTCCGGAGTGTTGAGACGCTTCTGCCCCACGATCTCGGGCTGGTCATTTACCGGATCGATGCGCAGGTTCACCGCGAGCAGTGCGGCCGCTTTTCCGTCACTCACCCGGATTGTAAAGGCATCCGCGCCGCTGTAGTTCTCCTTGGGCCTGTATTCGATATCCCGGCTCTCTCCTGTCCCTTCTAAATTTGCGGTTCCTTGGGCCGGTTCTTCGATAATGCTCCAGGTGAGCGGATCATTATCCGGATCATGGGCCTGGGCCTGGAGATTGAAAGGGGTTGGATCTCCGTCCTCATCCATATTCACGGTGATGGCCGAGACGGCCGATCCGCCCACACGGATCACCGGGGGCCGGTTTTGGGGATCTTCTCCCGCATCCGGTTCATCCGTGCCATTTTGGGCCCCTGCCGGGGCTGCGGATAGGAGAAGGAGGAGAAGTGACAGAAGGGCGCAGATCTTCCGAAAAGGGAAATGGTTCATTTGGAGTTTTCCTTACATCTTTAAAGGTCATCGGATTTTATTCATGGAGCCGGATCATCGAGGTACTGGGGGCCGATTTTTTTGCCGGCCCGAGCGAATGTACCGGACATCCTCTTTTCAAAGAAAACAGAGACATCCTTGTTTTGTCAATATTTAGTTCTCCTTTAAGCAAAAAAAATTACCGGGAAAATAATTGTCCGCCCGAACCCGGTTTCTTCCTGCCAAGAGCGGCTTTACAATTCAAGCTGTTGTTGATATACAAGAATAGTAGAATGGTAGAATGGAACCGTAAGGCGGAAAAAGCCGGGAGTCTTTTCGGCCTTTGGGCAGTGATGGCCGGAATCCGATTTGAAAACAGTTGCTTTGGATAATTATCTCCTTCGAACCCTTTCGGGCCGAGGCGAGATCCGAAAGGGATGGTATGGCTGGAAAGCTTCAGATTCCCCAGAAAGTCACGGCACTACTTGTTTACGGCCGGCCCCCGCTGGTCTTCGGCGGAATGCTCTGCGCACTGACCGTGATGTGGACCAAAAGCCCGGAACTTTACACCCTCGGCGTTACGCTGCTGATCATCTCCATGAGCTTCGATATCGTGGACGGATGGTTCGCGGCCCGCTTCACCCCCCATGAGACCCTTGCGCACCTTGCTGACCGGATCATGGACAAGGTGGTCTATGCCATGATCTTCCCGCTGGTCTCGGTGGGGATGATGTGGCGGCTTCTGACCATTACCCCGGGCTATCCGCGCATCGAGATGCTCCATGTGATCTTCGTGCTGATCCTGACGGTGGTTGTGCTTTTGAGAGACAACTTCGCCCATTTCATGCGGAGCAGGGCCGGTGCCAAAGGGCCCGAGCCGGAGCCGAGCGAGTTCACCCGGCTGCGGACCGCGGTCGCGGCCCCGGTGGGCGTACTTCTCTATGCCCGGGCCTTCTATGTGCCCGAGGGCCCCTCCTCCTTTACCTACTACTGGATCTCCTGGATGGGCAACATCCCCTTGCGGGGCCTCTTCTTCATAGAGATCCTCTTTCTTATCATCAATCTCGGCTCTCTTGCCGGATACTGCCGGAAGTACGGCGCGGCCTTTCTGGATGAACTCTGTCTGGGGGATGAACTCCTGCGGAGAAAGATCTTGTCGGTCTTTCCCAATGCCCTTACGGTGATGAATGCGGTGATGGGGATGCTGGCGGTCTTCTTTGCCTATCAGGGAAGGATTCGGGAGGCGTATCTGCTGCTGATGGGGGCCGCCACCTTTGACAAGCTCGACGGTGCGGTGGCCCGGAAGCTGGGGCTGACCGAGCCCCTGCCCGGAGAGGCCGGGGCCCCAAAAAGCCGGATCAATGTCGGGGCCATCATGGATGATATCGCAGACGGCATCAGCTTCTGCATCGTTCCGGCCTGGATCTTTTTCATCGCGCTCTCTTCGGTGAGCGACATGGAAGGTCTCCGGTGGCTTCCCATCGGTCTCATCGCGATGGTCTATGCGGCCGCGGGCATTGCAAGGCTCATCTACTTCACCCTGGACACCTCCCCTATTCCCGGCTTTTTCAAGGGGCTGCCCACCCCGGCTGCCGCGCTGCTGGTGACGGCCCCGCTGATCATGCTGGGCCAGGCAGTCGAGGGGAATTTCCTGGGCTGGGTCCGGTTCTGGGCGCTCTTCACCATCTTTCTGATGATTATGACCTCGGTCCTGATGAACTTCTATCCTATCCGGTACCTCCATGCGGGCCGACTCATGAGCCGGAAGCCCTGGGTCGGCCGCATCTCCTTATTCGTGATCGTGGCCACGGTCTTCACGCCCTTTTTCGGCCACGTCTCACTCCTCTTACAGGCGATCTATCTCTTCTCCCCGTTCTTTACTAGACAGATACCCTCTTCTGTCGCCGCGAGCGAGTCAGCCTCTTCCGGAGAAGATCAAATGGAATGACCGTGACCGAGAGGAGGATGATCCAGAGCCACTCCACCGGATAGAGGCCCACGGTGCGGAACATCTCCCCGCCTAAGTAGGTCATGAGGATCTGCACCCCGAAGATCAGCCCCACCACCTTGAGAAATCCCCGGTTCTCCAGGATGTGATCGAAAAGCCGGACATCATCCACCCGGACGTTGAACTTGTTGAAGTTGTTGATAAAGACGAAGAAGCCGAAGAAGGCGGTCATAAAGGCGGCTTCGGAATGGAAGAGCCCCTGGATCGGATCCCATTTCAAAAAGATGATCGACAGGATCGTCATGAAGATCCCGTTGAAGAGGATCGATGACCACATGTACCGGTCGATGATCGCCTCCTCCCGCAGCTTGGGACGCTCCTCCATATGCTTTCTCAGGGGCGGCTCTCCGGAAAAGGCCAGGGCAGCCAGGGTATCCATGATCAGGTTTATCCAGAGAAGCTGGATCATGGTGAGCGGCAGCCGGAACCCGAAAAATGGCCCAAGAAATGCCACCAGGATCGCGGCCACGTTGACCGTGAGCTGAAAGGTGATGAACTTCTGGATGGAGCGGTAGATGGTCCGGCCATAGTGGACCGCGTTCGCGATGGAATCGACGTTGTCGTCTAAGATAACGATCTCCGAGGCCTCCTTGGCCACCTCGCTGCCGCTGCCCATTGCAAAGCCGACGTCGCAGTTGGTGAGGGCAGGCGCGTCATTGACGCCGTCGCCCGTCATCCCCACCACATACCCCTGCTCCTGGGCCACCTTTACCAGACGCCGCTTGTCCTGGGGCAGGCATCTCGCGATCACCTTCAATGTCGGCAGGATCTTCTTCAGGTCATCATCCGACAGGTCGGCCATGTCTGAAGAGCTTATCACCGTGTCGGTCTCCGCGGTCAGCAGGCCCGCATCCCTCGCGATGGCTCTTGCGGTTCCCAGCTTGTCGCCGGTGAGCATCACCACCCGGACTCCGGCCCCCCGCAGGGTCTCGATCGCGCCTTTCGACTCCTCCCGCAGCTCATCTCTGATGGAGACGAAGCCGATGAGCGAAAGCTCCGATGGAAGGCTCTCTTCCAGAGTCAGGCTCTCTTCGGTGGCCGCGACCGCGATCACCCGGTATCCCTCGTCGGCCATCGCGTCCAGGCGGGTCTCCAGCACGGAGCAGCCCTCCACCGACAGGGGCCGGATCTCGGCATTCTCATCGTAGTAGCGGGTGCATTGGGAGAGAATTCTTTCAGGAGCCCCTTTGTAGAGGGTCAAAGTGCTTTTGTCTTCGAACTCGATCTCCGATGCCGAGAACTTCCGGATGGAGTTGAACCGGATCTGGCGGATCACTTCCGCGCGGCTCCTTGTATCATCCAGCTTCCGATCCTCTTTTCGATCATCGGGAAGGATGAACTGGAAGAGGGCCTTTTCGGTCATGTTGCCGCCCACAAGACAGGCTTCCATGTTTTCTGCCGAAGGATCGAAGACGCAGGAGGTGTTCTTCCGCACCGAGAGATCGAGCAGGTTCTGCAGGGGGCCCGGAATGGAGGAGAAGCTCGGATAGGTGTTGAGATCCACTTCCGATTTCTCGCCGGCCGTTGCCTCGGCCGCGGTGATGAATCCAACGGCTTCCAGCCTGCCCCTGGTGATGGTTCCGGTCTTGTCGCAGAATAGGATGTTGAGGCTTCCCGCGGTCTCGATCCCCAGAAGCTGGCGCACCAGAACATTGGCGTTCAGCAGCTTTCTCATGTTCTGGGAGAGGACGATCGCAATCATCATGGGCAGCCCCTCGGGGACCGCGACCACGATGATGATCACAGCCAGGATGGCCGCGGTGGTGATATCGTAGATCACCACCTGCCACTCGGAGAGATAGGCCATGATCTGTGCGCCGTCAAAGCTGTTGTCCATTAAGACGACCTTGAAGATAAAGGCGACCGCGATAAAGGATGCCCCGATATAGCCGAATGTGGAGATCCCCTGGGCCAGCTTGGCCAGCTTCACCCGCAATGGCCCCACCCGCTCATCAGGCTTCAGGGACTGGGCCAACTGGCCGAAATGGGTGTTGTCGCCCACCCTTTCCACCAGCAGGATCGCCTCCCCATCTTCCACGGTGGTTCCCCGGAAGAGATAGCCGCTGTCATCCAGGGCCGGGGGGTCGGTCATGTTCTCGTCCGGGTATTTGCTCACCGGCTCCGGCTCCCCGGTGAACATGGCCTGGTGGGCCTGCAGATCCCCCTCCACGATCCTGCCGTCGGCCGGGATCTTGTCGCCGGGCTGGAGGAGCACATGGTCTCCCACAACGATTTCGTCGATGGGAACCGTGGCCACATGGCCGCCCCGGAAGACATTGACGCTGATCTTCGAAGCCTCCTCCTGGAGGAGTTGGAAGGTCTTCTCGTTTTTGTACTCCGAATAGGTGGAGACCAGAGTGGCCAGGGCCACCGCGGCCGCAATTCCGACGCCTTCATACCAGTGAGCGAATCCTGTCACCGCGAGCAGGGTGATGATGGCCAGCGCCACCAGCAGGATCACGATCATCGGGTCCTTGAAGTTTTCGTTGAGCTTGTCCCAGAAGGTCTCTGTCTCGGGCGGCGCCAGCGCATTGGAGCCGAGCTTCTCTCTTGACGCCGCCACTTCCTCGGCCGAGAGGCCATCATACCGGTACTGCATGTAAAATCCCTCCTCTATTCCTTTGATATGGATCATTTGATATAGGTCGGTTTATATGGGTTTACCGCTTTTCGCTTTTCAGCTCTTTTGTCGCTTCTCCCACCGGTGCCGGGCAGCTAGGGTGAGGGATTCGTTTAAAGTGAACATCACTCTCCTCGGGGTCATGATCTCCTTACACATGGCGGATTCGGCGAAGAAAGCCGAGGCTCTTCGGCGTTACGCCTAGATGATAGGGCAAAAAGGCCTCCAGCAGCCCCAGCCCCTCCCGGATGGAAAGTGGGGAGAAGCGGAGCCGGGCCGCGCGGTCCAGATCCCCGGCCGCGGTCCAGAGGAGCTGTTTGATGGTTCCTTTGCAGAGATAGACCGCTCTTTTGGCGCCGGCCGCGCATCCGGAGCACAATATCGCGCCTCTGGGAATGTCGAACGCGAGGCGCTGTCCGTCCATGCGGACCATTTCCGTGCCGCACCCGTTGCACCGGATGAGATCGGGGCAGAACCCTGCAAGGTCGGCAAATCGCATCTGAAAGAGAATGCTCAGAGCCGTGGGGGGCATTCGATCCCCCTCCAGCCCCTCCAGAGCATACAGCAGCAGGTCGTAAACCGCTTCAACCGGCTTTCCCTCCTGCACCCATCTGTCGATCACCTCGGTCCAATAGCTTGCATAGGCCGTCTTCTCCACATCCTCCCGAATCTTCGAAAGCGGATGGATCAGCGCGGCCTCCTTCAGGATCGGCAGTCGGCCCCTGCCGGCCTGACAGACAATGGTAAGCCCGTAGAAAGGCTCCAGGATGCCCCCGAACCGTTTGACGCTGTTCTTTCCGCCCTTTGCAATGGCCGATATCTTCCCCCTCTCCCGGGTGAGAAAGGAGAGGATCAGATCTCTTTCTCCGTAATCGATCCGGCGCAGAAGGATTGCGCTTGTGGTGAAGCTGGGGCGCTGGAAGGTCATAGGGCCAGCAGCAGGGTTGAGATCTCGAAGTAGGCGAAGACGCTGACGATATCGATGGAGGTGGTGACAAAGGGGCCTGTTGCCACCGCGGGGTCGACGCGGATGCGGGCAAAGAGCATCGGGACCAGTGAGCCGACCAGCGCGGCCACGGACATGGAGCAGAGGACCGCAAGGCCAACCGAGATCGCAATCGCGGCCATGCTGTAGCGGAGCTGAGCCACCGCGCCGATGAGAATCCCGTAGAAGACTCCGAGGATCAGACCCACCGAGAGTTCCTTGTAGACCACGCGCCAGATCTCCCGGACATGGATCACCCCGGTGGCCAGCCCCCGCACCACGATGGTGGAGGATTGGGTTCCGATGTTGCCCCCCATCCCCATGATCACCGGGATGAATGCGGCCAGATACGCGTACTGTTTCAGGCTCTGTTCAAAGTGGCCCACGATGAAGACTGCCGCGATCCCGCCCAGGCAACTCGCAAAGAGCCACGGCAGGCGGATCTTGGTGCTCTTGAAGACCGATTTGGTCTCCACGAACTCCCCTCCCGCGCCGGCCATCCGGAGGATGTCCTCGGTGGCCTCCTCCCGGAGGATGTCGATCACATCATCCACGGTGACGATCCCGACCAGCTTGTTCATGTTGTCCACCACCGGCACAGCCAGGATGTCGTACCGGGCCACGATCCGGGCCACCTCTTCCTGGTCCATGTCGGTGGTGACGGAGAAGACATCCGTTGACATGAACTCTTTGAGGGGCGTCTCCGGAGAGACCACCACCAGTTGCCGCAGGGAGATGACTCCCACCAGCTTGCCGTATTCGTTGACCACATAGAGGTAGAAGGGCATCTCCACCTCCGCGAAGTCCTGCTGGATCGAGGTGATCGCGTCCCCGGCCGTCATCTCCTCTTTGAGTGCGATGAAATCGGGGACCATGATCCCGCCGGCCGTCTCGTCATCATACCGGAGGAGCCCCTCGATCCGTTCGGAGCCCTCCTTTTTCATCTTCTCCAGGATCGCGTTGGCCTTCTCCTCGGGAAGGCGGCCGATGAGGTCTGCGACATCGTCTGTGGCCATCTCTTCCAGGACTTCAACCACCTCGTCCAGGTCGATCCCCTCGATCAGTTCGGCAAAGGTATCTTGGTCCAGCTCGCTGAAGAGGGTTCCCTTCTTCTCGATATCCTTGATCATCCCGAAGATCTTGAGCTGGCTGGACATGGTCAGGGAGGGAAAGACGATGGAGAGGTCGGCCGCGTGGGTCTTGTTGACGATCTTCCGCAGATGGCTGACCGCATTGCGCCGGATGAGCCGCCGGATGCTGTCGCTTAATACCTTGTGCCTGTCGCTGAACATGGAGAGGCCTCCTCGCTACTCTTGGCTACTGAATGATCCGGATATGGGAGCGGCTTCTCAGATTCTTCAGCCATTCATCGAAATTTTCATTCACGATCTCCTGAAAGAGCTTCTCCTGGATCTCCTCTTTTACCTCGGCAAAAGGCGTTCCCTGGGATTCTATGATCTTTTCCACAAAGAAGATCTGAAAGCCCAGATCCGATTCGATGATGCCTGTGTGCTCCCCTGCTGAAAGGGGTTTTACAGCCTCTTGAACACTTTGGGCCAGATCCGAGAGGGCAAAGGTTCCCAGATCTCCCCCCTCTGCGGCAAGGCTTTCGGAATACTGCCGGGCCAGGGCCTCGAACTCCTCCCCGGCCTCCAGCTTCTCCAGAACGGCTTTGGCCTTGTTCCGCTTCAGTTCCCGCAGCATCTCCTCCGCATCCTCGGGAACCATCAAGATAATGTTCCGGAGATGGTACTGCTGCTCTCTCCCGTATTCTACGGGATGAGTTTCATAGTATTCCCGCACATCCTCGTCCGTGATGATGATCTTGGAGCGGACCTCGATGTTGACCAGCCGGGTTCTCATGATCTGCTCCTCGATCCGCTCCCGGTAGGACTCGAGTGTGAGTCCCTCCTGGGCCAGAGCCTCCCGGAGCTGCTCATCGGTGAGATAGCGGGCCTCCTTGATCTGTTCGATGGCCGCGTCGATCTCCTCTTTGGCCACTGAGATCTTGTTGGCCTTGACCTGCTGATCTGTCAGCTTCTGGTCGATGAGCCGGTCTAAAATATCCTTCCTGAGCTTGAAGAGCGCCTCCCGCTTCTGTTTTGCGGGATAGGCCGAGTTTCGGATCTTTTCGGCAAAGGGCGCAATGGCCCCTTCCAGCTCCGAAAGGAGGATGATTTCGTCATTGACCTCGGCAACGATCCGGTCCACCAGCTCCGCGTAAACGCCGCGGCCCGGCTCCAGGACCGTCAGGAGAAATCCGAGGACCCCTATCAAGGATATCATTTTTTTCCATTTATACAACATCTCATTCACTTCCGTTTTCCGTCCGTTTCCTGGTTTGCGGAGGAATGGCGATGAGCGCCTCCACCCCGCGTCTGTCGATGCGGATCGGATAGCGCCGGCGCAGCTCCTCGATCCATCGGGAATAGGCTTCGGGCCGATCCGCGGAAGAGACCTCCCCAAGCTCCTTATCCACAACCTTTTCCATGAGCATCTGGTTTGCAAGCTCCTCTTTCCATGCGGAAAAAGGGATGGCCGCCTTCAGCAGAACCCCCTCCAGCGCCTCTTCCGAATAGCCCCGAAGAGCGTTTTGAACCGCGCGCTTTAGCTCCGCATCCGAGACCGCCAGCCCCAGTTCCGCGGCCCGAGCAAAGATCAGCAGCCTCTCCACCATCTGGGAAAGATGGTTCTGTCTCGCCTCTGCCAGAGCCCCGGGCCGCCTTCCGATGTTCGGCGGATATCCGGTCAGCGCCAGATCGAAGCTCTGCTCGAACTGGCCTTTTGTCATCTCCTGGCTTTCCACCGCGATCAGCGCCGGCGGGCTCTCTTTTTGATCACCGGAGTCGCACCCTCCCCAGAAGAGGGGGAGGAGGAAAACCGCCAGAAGGATCTTTTTCAGCCATTTCTTCATAAATCAACGACTTCAGCCGTTAACACGTTGGTAGATTTCTTTCAAGATGTTTTTGGTCTGCACCAGGGGACTCCCTGTTCCGGATTTTCCCCCTTTTCGTTTTCCGGAGCCGCTTTCCGGCCCATTTCCGGAATGGGTCAGGTCGGCCCGGAAGCTCTGGTCCGGGGAGATGAAATACCTCCCCCCGTTTCCGGTCACCATATCGATGATGCCGTAGGGGTTCTTCTGGTGGGCCTCGGAAAAGTAAAGCTGCAGTTGATTCTCCGTCAGATCGAGACGCCGGACCCCGGCCCGGATCGCCAGGACCCGGAGCATGATCTTGAGCAGCAGATTTGCGGCCTCGGGGGGCAGTGCGCCGAACCGGTCCTTCAGTTCGGCCTTGTAGTCTGCGATCTCCTTGAGATCGGTCATCCGGGTCAGTTTCCGGTAGGCCCAGAGCCGCTGGTCGATATCCGGGATATAGGACTCGGGCAGATAGGCCGACAGATAGATCCGGATCTCCGGCTCCAGATCCTCCTGGATCGGCTCCCCTTTGGCCTCCGCGATCGCACTCTCCATCAGTTTTAAAAACATGTCGTATCCCACGGCCGCGATGTGCCCTGACTGGGACGCGCCCAAAAGGCTCCCCCCGCCCCGGATCTTGAGGTCGCTCATCGCGATCTGAAAGCCGGATCCGAGATCGCTGTGCTCCATCAGTACTTTCAGCCGCTTCTGAGCGGTCTTGCTCAACGTGGTCTCGGACGGGATGAAGAGATAGGCATAGGCCTGCTCATCGGAGCGGCCCACCCGCCCCCGGAGCTGGTAGATCTGGGCCAGCCCCAGCCGGTCCGCACGGTTGATCAAAATGGTGTTGGCCGCGGGAATGTCCAGGCCCGATTCGATGATGGTGGTGGTTACCAGCAGGTCGATCTCCCCGCGCATGAACTTGAGCATCACCTTCTCCAGTGTATTCTCGTCCATCTGGCCGTGTGCGATGTCGAGGCGGACTTGGGGAATCAGGGTCTTGATGTGTGCGGCCATGGCCTCGATGGTGGAGACATTGTTGTGGACGAAAAAGCTCTGGCCCCCTCTTCGCAGCTCCCGCCGGATTGCATCGATGATGAGCCGGTCCTCCAGCTCGCAGACATAGGTGACAATGGCCCGCCGGTCCTCCGGGGGCGTGGAGATGATGCTGATGTCCCGGATGCCGGTCAGCGACATGTGAAGCGTTCGGGGGATGGGGGTGGCTGTCAGGGTCAGCACATCCACGTTCTTGCGCATCTCCTTGAGCCGCTCCTTGTGGCGGACCCCAAAGCGCTGCTCTTCATCGAGGACCATCAGCCCCAGATCCTTGAACCCGATATCTTTCTGCAGCAGCCGGTGGGTTCCTATGACGATATCGACCTTCCCCTTGCCCATGGCCGAGATCACGGCCCTCTGATCCTTGGGAGAGCGGAACCGGCTCAGCCGCTCCACAACGATGGGATAGTCGGCGAACCGCTCGGCAAAGGTGCTGAAATGCTGTTCTGCAAGTACTGTGGTGGGAACGAGAACCGCGACCTGCTTTCCGCCCATCACCGCGACGAACGCGGCCCGCATGGCCACCTCGGTCTTTCCGTACCCGACATCGCCGCAGATCAGCCGGTCCATGGGCCGCTCCGAAGCCATGTCGGCAAGCACCGCCTCGATGGCCTTCTGCTGGTCTCCGGTCTCCTCGTAGGGAAACTCGGCCTCGAAGGTCTTCATCTCCGAATCGCTGATTTCAAATTCAACCCCCTTCTCGACCCGCCGGGCCGCATAGAGCTTCAGCAGGTCTCCGGCGATCCGCTCCACCGACTTCTTCACCTTCTCTTTTGTCCGCTCCCAGCTCTTGCCGCCGAGCTTCTCCAGATCCGGCTCGAAATCGCCCATCCCCATGTATTTGGAGAGCATTCGCATCCGGTCCACGGGCAGGTAGAGCTTGTCATTGTCCCGGTACGCGATCTGGAGAAAGTCGTCGGCCCTGCTGTCCAACTCCAGCCTGGTCAGCCCCTCGTATCTGCCGATGCCGTGGTCCGCGTGGACCACCAGATCTGATTCTTTAAGATCATCGAGATCGGTCAGCCCCTGATCGGCCTTTTGACCCGAAGTCGATTTCCGGCGCCGCTTCCGGACCCGCTGCCGTTCCCCGAAGATCTCCATTTCGGTGATGACGGCAAGCCCCTCGTCCTCCCAGACAAAACCGGCCGACAGGGAATCGGGCAGCACCATCACCCGCCCCCTTCCCTTTTTGATGTCGCTGTAGTGTTCGGCAACACCGGGATGAAAGCCGTAGGGCTCCAGCAGGGTCCTGACCCGGTCCGCGAGCCGGCCCCCTGCGATGGTCACTGCATAATTCTCCTCCCGATGGTTCCGAATCCACTCCAGCAGTGGCTGGATCGGGCTCTCTCCCTCTTTGCGGCTTTTTAGGGCCATTCTGGTTTCGGTGTTGTCGCGGACCGAAAAGGGAAAGGATACCGGGGGCTGTTCTGCGGGCCGGGTCAGGGGGATGCCGCCCATATAGAGGGGATGGCTTTGCTCCATCTGCGCCAGCGCCTCCTCCCAGGTGAGGTAGAGATCCTCGGGCCTCGCGCAGATCCGCTCTTCCTCCAGTGCGATCCTGTGCCCCTCCTCCAGACGTTCCCAAAGAGCTTCGGCCTCCCGGGCCGTCTCCTGTGGCTCTAAAAGCAGCACGAGCCCCTCGGGATGCAGATAGTTCATCAGGGTATCCGGGGCCGGATAGATCAGGGGCAGCAGTCCTTCGATGCCGGGAAAATGCCCCTCCTCCCGGATCTTTGCCACCAGATCCCGTGCCCCGGCCGCGGGAATCCCCTGGGTGTGGGCATACCGCTGAATCCTATCCACGATGCCATCGAGCCTGTCCCGTTCGATCATCGTCTCCCGGGCCGGAAGCACCACGGCCTCCTTTGTCTCCCTCAGTGTCCGCTGCGTTTGCGGAGAGAAGAAGCGGATCGAATCTACCGTGTCTCCGAACAGTTCCAGCCGCAGGGGCTCCGGATAGAGCGGGGCAAAGATATCGATCACCCCGCCCCGCACCGAAAAGTCGCCATACTCCTCGGCCATCGCGGCCCGGGTGTATCCGTTGAAGACGAGCCTTCGGATCAGATCGTCCCGGTCGATCTCCTCTCCGGCCAGAAGGAGATCCGGGGAGCGGCTCAACTCCGCTTTGGGAATCACCCGGCGCAGCACTCCCTCTGCATCGGTGATGGTGATGGATGGCCGGTCTCCCTCGATCATCTTGTAGAGCGCCCCCACCCGCCGGGCCGCGGTCTCGTTGTGGTAGAAGACCTGCTGGGACGGAGCCGCATGATAGGAGGGGAAAAAGAGTGACCTTCCATCGGACGCGGCTTTGGGTTCCAAAAAGAAGAGCATATCCGCTTCAAAGCCCCGGGCCGCCTTTTCCGTGGGGGCCACGATCAGCATCGGAATCCGCAGTTCACGGTAGATCCGGCTGGCCCCATAGGCCATCTGTGCCCCGTTTACCCCACTGCCCCAGAGGGCATCTTTTCTGCCCTTTATCGATCCGATCAGGGCATCGAGCGATTTTTTCTCTTGATTTTCTTTCATAAAATGTTTAATAACTCTGGTTACGAAGTGAGCCGACGTAGCTCAGCCGGTAGAGCAGCTGATTCGTAATCAGCAGGCCAGCGGTTCGAATCCGCTCGTCGGCTCCAAATCCCCCTACTATATTTCCAATCTCCGATTTAATCAAGGACGGCTTTTGAAAAATCGAACCGAATCAGAATCGAACCGGTCCGAATTGGTACTCCAAAGATCGTCATATGTTGGAGATGAAAAGACTTGTTTAAATTATACATTATACAAGGATAGGAAATCATGCAGGCCATCAGAGAGATAAAAAACCTTTCAAAAGAAGAGAAGCTGAGAGTTATGGAAGCCATATGGGAAGACTTGTCGAGAGAAGATGAAGGCATTGAATCCCCGCAATGGCATGATAAAGCGCTTCAGGAAACCGAACGCAAATTTAGCTCAGGTGAAGATGAAATGGTAGATTGGCAAACAGCCAAAAAGCAACTCCGGAGCCGATTTGAATGAAAATCAAGATTCTTCCTGCCGCGATGGATGACTTGTCTGATATTGATTATGAAGAAGAAGAGATACGGCAAACATGGATAGAAGAGGTTGAAGCTCGCATGAAAGCCGTTAAAGAAGGAAGGGCCAAATTGCTCGATTACGAAGCACTTTATGAGCATTACGCCAAAAACTAAACCCATTCACTATTGAATTATGGAACCATCATTTCCCCAGCCCCCGATCCATCCGACCGAACAGATTTTCGAATCGGTCCTCTCCCAGTTTCATCAGATATTCATCCGGGACCGCCTCGATGATACCGAGCATATCCGGAACATCAAAACAGTCCTTTCCGGTATCGGAGAACATTGCAAGGCACAGGAGAAAGTGGCGATCAGCATCGAGTGCCAGTCCCTTAAACAGCGCCTCTACCGCTTTTCCAAATCCCTCTGGATGGAGAAGATCCGCGCTGACCGGCAGGAGGATCGGAAAAAAGAGACGGCCCATGAGGAGGAGGATTCGGAGGAGGAAGATTATTTCGACTATTACTTCGATTATATCTACAACCACGGGGTCTATCCCCGCTGATACCTGATCGGCCTCCCTGCTTTATAAAACCTCTGCCAAAGCATCCGCGATGGCCTGCCCCAGAAGGGGCGGAACCGCATTGCCGATCTGCTTTGTAATCTGGGTCCTGCTGCCGAAGAATTCGAAATCATCGTCAAAGGATTGCAGCCTCGCGCCCTCCCTCGGCGTCAGCGCTCTGTCTGCAACCGGATGAATGCATCGGTTGGAGGCCGGATGAACGAAATTGACCGTAATGGTCACGGCCGGTTCGTCCGGGGCCAAACGGCTGTAGCAACTGCTGAATCCGCTGGTGATCAGACTCTTGGGGATACAGTCGATATTCTTTCCCGAATGCTTTATGATCGCAAGCATCTTCTTTGAAGGCAGATGGAAAAGAGTTGGCGGAACGCCATGTAAAGCGGATACCGGCAGCCAAATATATCCGAAACGAAGATAAGTTGATTGAAATAATCGGGATCGATGCCGGTATTCTGCTCGGCGCCATGGCCGCCTGTTATCAGACACTGGATGCCATCGATGAACAATTGATCAGCAAGGGAACGGCTCCTGTGGCCAATTTGGTGGAGCCGGCAAATCTGTCTTCAATGGTGGAAAACCTGATCGCCGCGGGGATCGCGGACAGCTCCAACGGACTTTACGCCAGAAACAGGCCCCATGCTTATCCGGATCTGCTGCCGCTGAAGCGGCCGGCTGTCGATCTGGAGTTGAAAATCGCTCTGGAGACCAATAGACCCAAAGGCCATTTACCGAAACCCGGGGCCTATATGACGTTCCGATATCCGATATGTATTGGCCGATCGGCAGGGGCGCTTCAAACGGGGAAAGGAGCACAGGCGCGATACAGTGTGGCTCTGGGAAGTTAAAGTCGGGCAGTTGCAGGAAGCCGATTTCTCCTGCAGCAATACCCTCGGGGATTCGGGAAAAACAGCCGTTATTAAAACTAGGGTTCACAACAAGATGGATCTGGTCTATTATGTCCCTGAGCATTTGCCGTATGCGCATAGACCCGACGGAACCTACGTCGGCTATAATTAAAAGCATACTCTTTCTGCCGAAAAGAGCGCCTCTACCGATTTTCCAAATCCTTATGGATGGAGAAGATCCGCGCGGACCGGCAGGAGGATCGGAAAAAGGAGGCGGCCCATGAGGAGAAGCAACCGGATTTTGAAGCACTTTATGAGGATCAGACAACAGACCGAATCCTTTCAGGGGTTAATTATGGAGCCTTCAATCTTCCATCTACCAGTTCAGGAGACGGTTCAGAGAACGGCTGAACCCATCCATTTCTTCCGGATGCCGATACTGCTGGCCATCCATTTTCTGATTTTCTCATCTTTGATTTTCGCATCCCCGGTCTTTGGGGAAGATGCCGCAATTTTTGTACCCCCCGTCTTTGGAGAAGATCCCGCCCCTGTTCCGCTTACAGATCAGCAGCGCCAGTGGCTCGATGAACATCCCAACATCACCCTCGGCTTCTCCTTAGATTTTCCGCCGGGTGTCATTGAAAGGAACGGAGAGCTGGTCGGCATCCTTCCCGAATACATCGAATTGCTCAACCAGCGATTGGGCACGGATATCCGATTGGCCCTGGCCCCATGGTCGGAGATCGTCGAGCAGGCAAAAGCGCGGCAGGTTGACGGGCTGGGGCCGAGCATGCAGCTTGAATCCCGGAAGAAGGATTTCATTTTTACTCGGCCGTTCTCTTATGCCCACTTCTATATTTATACCCGATCCGATCTGATGAATCATTTCAAAGGACTTGCCGATTTAAACGACAGACGGGTCGGATATCTGGCAGGGAACAAAAAGATTGAGGAGATGCTGGCGGACTTCAGCAGAATCGTTCCGGTGCCGCTGGCCGATATGGAGTCGATGGCGGCTGCGCTGTTGAACAGGGATGTGGATGCTCTGATATCAGATAATATACTGGAATACTGGCGCAAACAGCATCTTCATGCCAGCTTCGGGATTGCCTGTCTGATACGGGACAGCGGAACCGAAGTCGTTTTTTCCATCCGCAGGGACTGGCCCGAACTGGTCTCCATCCTCAACAGGGGAATCGCCGCCATCGGGGAAGAGGAAAAGCAGGCCATTCTCGATCGCTGGTTCGGCTGGATTCCGGATGTCGAAGCCGCCCTTCCGATTCAACTGACCCGGGAAGAGCGGGAATGGATAGAAAAGAATCCGCACTTCAATGTCGGCGGTGTTCCGATCCCCCCCTATTCTCTGCGGGAAAGCAGCGGCCAAATCACCGGATATTTTGTCGAATTGATCGAGGCGATCAGCCAAAAGGTGGGATTGACGCCGAAATTATCGTTTCACACGATCGATGAAATGATGCAGAAGGCCCAAATCGGGGAGATCGATTTGATTATGGGGATGATCTGGACCCCGGAACGTGCCAAGTCTTTCGACTTCTCGCGGTCCTCTCTGTCGCCCAATCTGGCGATCTTCTCCCGCGAGGAGGATTCGAGCATCAGCGATGCGGCATCATTGCACGGGAAACGGATCGCCTCCTTTCCCGATTATGGATTGCACAGGTATATGGAAGCCCAACTCCGGGACGTGCGCTTCGTGATGGCGGATGACGGCCCCGGGATGCTGCAACTGGTGGCCAGAGGAGAGGCCGACGCGGCCATTCAGGAACTCTACAGCGGCCAGTATATTGTTCGGAACAATCACCTCAATAATCTGGAAGTAAAAGGATTTGCCGAATTCAAGGGCTTTGAGGATCTGAAGGGGCACGCCTACATGGTCCGCAAAACATCTCCTCTGCTCCATTCCGCACTGGATAAAGGCTATCTGGCTTTGAGCGAAACTGAGAAGAAGCAGCTATGGGAAAGATGGTTCGGCAAAGAGAAAACATTTCATATTGCATTCACGATCGAGGAGCAGAATTGGCTTGCAAAACGCCCGATCCTCCATTTTGGCTTTGATCCGGCCTGGGCTCCCTTTGAGTTTGCCGGCGACAAGGGGGCGCCTCAGGGGATTTCAACCGATTATCTGAAACGGTTGGAAACGGTTTTAAATATCCGGTTTGCGCCGGTAAGCTACTCTTCCTGGTCCGCCGCGCAGCAGCGATTAAAAGCAGGAGAGCTGACCCTGCTGCCGGCAGTGGCAAAGACACCGGGCCGGCAGGAGGATCTTCTCTTTACCGATCCCTATTTATCCGTGCCGGTGGCCATCTTCTCCGACACTGACGCGGCCTATCTGGGGGATATTCGAGCCCTGCACGGCCGGAAAGTCGCTGTTGTAGAAGATTATGCAATCGGGGAATGGCTGGAACAGGAGCATCCGAATCTTGATCTCGTTACCGCTGCAACCATCGAGGATGCCCTCAAAATGGTCGCCACGGACCGCGCCTTTGCCTTTATCGGGTCTCTGATCTCCACCAGCTACTACATCGGAAAGACCGGTCTGACGCAGATCCGGGTGGTCGGAGAGACGGACCATTTCGTTCATCTGCGCATGGCAGTTCCCAAGGATCTGCCGGTTTTGAGAAACATTTTGCAAAAGGGACTCGATACCATCCCCCAATCGGAGCGTGACGCGATTTACAACAACTGGATTTCCATCAAATACGCGCACGAGACCGATTACTCCCTTCTCTGGAAGGTGCTGGCCGCGTCCGCGCTTCTCATTGCCCTGTTCGGCTGCTGGAACTGGCGGATGTCAAAGGAGGTGAGCCGGCGCCGGCGGGCCGAGCGCGCGGCCGAGACCGCTACCCTTGCCAAATCGGAATTTCTGGCCACCATGAGCCATGAGATCCGGACCCCGATGAACGCCATCATCAACATGAATCGGCTCCTGCTGGAGACACGGCTCGACAGAGAGCAGCAGGAGTTTGCCGAGATCGCGATGATCTCCTCTGAGCTTCTCCTCTCCCTTATCAATGACATTCTCGATTTTTCCAAGATCGAAGCCGGAAAGCTGGAGCTGGAACAGACCGACTTCTATCTTGCGGATACAGTTGCCTCCGTAGTGAAGGTCATGAAGCCCAAAGCCGGTGAAAAGGGGCTTTTCCTGAAACACCGGATCTCCCCCTCCACGCATCTCCATGTCGCGGGCGATCCGCTGCGGCTGCGCCAGGTTCTGCTCAATCTGCTGAACAATGCAATCAAATTCACCCATGCAGGCGGCATCACCATCGAAATCGATGCGGAAAATCAGACCGATACCGATATTCTGATAAAATTTGCCGTCACGGACACGGGCGTCGGAATTCCCTCGGAACGGATTGGAAATCTTTTTCAATCCTTTTCACAGGCAGATCCCTCGACTGCCCGGAAATATGGCGGCACGGGCCTCGGCCTTGCCATTTCCAAACAACTTTCCGAGCTTATGCGCGGCGGGATCGGCGTTGAAAGCGCGGAAGGAAAGGGGAGCACCTTCTGGTTTACGGCGAGATTGGAAAAAAGCTCGGCCCAGGCAGTCCGATCCGCAGCCGTGACATCAACCTCTTCGATCCTTGTGCAGTCTGTTCCGGATATTCTTCTGGTCGAGGACAACCGGTTCAACCAGCATGTTGCGTTGTCCCTTCTGAAGAAATTCGGCCTCTCCGCAGATGTTGCGGAGAACGGACCCCAAGCCATTGAAAAGCTGTCAAAAAAACGATACGATCTTGTCCTGATGGATATTCAGATGCCGGAAATGAGCGGTATTGAAGCCTGCCGCATCATCCGGGACCCCGCATCAGGCACAGTTAACCCGGATGTTCCGATCGTGGCGATGACGGCCGATGCCGGCGTAGAGGATCATAAGAAATGCCTTTGGGCCGGAATGGACGACTTTATTTCAAAACCGGTTGATCCGGACAGGCTTCTGGCGGTGATTCAAAAACAGGTCAAAGATATGGAACCGGCCCCAGGGGAAGCGGGATCGCAGAGATCACCATCTCCTTCCGAACCTGCTGAAAACCGGGCGCCTGTCTTCGACCGAAAGGATTTGGAGAATCGCCTTGGCGGAGATAAAGCGTTTGTCAAAGAGCTGATCGCGGATCTTCTGATTTATCTTCCTCCTGAAATCGAGGGTCTGAAGGCTGCCTGTGCCGGGAGGGACAGGGAGAAGATGATCTTTCATGCCCATACGCTTAAGGGAATGTGCGCCAATCTCTCTGCAAAACGGATGAAAGAGGTCGTCTGCAGGATCGAGGTTGCCGTAAAGGAGACCTCCACCGATACGGCCGGCTTTCTGATC
Organism: Desulfobacteraceae bacterium; assembly: GCA_011390345.1. Taxonomy (GTDB): domain Bacteria; phylum Desulfobacterota; class Desulfobacteria; order Desulfobacterales; family JAABSP01; genus JAABSP01. The sequence goes on from JAABSP010000034.1 coordinate 28,288, forward strand.
CACGAACTGGAACAGGAGGAGGCGGCACTGGAGAGGGCTTTGGCCGAAATCTCCTGAGAAATCCTTCTCGTGAATTGGAAAGCGGAGAATATTTCGGCTATAATTAAAAGCATACTCTTCCTGCCGATGGTATCTTCTGTGGAGAGAGGCAGAAGGGATGCAGATGTCTAATATGGAAAGGACAGTGAAGGAGAAAATGCGAGCGATCATTACCGGCGTGGGCCACTATGCCCCGGAAAAACGGCTGACCAACCAGGATCTGGAGAGGATGGTCGATACCAATGACAAGTGGATCACTACTCGAACAGGCATCAAGGAGCGGCGGATTCTGGATAAGGAAAAAGGGATTTCCCACATGGGCATCCGGGCCGCAGAGATGGCCCTCTCCCGGGCGAATGTTTCCGCCTCGGAACTGGATCTGATCCTGGTGGCCACGGTCACGCCGGATATGCCGGTGCCTGCGGCCGCGGCCATTATCCAGAAAGAGCTGGGCGCGGAGAAGTGCTGGGGGTTTGACATCAACGGCGGATGCGCGGGTTTCCTCTGCGCGATGGCCACCGGAGCCCAGTTTATCGAAAACAGCAGACATCAGAAGGTGCTGGTGATCGGCGCGGACAAGATGAGCGCGATCCTCAATTACGAAGACCGGAACACCTGCGTTCTCTTTGGCGACGGGGCCGGTGCGGTGGTGCTGGAGGCCGCTTCGGACGGAGAAAAAGGCGGGATCGACGATTTCGACATGCATCTGGACGGAACTGGGGCCAAATCTTTGTTCATGGAGGCCGGCGGCAGCCTCCATCCGGCAACCCACGAGACCGTGGAGAAACGGATGCACTATGTGTACCAGGATGGCCGGAATGTCTTCAAGAAAGCGATCAACGGCATGTCCGAAGTATCGGCCCGGCTGATGGAGAAGCACGGTTTGAAGGGCGAAGATATGGGATTGCTCATCCCCCACCAGGCCAATCTCCGGATCATCGACAGCGTCTCCAAAAAGCTGGGGCTTACGCCGGAGCAGGTGATGGTCAACATCGAAAAGTACGGCAACACCACGGCCGGCACCATCCCCATCGCGATGTCCGAGGCCTGGGAGGATGGACGGATGAAGAAGGGGGATCGGATCATCCTTTCGGCATTCGGCGCGGGTTTTACCTGGGGAAGCCTGCTGCTCACCTGGGCACTGGAGGGAAAAGCGCCCCGGACCTAATCAAGAAAAGCCCCTACAGGTCGATCTCGTAGGTCTTCATCTTGCTCAACAGGGAGGGGTGGCTGATCTCCAGCAGCTCCGTGGCCCGGGTCCGGTTCCCGCCGGTCTCCGTCAGTGCCCGGGTGATCAGCTTCTTCTCCACGACCCGCTGGGCCTCTTTCAGGGAAAACCCGGTAAAGGTATCGCTCGGCAGCCCAACGGACGCGGGCCCGATCAACTCTTCAGGAAAGCTCTCAGGGGTGAGCAGATCCCCGTCGGTCAGCACCATGGCCCGCTCGATGATATTCTCCAGCTCCCGGACGTTGCCGGGCCACCGGTGCTTGAGCAGCAGCGCCATTCCCTCGGGGGTGATCCCGCGGATGTTCCGGCCCAGCTCCTTGTTGAACCGCTCGATAAAGCGCTGGGTCAGCAGGGGAATGTCCTCTTTCCGCTCCCGCAGGGGCGGGATCTTGATGATAAGGACATTGAGCCGGTAATATAGATCCTGGCGGAACCGGCCTTCTGCGGCCTCCTCCTCCAGATTTTTTGCCGTGGCCGCGATCACGCGGACATCCACGGTCTTGGACTTGGAATCCCCAACAGGCCGGATTTCATTGTCCTGAAGCACCCGAAGCAGCTTCACCTGCAGGGAAAGGGGCAGCTCTCCCACCTCATCCAGAAAGATGGTTCCGGTATGAGCCTCCTCGAAAAGTCCCTTCCGGCTCTTCTCCGCGCCCGTAAAGGCCCCTTTTTTGTGGCCGAAGAACTCGCTCTCCAGCAGATTCTCAGGAATCCCGCCGCAGTTGACCGGAATCAGCGGATTTTGTGCCCGCTCACTGTTGAAGTGGATGCCCCGGGCCACCAGCTCCTTGCCGGTTCCGGACTCGCCGGTGATGAGCACTGTTGTGCCGTAGGGGGCCACCTTCCGGGAGAGCTTGAAAATCGTCTGCATCGACTTGCTCTTGGCGATCATGGTCCCGAACCGGTAGCTCTCCTCGATGGTCTCGATCCGGCGCTTGAGGCGCAGGTTCTCCTTTTTGAGCCGCTCCCGCTCCTCGGCCTTGCAGAGCGCCAGCAGGATCTCGTCCGACTTGAAGGGCTTGGATACATAGTCGTATGCCCCCAGTTTCATGGCTTCGATCGCGGTGTCGATGCTGCCGTAGGCCGACATCACGATCACAGTAGATTGGGTCAGTTGCTCCTTTGCTGCCCTCAGAAATTCCATTCCGCCCATCTTCGGCATCCGGATGTCGCAGAGGATGTAGTCATAGGGAGCTTCGGCCTTCTCCAGCAGCTTAAGAGCCTCCTTTCCGTCCGATGCGGTCTCCACCAGATACCCCGATTTCTTCAGCAGCATCGACAGCATGTGGCGCATGTTGGCCTCATCGTCGATCACCAGAAGCCGCTTTTCCCGCTCCGGCTCTTGATCCGGAGCCTGAAAGTTCTTCTCTTCCGTCATTTATTTTCTGCGCCTGTATGGGGTCATCTTTAATTTTTTTCACACATTGAAAAGCCTGTATTCGAAAAGTTCATTATATCAGGAAATCGGGGATCGGTACAGGGGAAGGTGAATGATCATGGAGGTCCCTCCCCCCCCTTCGCTGACGGCCGAAAGCTTTCCCTTCATCTTCTCGATGATGGCAAAGGAGGTGGAAAGGCCGAGGCCGGTCCCTTTGCCCGGCGCCTTTGTGGTATAGAAGGGGTCGAAGATGTCGCCCACATGCTCGGCATCGATGCCGGCCCCGTTATCGGAGAAGACGATTTCCAATATGGGATTTCCGCCCTTCTTTCCGGCCCCCTCTCCTTCCGTGATCTCTTCGCTCCGGATCTCGATCCATCCTTCCGGAACCGCTGCTGAGGATATGGCGTCGGCTGCGTTTAAAATCAGGTTCAAAAATACCTGCCTAAGCTGCCCTGGGTCCCCATAGACCTTGTCATCTTCGGCATTCAGGCGGAGAATGAATTCGATCTCAGCCATCATGGGCCGGATCTTCAGAAACTCCAGCAGATCCTCGATGATCTCATGTACCGCCACCGGATGGGCATCCCCGTCCGAAGAGCGGGAGAAATCGAGCAGTTGCCGGATGATCTTGTGGATCCGGCCGATCTCGGCCTCGGTCCGCTCCACCGATTCCTTTCGCTCATCCTCTGTGATATCCTCCATTTTGAGCAGATCGAGATATCCCATTACAATCGCGATGGGATTGCCGATCTCATGAGCGATCCCGGCCGAGAGCCGGCCCACGGACGCGAGCTTTTCGGCCCGGATGATCTCCTGCTGGGCCCGCTTCAGTTCCGCGTTGGCCCGCTCCAGGGACCGAACCGTTGCCTGCAGCTCCTCCTTGTCGGCCGAGATCCTCGCGAGCATCCGATTGAAGGTATCGGTCAACTGCCGAAACTCGTTGTCTTTTTTCCCCGCAAAGAGGCTGAACTCCTCGAATTCCCGATAATCTTCGGTCCTGTCCAGCAGTTGATGCACCGGTTTGACCGTCACCCTGGAGAGGCGCTGCATGCCGAAAAAGGTCAAAAAGATGGTATTGACCGCGATGTAGATGAAAAGGATGAACTGGGTCTGGCGCAGGGTTTTGTAGATGTCGTGGAATCGCATCACCACCCCGGTGCCGGCCAGAATCGCGTTCTTCTTCCGGATCGGCGCGGAGAGTACCATTCCCTCATGCTGATGCCAGAAAACGGCCCAGGTTGTGCCGAAAAAATTGGCGACCTCCTCCCCCGTATCGATGGCCTCCCGGATCTGCGGATAGATCTGCTCCTGATCCCCCGCGCAGTCTCCCACCACATAGATCTGCCGGCGGTTGGCTCCTAAAATGATCATGCAGTCCACCCCGGACTCCTTGAACATCCTATCGAAGCTCTCCTCTAAAATGGTGTTGAGGGTGATCTCCTCGGAATGGGGCAGAAAGATGAGGCTGTTCTCCACCGCGCTCAGAAAGAGGCGGGCCTCGGAGACCTGTGACCGGATCAGAATCCGGCTCACCGAGGTGATCATCACCAGGTCGATCAGAATCATTCCGGTGACGAGGATGATCACCAGGATGACGGCAATGTTGGTTTTGAGTCCGCGCAGAAACAAATTCGATTCAGGGTCGATTCAGGTTGGAAAAAAATGGATAATGATCTGCAATCGGTACAGTGAAATCGGCCGATGCTTCCATCAGATGCCGGGGTTCGGCTGAAGCACTTTTATACCATACCTGTCCCGGGAAGGCAATGAAACGCGTCACCAAACCCATTCGAGAATCATGAAATCTTGATTTTATTTCATTTTCGGCTATAATAACTGAAAAGTAATTGTCTGTAACCCCTTATCGTTCACCCTTTACACGTCAAACCATCACCACAGGAGGAGACCTATGCAAAGCGGAAAGCGGATTTTCAATCTGGCAATCATTGCCGTACTGATGCTGGTTCTTTCAGTCCCGGCCCTATCGGCCGACAAGAAGATCGTCTTTGGTGACATGAGCTGGGACAGCGCCCGGGTTCACAACCGGATATCGGCCTTTATCATCAAGCAGATGGGATATGAGAGCGAGTTCGTCCCCGGCGGAACCCCGATCATGCTCCAGGCGCTGATGAAGGGCGATATCGATGTGGATATGGAGTCCTGGACCCAGAACGTGCAGGAACTGTATGACAAAGGGATTTCAGAAGGCACGATCCTGGATCTGGGCCCCAACTATCCCGATTCCTGGCAGGGGTGGCTGGTCCCGACCTATATGATCGAGGGCGACAAGGAGCGGGGAATCGAGCCCATGGCCCCGGACCTGAAGAGCGTCTTTGATATGCCAAAATACTGGAAACTCTTCAAAGATCCCGAAGATCCCTCCAAGGGGCGCTTCTACAACGCGATCGCGGGATGGTCCGTCACCGGGATCAACGAGAAGAAGTTCAAGGCATACGGCCTGGACAAGACCTACAACGACTTCATCCCCGGTTCAGATGCGGCCCTTTCCGGCTCTATGGTCGCGGCCTACCGCAAGGGAAATCCTTGGTTCGGCTATTATTGGGGCCCCACATGGGTGCTGGGAAAGCTCGACATGACGCCGCTGGAGGAGCCGCCCTACGACGAAGAGGTTTGGGAGAAGAGCAAAGCCTGCGCCTTCCCCTCGGTGGAGGTCAACATCCTCGTCAATTCGAAGCTGCCGGAGCGGGCCCCCGATGTGGTCGAGTTCTTCCGGCGGTACGAGACCACCATGAAGCTCAACAACAAGTTTCTGGTCTATATGAAGGATGAGAGTGCAGATGCGCATGAGACCGCGATCTGGTTTCTGAAAAACTACGAAGATGTCTGGACAAAATGGGTGGATGCGGATTTGGCAGAGAAGGTCAAGGCTGCGCTGCCCAAGTAGGAAAGGTTCCGCTTTTTTGGAAATGAGATGCCCCGGCCCTTGTGCCGGGGCTGCTTTTTCAAGGCACTGATTAGAAAGAGTCAGAAAGAGCCAGAAAGAGATCGAATGTTTTGCCGACCCTTTGATCCGACCCTTTTGATCTGACTGGATAAACCCGAACCCGGAGGAAAGACATGTTTCCGTTTCCCGAATTTCTCGATATTCCCCTGGCCGAATGGATCGATGATGTCATGGATTGGCTGCTGATCAACTGGGGCGACTTTTTCGATGCCGTCGGCACGGGGCTGCTCTGGTTTCTGCTGCGGCTGGAGTGGTTTTTCCTCTGGCTGCCCTGGTTCGTGGTGGTGATTGTGGTGGCCGGGGCCGCGGCAAAGCTCATGGACCGCTGGTGGATAGCGCTGGTCATGGCCGCGATGATGATGGCCATCGGCTCTTTCGGCTACTGGGATCTGGCCATGATGACGCTCGCGCTCGTCACGGGCGCTGTGGTCATCTCTCTTGGGGCCGGGGTTCCCGTCGGCATTGCCATGTCCAGAAGCGACCGTATGGAGGCGACCATCCGGCCCATGCTCGACGCGATGCAAACCATGCCCAGCTTCGTCTATCTCATCCCGGTGCTGATGTTCTTCGGCCTTGGCAAGGTTCCGGCCCTCTTTGCCACCATCGTTTACTCCATGCCGCCGATTATTCGGCTGACCAACGTCGGCATCCGGGAGGTTCCGGCCGATATGGTGGAGGCGTCCAAGGCTTTCGGCGCATCCGACTGGCAGACGTTGATGAAGGTGCAGCTTCCACTGGCCCGGCCCACTATTGTTGTCGGGATCAACCAGACCACCATGATGGCGCTGGCGATGGTGGTGGTGGCCTCGATGATCGGGGCCCGGGGGCTGGGGATGGAGGTGCTGCTGTCCATCAACCGGATCGAGGTGGGGCGGGGGTTCGAGGCCGGGTTGAGCATCGTCTTTCTGGCCATTATCATTGATCGGATTACCTATGCGATGGCGACGCGGAAGCGGGAGTAGGAGCGGATTCAATGGGCCGGCCCCTCCCGAAGCCGGTCAAACTGCCCGGGCCTTGCCATTGTGTATGATGCAGTGGCAAGGCCACACCTGATTTCCGCAAAGGCGGGCAGTTCCTTTCCCTTTCGATCTCATCCCCTCCCCCGGCCGCACCGTGTCATTGGCCGAAGCAGGTCACCTGGTCATCCCAGGTGCTTACGGTCTGTCCGGAAGCTTTATAGGAACCTTTCGTTTTCAGGCAATTCCCCAGGAGGTAGAGGCAGTTCTCCACCGTTTGATACGGGGCTTCAGCCGAATAGCAGAACTCGCCTTCGGTAATATCCTGGCTGCCGCCGATGTCCCGATCGTCGGCAAGGACGAACTTTGCGCTGCCCTTGTAATCCACTACACCGCATCGGTATATGGAGCCGTAAAAGCTCACGCGGTCGTTGCTGAATTCAAAGCTCTGGCAGGGCGGATCGATCAACGGGGTCGATTGGCCTGTCAGCCGCAGGGCGTAAGCGGCTTCTGCGAGCCCCACCCGTTCATCCCCGCTCACATCCAGCCAGCAGGCGATGGGGTCCACCTTGATCCGGTGTGCCGGCGCAAGTCCGACGCTGATTTGCAGTGCCATGAGCGCCTCTCTCAGCCCCATCCGCATCAGCGGCGATTCCCAAGCGCCGATGTCCCAAACGCCGAACCGAAGCTTGCCGCACTGATCCCTGTCCGGTGCATCCTCGTAGGTTCCCGCGTCGATGGCCGGGCTGTCAGCTCCGAGGGTGTGAACCATGGGGCCGTCGGCACAGGCGCTCAACGGTTCCAGCCGTGGGTCGGCCGTCAGGTCGGTGGCAGCGGGCGTCACCTCGTTCCAGTCATTGGAGAGGTTGTAACCCTCGGAGGTGATGACGCCATCGTCGAGGTGCTGGAAATTGGTGGTTCCGTCGGGGCCGTTGAACGCCACGATGGTATTTTTCAATGTCAGCGTGCCTGCGGCAGCGATACCCTCTTCGGCATTCCGGTTATTGGCCACGGTACAGTTGATCAGAGACATGGAGGGCGTTCCGAAAACCTGGGCAATTACCGCTCCATGGTCCGGATCTCCTTGATTTCCCGTAAGCGTAACATTGGTCAGGACGCAGGAGGGAATCCTTTCCGGATCATCGGTCTCGTCATAGTTCATGAGCGCCGGCCCGTAGTATGAGCGATTGCCGCGCAAGGTGCAGTCTGTAAGGGTCAACCGGCCGTCTCTGTTCAATATGCCGGCACCCTGCCCCCGCCTTTCCCCCGCATCGACGGCGAGGTTGTCCACCAGTTCGCTGCCGGTGATCGTTATATCGCCCTCGCTATAGATGCCGCCGCCGGCTAAGGCCTCATTTTCTTTCAAGATGCAATCTTTCAATACACAAATGCCGGGCTCAGATTCATTTGTTTTGTAATTGTTGAAGATACCGCCGCCGTATCCGGATGTCCGGTTGCCGGTCACCAGGCATTCGGTCATACGGAGAGAGGCGTTTTCACTGTTGTATATGCCCCCGGCGTCGGTTGCCCGGTTGTTGGAAAATTCGCACCCCAAAAGCTGCATTTCGCTATAGTTGGCGATGCCGCCGCCCCGGTAACCGGTGGACTCATTTTCGCTAAAGATGCAATCGATCAGATCGGCGTAAGCCGCCCCCCCGTAATTACCGTTCATAAGGCCGCCGCCTTCATCTGAAGAGACGTTTTTGGAGATCGTGCATCCTTTCATATTCAGTCTGGCGTTATTATAGATGCCGGCGCCGATCCCACTGGAGTTTTCGGATATTACACAGTTTTCCAGTCTGCTGTCAGTTACCGAATTCGTGTCCGGATTCCGGTAGTTGGCGATGCCGCCTCCTGCATCCAGCCCATGATTATTGGTTATTCGGCAATCGATCATGATCAGGGTGGCGCCATCATCATTGAAGATTCCCCCGCCGAGATGGGCGCTGCTGTTGGAAACCTCGCATCCATCGAGGGTCAGCCGGCCTTTATTGAGAATGCCGCCCCCCTTCGCAGGATCACCCTGCACGTCATCACCCTCGGACCCTTTGCCATCGACGATTTTCAGGTTTCGCATGGTGACATCCGCTGCGGAATCGATATAAAAAACTTTATTGGCGTTGTCACCGCTGATGGTGATGGTCTGTTCACCGGCATCGATTGTCATATCCCTATCCCTATAGATGACAATAGGATCGACCAGCGTGATGTTGGTTATGCCTGCCTCAAAAACGATTTTATCGTACTGAATGTATGACATGCCTTTCACACATCCCCTAAGCGTTCCCTGTATCGGTCCGCCAAAGACATTGTAGCCGTCTGCGCTATTTGTAACGGTACAGATATACTCTTCGGCATCCGAAACCAGCGGATTGACAGCAAGAATAGACATCAGTCCGCATATCAGTAACAGTGTTCTTCGTCTCATACTTTTCCTCCTCTTCTTTCGGTTTACCGGGCCGCCACTTCTGTTTCCGAAGGGCGAAAACGGCTATCCTCAAATCCGCCATAGCATTATCCGAGAGCCCGCGGAGCATGTTGATTACCCCGGCAGCGGCGGAATCGTAGCTGTCACTGGCCGGTCATTGCCTTGGACTCTCCTTGGCCACGGCCATCAGGTGATTCTCTGTGCAAACCTTCTAACCCCCCGGATTTCATTTCAACTGAGGCAAATCCTTTTTTTCGGTTTCAATCGGTATGGAATCCAGGATTTCAGGATAGATTTCGACCAGAACCCTGTCTTTCAGTTCTTGATAAAAATCCTGCTCCACAGCCCGCCGTTTTTCAATCAACAGCTTTTGGTAAATGGCTGTTTTTACTGTTTCGAGGGGCTGGACAGAGGGTTCTGCCTTGTCCATTAATTTAAGAAGATAGATTCCATCGGCTGCTGTTATGATATCGCTGACATCACCAATTTCCTCTAACCTGAATCCCTCCGAGATCACTTTTTCATCCGATCTGTAAGCCCGTCCTTTGTCGATCCAGCCGATATCCCCCCCGCGGTATCGGCTTCTCTGATCTTCGGAATAGTCCACCGCCAGTGCCCCGAACCCGGATTCGGCCGGTATTCCGTCTGCCTTGTTTCTTGCTTCCGATAACCTTTCATGAAGTTCCGCCACTCTTTCAGCGCTCATAAACGAGTCGGTTTTCAAGTAGAGCATCGCCAGTCTGACCTTTGCAGGCTCCGTATAGGTTTTGATGTTGGCGTTATACCAGGATTCGATCTCCTCATCCGTGATCTGCACGTTTTCGATCAGCGGCATCAGATCACGCTGTTTGAGCTTCCCCACAATGATATTATGATAGGATCGAATCACTTCCGGGTCTTTATCCAGACCGGCTTCGATCCCTTTGAGCAAAAGTGTCTCATATTCGATCATCTCATCGAGCAATTCGGTTTTCCCCGCGATGTTTCCGGATCTGCGGGCAATTTCATTCTGAAAGGATTCAACCGTGATTTTCCGGGGACCGATGCGGGCGATAACATTTGAATCGTCCTTTTCGGATGGCAGGTTTTTGAAAGCATAATAGCCGGCAATGATTGCTGATAAAATCAACAGGGCTATCAGAATATATTGACTGCGGAATCGGTTTGAGGCCATTTTTCTGCTATCCTCCGTTATGAAAACAAGGCAGGATCGCTCTGCAACCCTGCCTCATTTCTTTTATTTCAGTTCTGATGATAACGATGGTGCTGCCGAGTACCACCTCCTCATTGGGTGGTTATCGTTCCGTTTCCGGCCGCAGGTTCGACACGACCTGCAGGATGTAGATGATCTCTTCATGGCCGATTCTGCCGTCGCCGTTGACCTCGGCAACCCTGTAAATCGCGGAAGCCGGAGTCATGCCTGCCAAGACCTGAAGGCCGAGAATCGCATCCGCCAGCGTCACTCCGTTCTTGGCGTCCAAATCTCCCGGAATCAGTGTCGGGCCGATAGCGACCATGGCACTTGAAGAGGATGTGGCCGCATAACCATCTCCCGCCTGCAGTATCACTTCCACATACTCTATTGGCTCATCGAGAATATCCATATAGGGATTGACCGCAATTTTTACCAGGCTCGAACCCTGGGGAATCCGGATTTCGGAAGGGATAAATTCATAGTCTTTGCCGTTTTCCGCAGATCCCTGGATATTGAGCTTCACGATCCGCTCCACATCGGTCTGCCCCTCGCGGCTGATGGTGAATTCTCCGGGAAGATCGCCGTCCTCGGTGGTATAATTCTGTGTGGCCAGAATGCTGATCCGATCCGCGCCTTCTATGATTTTCAATGTAACGGTATCCGCATCCGAAAGGGAATAAGAATCCTCGTTGGGCATCAAGGAGATGACAAGCGATCTGTCCGGATCGGTCTGCTGGTTGTCCACCGCGTACACGCTGACGGTCAGTCTCCTTTCGCCGGGTTTGAGGCTGACCGGAATCGAGCTTCCCCGGATTTCGATAGTCTCATACGCACCGTTGACCGGGTCATATGCTTCGGTTTCCATGCGGTAATTCAATCCGGTCAGCGGATTTCCCTCAATCTCCAGCGGCACCGCCAGCGGATTCGGGACAGCGTCGCCCGCAAATGTCAGCGTAAAAGTGGCTGCCCCGCCGCCGATTTCCGAGGCGGTCGTCTGCACCGGATCGATCCGGGCCGTCAATGAGGGACGCCTGCCGCCGGTAACCAGGGAGCCGGAGGCCCAGAACCTTGAAATATCCAAAGCCTGCAGCGCAATGTTTTTGAGGGTGATGGTCGCATCGGTATATCCGCTGCCGTCTCCGTCTTCATCGATCATGAGCAGCGTATCGGTTCCGTCGGTTTCCAGATGAACATATGCGGCAAGATCCTGGTCAGATCCTTTCAACAGGTGGGCGATGCTCAGTCGATCTCCGGCCTTTTGATTGAAATCCGCGATGATGTTTCCATCGTTTACCACAAAGAGATCCCTTCCGCCCATCCCCCGCAGCAGATCCTCTCCGGGGTTGCCCACCAGGATATCATCTTCATGTCCGCCCGTTAGCGTGTCATCCCCGAATCCGCCGATAAGCAGATAATTCAGGTCTTTGCCGTAAAGGGGCACATAAGATCCCGTATACTCCGAATATGTCTCGCTGAATCCGGCAGATGCGCCCCGGATGTTCACGGGCCGGGATTCCCGGGATGCATCCTGTACGGCATATCCGAACCATTTGCTCATCAGATAGGCCGTGGTACTCCATTTCTTTTCAAAGGGCTGCCGGCTGTCGAAGAGAATCATTTCTCCCAGTCGACCCTGAAATCCTTCAACGGTCTCCTCTATCCATGCATTTTCATCGCTGTTCCATTCCTGAATCGTCTTGGAACCGATCTGGGGCCTGGCGGGGGTCTCCGAAGCCGCTTCCAGTCGGAAGGGGCCGGCGGTCACGACGCCGTTCAGCTCGATTCTGGCTTCCGAAGGGCTTTTGTCGATGAAGGCGAGGGTCCACTGATCCTGAACCTCTCCCCCGCCGTACATCACATCTCCGGGGGCCCCGAACCGGATCTGATTCGGATGGGTGGAATGCTCGTCTCCGGTTACTCCCAATTGAAAATGGGCTGTGGATATCAGGGATTGCTCCCCTGAACCGGTCGATTGGAATACCGCGAAAAATCCCGTCTCCGCCGAGGAAAAAATCGGCGCGTCGCCGGGCAGATCAAACCATGTATCTCGGCCGAAGTTAAGCGCGGTAATTCCCGAAGGCGTACCGTTTTTGCTGATGGTTCCGGTATCGGATGATCCGACCGAACCAAAGGCATTCGATCCGGAACGATCCGACAGTCGGGTTGCGATCTGCCCATCTGAAGCATCGGCAAAGTCATGGTGGATATCGGTCCAGTATCTTGCACCGGTTCCGTCGGATGCGCTGGGCTTCCAGATCGAAACTTCGATCGTGCCTTGGGCCGGCGTATGGGCAGGATCTTCGTCGCTGATGCTGACCTTGAAAGCACATGAGGTCTGTTCCGTCTCCTTGTATTTGAGCAGGAGCCGGCCTTCATGAATCTGCTGCAGTGTCATCGCGTCATTTGCCTGCAGGAGCTTGTCCTGACGAATACCCGAGGCGTTCGGCTCCATGCCGCCTTTGAAGATCAGATCCGCACACGCGGGAAGATCGGCAAATGTGATGTCGATATCTTCCCTGGCGGAATCGGAATCCAGAACATAGAGATTGGCCAGAATCAGCCCGTTCTCCGGCAAGCGAAGCGGTTCTCTCGTTTCAAGCGCGGGTACGGTATTGCTCTGAAACGGATCTGTGTTATTCAGATATTCCAGAAGGTTGTTCCATCCGTCGTTGTCCGGGTCTTCTGCCGCGTCTTCGGCCTTATATTTATCCAGTCCGTATTGATCTTCCCAGAAATCCGGAATCCCGTCTCCGTCCGTATCCTCCAGTTCACTTTCACTGCCTATTTCAAGGTCAACCCGGTAGACCGATGCGCGTCTGGACTGCGCTGCTTTGATGTATCCCTGGGCCGGGGGCGTGATCCGGGCTGCGCGGCCATTCAGGCTGATCTCCGTATGGTCATACTGCATTTCCGCGCCGGTGACCGGCACGGCCGAAACCGTTGCATCGAATCCGGAAACCCCCGTCAGGGCTTCATGGGGCACTTTCAGTTGGTAGGAGTAGGCGCATTCCCCGCATTCGCCGGTCTCGGACGGCGGATCATCCATACATTGGAGGCATTCGAGGTCGGTCGTAAAGGTATAGGTCTGCCGATCCCCTTCCTTTCCCCGGAGGGTCCATTTCAGGGTTCCGGAGGTGATCGGGACCCGGGTCGACTTATCCGTGTTCACCACCTTGCCGTAAATCACGGTTTCGGCTTCGGGAATTGCTGCATGGGCCTGGGAAGGGAAGAAGCCGGGGGTGAAGAGCAGCATCCAGAAGATCATCCAAAAGACCGGACCAAGAGGCCGGCCCCTGAATTCCGATTTTTTCGGCCCAACTGTTTGTTTCATGATGATTTCCCTTTCCGGTTGAGGCAGCGGTTTTTCAAGCTGCCTCAACCGTTTTATCGGTTGGTTGATTTTATTAGTTCCCTGATATGGCATAGGTCTGGAAGAGCAGCTTCACATCCGTCACTGTGCTGATGAAGCTGTCCAGTCCGTATTTCGGGTCATAGTGGAAGGTCGCGCCCGGGATGACCAGCAGCCAGCGGGTGTTCCATACGGATCTGCCGATGAGCCGGCTGTCGTAGTTCATCTCGCTCTGGTTGAAATATCCGGAGTCGTGATAGGCTCTTGCCATGGGGAACTTCTGAATCTGAACCATGGGGCCGCTCAGGGAATCCAGGGAGGGGAACCAGCCGCTGTCGGCGAGATCGGAAGGGCCGATGGGCAGCGGGGCCGGGATCTTCTGATCCACAATGGTCCATTCCCGGCTGTCCAGCTCGGTGCTGTTGGGAACCATCATCACATCCATGCCCGCGGGAACCAGGTAGGCTCTCGGGGTTTCGGACAACCGGCTGTTGTCGTAACCTTCGAACCAGAGCCCCACCGAGCGGACCTTGGTGGCGTAGTGGGTCGGGTCATAGGCATGATCGCCGCCGCCCAGGGGCCAGCCGAAGAAGTTCTTGCCGGAGATGATGTTGCTGGTAAAGGGAATCACGATGCCGGGCTGCGCGCCGTCGGTTTCGGAGATGAAGGGGCGGCAGTACCGTCTGAAGTCGGGAACCGACCAGAGATTGTCGGTTTTGTGCTTCAGCAGCTCCCGGCGCCAGGCATCGTCTTCGCTTCCGTCCTTCTTGATCCGGAAGAGTTCATAGCGCAGGGACATCCGGCTGGTCTCCGACTGAGGGTTGCTCAATCCCATCTGGCCCTTCAGAACCTCGAAATTGGTCTTGAGCCGCGCCAGGGTTTCGCCCAGTCCGCCCTGCCCGATGATGTAGCGTCCGTCTTCGTACTGCCCCAGGGTGCGCTGGCGCATGAGATCCGCCAGGAGGGGGCCGGCCGCAGCCGGGTCCCTATCGCTCAGGTTGGTCTCGTAGTCGTAGGCCTTGGCGGCCAGATAGACAAACCGGGAGGCGACGTCGTACATGGAGCGGTATTTGGAGAGGGCGTCGTTGAGGCCGATGCGGAAGTTCATATCCGCATACCGGCTGCCCTGGGTCTTGGCCGCAACTTTGGCATTGAATGCCTTGCGTTCTTCCATCAGGCGTAACCCCTTGCTCAGTACAGCCTTGTATTTTTCGGAAATCTGACGCATATGTTCCTGACGTTTGAAGATTTCCATACGCTGGGGCGCCTCATTCCCCAGGTGGAGTTCAATCTCCTTGAGTTGCTGTTTAATATCATACTTGTACTCTTCTTTTTCGATGCTGATATCAGCTCCACCGATTAGCCATTCTTTTGTAATTTCAGCCCCCATAGAAGTGAATTTTGCTGTCTTCTCCAACACTTTTAATGGTGTCCAAGCAGCTACGGCTCCGGTCTTAACTACGGCTCTTGCCGGCGCAGTCGCATCACTGGCAACTCCGACGACTTTAGGAATTCCTTCAATAACAGTATCTTCAACTTTTTTTGTGAGTTCATAGCCAAGTTCAGCGCCCCACGCAACCATATTAGCCCCTTGGATAATTGTGTTCAATACTCTTTTTTTCTGCAAAGCAGTTTCCATAATATCTATGTTATTGCTATTCAAATCAGAACGAGCTTCCAATAAAGAAACTGCCACATTGATGTCGAGCATCAAGCCTGCGTAATCAGCCAGAGCCAACTTCAGGTCTGCTTCGGCTTTGACCAGTTCAATCAAGGCTAACTGGATTTCACCGGGTGATTTTCGCATTCCCCAATTCAATGGCGCCTGAAAACTCCAAGTTCCAGCGCCGCTTATGGGATATTCAATTTTGATATCGTCACTGAAATGAGCGGGATAAACTATTTCTCCGGGATTGAAATCCGTTCCGAAAAAGTGACTGAATACCGAAGAATATCCGGATCCATTATTTAATGCACCGCCTGCCTCATTTTTGATAATCGGAAACCCTGCCGTAAAAAAGGCTTTTACGGTATTACTGGGTTCGGGAAACCTATCACTTGAATCAGTTTCATTCACATCAATATAGTTATACAGGAAGTAATCCGGCCCCTGATACCCGGCAGGATAGAGTTTTCCGGACCCGATGGTCCCCTCATACGGCGTTCCGAAGATTTCGATCATCCGGTTCCGGTAATTCCGGTCCTGGACAATGACCTGCTGCGTGAACTCCTCAGTAGAAACTGCGGTCTGACGGATCCGGTTTTTCAGATCATTGGCATGGTCGAAGACGATCCTCGCGTTTTTCAGTGCGCTGAAGGCCCGCTCATACACCTGCTCGAAATGCGTCGCGAAATTGTAGGCCCCCGGAACCATCCGGGCAGGCTCAATATCAAATGGCACGGTTTCATCCGAAAGCCCCAACGGATTCAGACCGACATTCGCGTCATCGGCCTGTTTCTGGATTGCACGGGCCTGGGACGCAATCTCCAAGGTCTCCTGCACGGTGGTGCGGTCGATTCGTTTCAAACCGCTCTTTTCCGCGAATTTCAGAATATTCGGATACGGCGTCGGGTCAATCCCGGCCTCGGTCAGGGCGTCCTTGAAGTCCGTTTCATTGCCGTAGCCCTGATCTTCGAAGGCATTCAGTTTATTGTACACCGCCAGCGGCACTTCCGCCTTGAGCCTGTCCAGATCGCTCCGGTTCAGTCGGAAGGCGCCGGCCGAAGGCAGCACCGCATTGACGGTGGCCCAGTCAAAATAGGCGGCGTGCGCGGATCTGCGGCTCCATTCCGATACGCCCCAGGCTCTGGACTTGTCGGTGTCTTTGTATCCCTGCCACTGGCCGTCCGGATCATCCACATATTTGGATCGGTAGGTCAGATCCACGATTTCCCTGCCCACTTTGGCTTTGGCCGCGGCCGCTTCGGCAAATTTGCGTTCGTCCAGATAATCCACATCCATCACCACGCCCTGGATCTGGAATTTTTCGGAACGGGATTCCCATTTGAACTCTGGATGACGAAGAAGGGTATAATAGGTTTTGACCGCCGTCAGGTAGTGCCCCCACGCATCGCCATGTCCCTGGGGATAGAGTCTCTGACCGTCCGCATCGTCGATGAATCCGTCTTTGGTGACATCCGAAATGTTGTAATTCATCCCGTAGGCGGCTTCGCCGCGGTCCTTGGTGAAGTTCCACATCAGGCGGTTGTAAACAGGACGAGCGCCGGGTTCCGATCGTCCTCTCAGGAGCGTCAATTCCTCTTCAAGCAGCGAGGGAACCTGATTGGTGAAGGAGAAGACGGCCGGCGCGAGGCTGCCGTATTCCGAACTCGATGTGCCGAACCCGATGGTGGGATCGAGCGCGTCGTTGTATGCCTCGTTGCCGAGGAGGGTGTAAAAGCCGGATATGCGGCTGGCGGCCAGAGTGAGCGCTGTCGTTACACCCGAGGTGCATACCGGCTGGGACAGATCGATGCTAAGATCCTTCCCCCGATCCAGAACCGTCTGGTACAGCTCGATCAGGCCCACGTTTTCGATCACGTCCTTTGCCGGATTGAAGGCCACCGGCCCTTCATACCGCTGGCCCGCCTGCTGAATCATGCTCACATACGTCGCGGGGCTGTCCGTATTCAAAAAGTCCCTGATCCGGGCTTCAAATGGATTCACTCCATTGAGGACCCGCTTGATCCACCCCTCACATAACTGCGCCTGGTAGGTATCTATGGGATCTTCCCCCTCCTTGGGCGGGCGGGAGTTTGCCGCGCCGGCCCAGTTCGACCATGAGGTCGGATCATCTTCCGGGCTGTCCTTATGGCGGTATCTCACGAAAAAGAGGTTGTCCACAAGCAATGCGCTGCCGGCGCCGGCAAGGGCGATTTCCGCCATCCCCAGCCCGTTCTTACCTGAAAAATCAGGAAATACCTTCCACTTAGCCGGCGCAAGGTTCGGGATGTTCTGGTCGGTTCCGTCCTCTTCCCGATACTGCCACTGGAATACCAGTTCATCGGCCTTCCCGCCGAAATCCGCGGTATGGCGCAGGGTGACCTTCTCGTCGAACACATTGTCGGAGAAGACCGTCTTGATCGCGCCGCGATATTTTTCCTTCTTCACCTTTACAATGTGCAGCGCCACCGGCATTGCCCCCAGCTCCGGATGATTGTTCTCCGCAAGGGTGACATAGCCTTCGGTAAAATCCTGGAACGGCGCTTTGTCCGGATCGAGCAGCGCGCCGTTGGGCATAAGCGCAAGGCCGGGGCCGAAGGATATCTCGGGGAATGGGTTTTGTGCATCGACAACTGCCTCGTCGCATGTATATCCGAACCAGGCATAGAATGAATTGCAGAGCCGATCGATAACATCGGCAGTCAAAGTCGTACTCAGTTTTTCAATGAAATCCTCGGCCACTGCGATGCCGACTGTATAATCTGCTCCCACAATACCATTCGGATTTCTGGTCAATTCGTACAGGTTGTCCACAGCCTCCGTGAAAGCGCCGTTCGCGCCTTCCAGTGCTTTGATGGTATCCTTTTCGGTTTCGGTCATGATATTGGGCTGTGTTACATAAATGGCAGGCGGCGCGGCCGTCAGGTCATTGTCTCCGAGGGTCCTGTCATTGACAAACCCCTGCATGATGAGTTTTTCCGTCATGGGATCATAACAGATCCGGTTCCGCAAGCCGGCATGAAGGTCTTTGAAGTAATACCGGTTCATGATCACATCCACCCGTTTGGCGGCAGGTTTGAAATCATCAGGGAGATCGTCGATCGACAAATCCACGCGCCGTTCTTCCAGCACCTGTCCCAGCCGCACCAGGTAATCCGTGAAGAGTTTGGTTTCATTCATTTCCGGGTTCAGGTCATCGAAGACCACCTGACCAGCGGCCCAGGCTAGGACGCCGGGAAGCCCGGGCGCGTCTCCGTTATCCGCGCGGTATTCGCCTCCGGGGTATGTAAGGGTCTCACCGGCCTTGAGAATCGGAACATCGTCCGGCCAGGTTACGTCGTAGCGGATTTCCCTGGCTTTTGCCTTTCCTGTCATATCCGGCGGAAATCCGTCGGCTTCCGCCACCGTGCCGGTCGGCAGAAACGGAAAAGACATTCCGGCATCGCCGGTTCCGTCACCGGGCGTCTCCTCGTCGATCCAGAACATGGGATCGAGCGGATACCAGAAATAGGACAGAACATGGGCATCCGATGTATAATGATACAATTCGAAATTCGCCTTTTCCAACCCCGTGATACCGGGATCGAGCGTTACGGTGACGTTGGCGGAACCATCTGTAACCACAGCGCCGTTAACTCGAACCGATGCTTTTACGCCGTTGCTTATGGTTTTTCCCACCGTAAACTTGAAAGCGCCGACAGTCCCGTCTCCATCGATAACCTTTACCAGATAGGAATCCCCCTGTGTAAAAGTCCCGGAATCGAGTTTGAGTGTGTATTCAGCAGAGCTGACTTCCGTTATTTCATCAGACAGGGCAATGGTTTTCCCCGCGCCGGAAATCGTCCATGACTGCCCTTTATGGTCTTTCCAATAGCATTTCTGGTTCAAATCACCGTTTTTGCCGAAGATTTCAGGCGGCGGCGTGGCCCCGATCACCACATTCACCGGATAGGGTGCGACAACGGGTTCTCCGGCTCTCATCCCGTAATTGAAGGTATAATTGCAGCTTGTGTCTTCCTTCTCCACATGGAAAGCCGCCATGCCGTGTCTTCCCAGGGTCTGGTCGAAATATTGAACCATAACAAAGGGATGGGAGGTATATTCCGGCTTTTTCGGATCGTCGTTGTTCAGGTCATTGCGAAGCGCGAAGGCCGCTACCGGCTGTGGCGCCCTCCTGGAATGTCTGAACGAGGGCGCGACCAGACCATGTTCTTCATTGGGATTGTATCCGGCCCTGGTTTTGTCCGGCTGATTGTAAATCTTCACATCCCTGTAACGGGCCGGATCCAGATAATTCCGGGGATTTTCATCCAGGTCAGGAAAAGTCTGGTTTACCCCGACTTTGTTCTTGCCTTCGGAACCCACCCGGCTGGCAATCACAATCCGGGTAGTCTGATCCGGCCAGGACAAAGAATATTCCACAGGCCGATACGACCAGGCGATGTTGTCCTGCATTCGGTACCAGACCACCAGAAGCTTGTCTTTTTGGGGTTCCTGTAACGGATGCAATATGTTTACCGGATAAATCGACCCGACCTTGCTTGAACGGTCATAGATATCCGGATTGTAGGGGCTGATTTCTTTGAATACATAGCCGTTGTGCGGCACCTCTTCTTCATGAAATGGACTGGTCAGTTCCACACCCACCGTTGCGCTTCCGGTCCGTTTTCCGTCACCTTCCGCGGAAATGGTTTCCACCACGCGCACACAGGCAATTCCCTTCGTCACCACGCTGTCCGGGGAGCCTTCATACCGCAAATCGGGACTCACGGACCAGGCGCTCGACGGTTCCATATTCACGAGTGTCAGCGGATGATGCACGATATTGTCGGACAAACCTTCCCGGATCAGACTTCCGCCGACGATCAAACCATCGTTGCCGGAGGGAGTGACATCTTTCAGGCGGCTGTTTTGAACATTGTCGAATGTGTAATAGGCAACCAGATCGGATTCCTGGCCGGTCAACTGTCGTAAGAGATCATCCTTGATCTTTGCCTGAGATCGCGCCGTATGCCATATCCGAACATCATCGATCCTGCCCTTGAATCTCCCGAGAAAGAGCGACGTACTGCTGGAGGCAATGGGAACATCGCTTGCCGGAATTTCCGCAACCTTGAAACCGTTGACATATCCCATGAGGTTTCCGCTTGTTTCCCAGGTCATGGCAATATGGGTCCACTGGCCCGGTACAATCTTTCCGGCCGCAAAGGAAAAAGGATTACCGTCATCGTCCCATATTTTTGAAAAGAGCTTCCCTTCAGTGCTGACACCCATCACATAGCCTTTTTGAGCATCCGGATCGGATTTGCTCACGATTACAGACTCTGCCCCTGAAATTTCATCGGGATTGATCCATGCCTCAACCGTCAGATCAATGACAGTATCCGAATTCGTTTTCAGACTTGGGGCATCCGGTATTTCCATGTAACTTTCCCCGCCATCCATTGACATATAGGTCTTGTTGATAAACGGGTACATGGATTTGGTGAAAAACTCCGAAGTCGGGCCGAAGTTCAGCGCATCTGTCTTGGCGACCGACATATCCTCAAAAGGCCTGTTGTCGAAAGTGTAATATAATTGCAGTCCCGGTTCATCCCCGACAAGGATTTCGGACAGCGAACCTTGAATTTCAGCCTGAGATCGGACAACGTCCCACATCCGGACTTCGTCCAGTTTGCCGTTGAAAGGATAGACCACCTTTTGACTTCGGATATCTATGAGACCGCCGACATATAATGGTTTGGATGTGTTTTTGGCCTGAACCACTGATTGAGTGCCTTGCAGTTTACCATTGACATAGAAGGTGAGTGTACTGCCATCATATGTCCCTGCCAGATGTGTCCAGACATTTTCAATAACAGGCTGGCCTGTTATGACATTCCACTTGGAACCGTCTCCCATCCAGAACTGCCATTTGTTATCCCGGCCCGCATAAATGTTGGAACCTGAGTAACTGCCACCCCGGTGCTGTATGACGCTGCGCCAGGTTCCGCTTCCGCCTGATACATAAGCCCAGGCTTCAAAGGTGAACTGATCCGGACTCAACTCCGTATTATAGGGGACGGCTACATAATCATCCACGCCATCCAGATCCAAGGCACCACTGAGCTGATTTACAGGTGTAAGGGCAGTAATGCCGTCCACGATGGCTGACATATCGACCAGCTTTCCATCCTGTTTTTCGGCTGTATTATCGGGCAAAACCGCTCCGCTGACCTGATTGAAATCATAATAAACCATCAGGCCGGGTTCGTCTCCGCCAAGCGGAGTATCCATTGTGCCTTGGATCTCTTCTTGAGATCGGGCGATGTTCCAGACGCGAACTTCGTCCAGTAGGCCTTTAAATGTCGGAACAGTCCACCAGACTTTCTTCCATCCCAGCCCCAGATACATCCGGTTTTTTCCGGTGAAATGATTGTCGGCAGTTCGCTGGGCCACAGTGATGCCATCGCGATAAATGATCTGCTGTTTTGAACCGCTGTCATACACACACGCCCAATGATGCCACTCTGTGTCCGTATATATCGGCGTATTTAAATCATCCCCCCAAAACCCCATAGTGAACACATTCGAATCCTCAAATCCCAAATGCAGCATCTGGCCAGTTGAATCGGTCTCTCCCATTTTGAATATGGTATCCAACCGATCCGTCGTTGCCCTTTTTGCCCAAAATTCCACGGTAAAGGACGAATTCGCCAGATCGACGCCTGTTCCGCTATCTACATAATCATCCCTCCCGTCAAAATTCAGTGCGCTGTTGGGTTCTGCCGAAGCCTTCAGAGGGGGAACCTCATCACATATGCTTGTGTTGATCAGTGTGCCATCCTGTTTTTCGGCAGTCCTGTCGGGTAATCGGGTCCCGTCGATCTGATCGAAGTCATAATAGACTTTCAGTGCAGGCTCGTCTCCGGTAAGCGCAGTGTTCATTGTTCGCAAAATTTCTTTCTGAGGCCGTGCGATGTTCCAGACGCGAACCTCGTCCAACCGGCCTTTGAATTGGGAGGTACCGGTCCAGTTTCCCAAATACATCCGGTTTGTTCCGGTGAAATGATTGCCGGCTTTCCGTTGGGCCACATTGATGCCGTCGCGGTAGATGATCTGCTGTTTTGACTCACTGTCATATACGCACGCCCAATGATGCCAGTCCGTGTCCGTATATTCCGGCGTATTTAAATCATCCCCCCAAAACCCCATGGTGAACACATTCGAATCCCGGAATCCGAAATGCAGCATCTGATCAATTGAGCTGTTCTCCCCCATTCTGAATATGATATCCCACTCGTCGGTTCTCGCCCTTTTTGCCCAAAATTCCACGGTAAAGGAGGAATTCGCCAGATCGACGCCTGTTCCGCAATCCACATAATCATCCCCCCCGTCGAAGCTGAAAGCGTTTCCATTGGTGATCGCCGCAGGCATGGGGGAAACCACGGTCGCGGAACTCGGATTCATATTGATGAGGGTACCGTTATTGGCGTTGGCTGTAACATCGGTAACGGTTGTCGGGTCAACGGAGAATATCTCATCTACAGGATAGTAAGCCGCCAGCCCCGGCTCGTCGCCTGTGAGTGAAGCGTTGTAATTGTCTTTGATTTCGGTTTCGGTGCGGGCGGTATTCCATATTCGGATTTCATCGAGCTGCCCTTTCAGCAAAGAGTCACCCACTTTTCCCAGTGCGTACCGGTCGAAAAGCATCACGGTTTCCGGGGCCGTTTTGGTTTCTTGCAACATCCCATTTCTATAGAATCGGTAGGTCGCACCCTCTTTCACCCACGCCACATGCACCCAGCGATCTTTTGCAAAGAAAGCGGTTGCCAAATTGCTTGCCGTTACCTCGCCGTTGAATCGGGTTCCCCCCGTATCGTAGGAATCCCAGACCAAACTCCCATCCGAACCGATAAACAGAGACGGGCCGCGTTGACCGGTCTCATCATCCTGCCATCCGATCAGGGCATTGGTATCGATCTGTTCCGGATAGACCCACGTCTCAATGGTGAAATTCTCCCCGGTCGGCAGCGGATTTTCCATTAGCACGAAATCGTTCGATCCATTGAAATTGAGACAGGTGCGTGACAGGGTCGGTTGTTCCGGAGGATCTGTTTCTTCCGGGGAGATGGTAGCGGGGTCAACGAGTATCCGGCTGTCATCTTCAAAGCTCGCGCCGATATTGTCAAGCCGCCAGTACCCGATCAGACCTTCTTCATCGCCTTCCAGACGCGAATCTCTATTCGCAACCAGTTCCTGTGGTGCCCGGGCCTTGTCCCAGACACGAACTTCATCCATATCTCCCAGGAATCCAGAAGCCGGAGACCAGCCTTCACCGGTCGAACCGATGCGGAGTGATCCCGTCCCTATATAAGAATCACCTAATGGAAGCGTGTCTTCCGCCACTTTCACGCCATCACGGTAAATCAAGCGTCTATATTGAACGGGAGTCTCTTTCTTGCACCGGTTGGCGTAATAATAGGGCTCCCATTTCCAGTCTCCATCCTCATATACGGATTTACCCGTAAAACCTCTGGTATAATAATAATCGGCCCCCCACTTACATGTTGATTCCTCGCTGGAGGGATCATTGACACACTGGAAACATTCGATGTCATCTCCTGCGGCAACGAGTTCATATACGCAGGCCCAGTGATGCCAGTCTAGGAGGAGTGGGGCGGCGTTGCTGGTTAATATTTTGCCGGAAAGATTGAACATGAATTGATTGTACGGATTGAATCCGATCATCAAACCGGTAGTCGGATTTCCCTGCCCCACAGCCGTCTGAAGAGAGTCTTTGCCGGATCGCCTCGCCCAGAATTCAATTGTGAATGCTGAACGGTTGAGTGAAATATTCCCGGCATCCGCATAACCTGAACCGCCGTTGAAGGTCAAAGAAATATCTTTAAGGGGCGCATTGCTGACGGTATCGGAACGGGTGAACAGCAGCACGCTCTCTCCCGGCTGGGTTGCGGAAAATTCTTTGCCTGTGACAGAGGCATCTGCGCTGGTGTATTTCATTTCCTTGAATGAAAACAGATCTTCCTCCGATGAATCCAGATTGATCGGGGGCGTTTCGGCAACATGAACGTAATGCGGGCTGTCGGGCAGTTCAGTGGTAATCCGGGTAATCAATTTGTCATCTGAACATCCGCCCTCCATATCCCATTCCACCTGGAAGGTCTGATCCGGCTTTAATGGATAGAGCCTGTTTTCGGGATCGCTCCAATAAAACATCTCACTTTCCGGAGTTCCATCAGCCGTATTGTTGGAGTTATAGAGAGGTTTTTGGGTCAGTTTCGCCCGCTTCTGAAGCGGAAAGGGAACCGTGGAGAATGAGACGGGACTGCCGATGGTAACGGTCTCCTCATACATGTATTGGGAATAAACCCACATAATGCTGACCGGAGACTCCAAGCTGTCAATTTTCAATTCATGTTTCGGAATATTCTTATTCGGATCCAATGCCAGAGTATCCCGGTACCCGATGAGCTGCATACAATCATCGGTTTCCGAACTCAGTTTCAATTCCGTGCCGTACTTGTACCAGAACTTTCCGCTGCCGATCCGGTCGGCCTGTTCGCTATCATCCAGAATTTCCAGAAAAGCCTTGTCTGATCGGGAATCGGGGCTTGTGTTGACAGTTACGCCAAACTGTTTTTTCCATCTATAGATAATGGAAGCCGACGAGTCCATAACGAATCCTTCAATATTCTGTGTGTCTTGAATCTCTTTAAATGGGATGGTTTCTTTGGCAGCGGGGTCGGGGTCAGTTGCCCAGCAATCAGATGTCTCAAAATTTATAAGTTCACCGTCGCGATTATAACTATAACTGTCTTCTGCAATTTTAGAATCCTCGCCGTCATTGAATTTCCAGTATCCGACCTTCTGGTCATCCACTTTAATCAGAAAATCTTTTACTTGACCTTTAAAATTGGTGCCTTCTCCATGACCTTTCCCAATATAGAATGTGCCGGATCCTGTATAAACCCGATCTTCATAGGAATAGTCAATCGATGTGTTCGTTGTACAGCGTTCTACATCCTCACATATAGAATAAGTTATTAAATGCACACATTCCTTTTCCCAATGGCAGTTTTCTTGTTCTATGGAAGTTTCGATCAACTCAGCCTCGCATACCCCCGTGTTTTCGCCATAATCAATGTTGACAGGCTGCCCATCCCGATAAATGGAGATTTTAAATCCGTTTCCGGTTATGTATCTCTTTTTAAAAATATCAAACCGATTCTCTATTATCCGCCGAGAAGAACTAATCTTCGTATATTCAATCTTCCAATGATGCCATTGAATATCGTCAGTTGTGGATACGGTTTTTGCCTTTGGCCAATCGACGTCGGACAGCTCAATCCAGGCGTAGCCGTCTTCATCC
>JAABSP010000165.1 GCA_011390345.1 Desulfobacteraceae bacterium
CCAGTATCTGGACAAGAAGAAGAATCTCGGCATCCACACCCAGCTCATCACCGACGGTATGCTGCCTCTTCTGGAGAAAAGGGTGATCACCAACAAGAAGAAGACCCTGATCCCGGGGCGGATCGTCGCCTCCCTCTGCATGGGCTCCGACGCGATCTACCGGTATGTGGACAACAACCCGATGTTCTATTTCCGCTCTTCGGAGTATGTCAACGACCCGACCGTCATCGCGAGAAACGACAACCTGATCTCCATCAGTTCGGCACTCGAGGTCGATCTCACGGGGCAGGTCGCGTCCGATTCCATGGGCAATCTCTTCTACAGCGGCATCGGGGACCAGGTGGACTACCTCCGGGGCAGCGCGATGTCCAGAGGCGGCTTCTCCATCATCGCAATCCCCTCCACCGCCAAGAACGGAACCGTCTCCCGGATCGTGCCCCAGCTCTCCCAGGGAGCCGGGGTGGCGACCACCCGTGCGGATGTCTTCTTTGTAGTGACGGAGTACGGGATCGCGGAGCTGCAGGGGAAGAGCATCTATCAGCGGGTCATGGAGCTGGCCCAGATCGCGCACCCGAAATTCAGGGAGCAGCTCATCGAGGAGGCCAAGGAGCACCGGTACATCTTTTCGGACCAACTGCCGCCTTCCCAGGAGGATCTCCTCTTTTTAGAGGATTACAAAAGAACCGTGGAGCTGAAGAACGGCAGAACCATCGAGTTCCGGCCTCTGCTGCCGTCGGATGAGTTCGCCTACCGGAACTTCTTCTATTCCCTCCAGGAGAAGACCATCTACTACCGCTTCTTCTACAAGATGAAACTCTTCTCCCACGAGGTGGTGCAGAAGCAGTGGGCCAGCGTCGATTATCGGAAGAACATGTCGATCATCGGCCAGGTGCAGAAAAAGGGCCATAAGGAGATCATGGCCATCGGCTCCTATGCCCAAGGGGGCGGAGATATGGCCGAGGTCGCGTTTGTGGTGCGGGAGGATTTCCAGGGGATGGGGGTAGCCTCGATGCTGCTTTCGATTATGGAGGAGATCGCGATCGAAAACCAGTACAAATCGTTTTACGCGACGGTGCTGAGCGAGAACCGGGCAATGGTCCATGTCTTCAAGAAGCGATACCCCAACGCGAAGACCGCATCGGTAAACGGCGAGGTGGAGATCACCATGGACTTTGCCGACAGCAGGCCCCCGGCGGCAAAATCGAAATAGACGGCCTGTGGAGATAGGCCCGTGAAGATAGGATCGGAAGAGTGGCGGACAGTGATCCGCGAGGGCGGAAGCCATCTGGGTCTGAACATCTCCGATGAAGCGGCCCGGATGTTCGGCCGATACGGAGAGGAGCTTCTTCTCTGGAACCGGAAGATCAACCTGACCGCGATCACCGATCCATTCGAGATCGCGGTCAAGCACTTCATCGATTCGGCCGCGGCCCTTCCCTATTTGTCTGATTTATATGATTTATATTGCGAATCAGCTTTATCTGTCGAGTCGGCCGGAACGAATTACCGGCTCCTCGATATCGGCTCTGGCCCCGGCTTTCCCGGGATCGTCCTGAAGATCCTGAAGCCCGGTCTGCGGGTCACGCTCATCGATTCGGTCCGGAAGAAGGTCAGCTTCATGAACCATATCATCAGGCTGCTGGGGCTGACCCATATCGAAGCTGTCCATATCCGGGCACAGGATCTTGCCCGGAGGCCCGATGCCGCAGGCGGTTTTGACGGGGTGATCAGCCGCGCGCTTGCCGATCTGGATCACTTTGTCGCCCTTGCATGGCCCTTTGCAGGGGAAGGCGGAAGGATCATCGCGATGCGTGGGGAGACAACCCGGGCCGATATCGGTGCGGCCCGAACCGCTGCCCGGACTGTCGCAGGGATATCTGCAGCCGAGTCAGACGCGCGCCCGGGCCTATTCGAGCGGTTTGAATACCGGCTTCCCTACCTGGATGCGGCCCGCACCGTGGTGATCCACTCGGCCTCGAATTCCGACATGGAATAGCCGCTGCTCTCCATCAGCGCGGCCTCGAAATCTGCCCCTTCGCCCATGATCTCCAGAACCGTCTGCAGCGTATATAGACCCATCTGCCGAATGAGAAAATCAGTGGCCGAAAGCGCATGGGAATAGGCGGTCAAGACCTTTTGGGGATCATTCCCGGCAGTTTTCAACTCTTCGAGCAGATTCTCCAGCCCGGGCCGATTTCCCCCGAGAATGCTTTTCCGTGCAATCTCGATCTTCCTGGCGTTGATCGCGTCATCCCTCGAGAAATACTGGGCCAAGCCTTCATTGAGCCACCACGGACACCGATCCGAGACCAGATCGAAAACCAGCGCATGCAGGTATTCGTGATATAGCACCACCTTGAGCCGCTCTGCATCATAGCCCGATACCGGGATCTTGATCTGCCCCTCGTAGATCCCGCCGGCCCATGAAGGGGAGCCGGTCACATCGAAGAAGGCCTGCCGGGTCAGCAGGGTGACGGCAATCTGCCGGTGGGGCCACGCATTGATCGACTGGCCGATTTCAAACCATGCATCCTGCAGGGTCTCGATCACCAGATTCCGCAACTGCGGGTTCTTCTCTCCGTCGAATTGAACCGTAAAGAGATGATCCGCGACCGTTTCATACCGCCGGCTCTCCTTCTGCTGCCGTTCCAGTTTCGAAATCCGGGAGCCAAGGGCCTTGTCGTTCGGCAGGAGCGCGGCAGCCCTTTGCCAGTGGGCAAGCGCCTTTTCGGTCTCGCCCTTCAAATAATTGATCTCTCCCAGTTTTATATGGGCTCCTGGATGGTCCGCATCCCGGAAAAGAAGATCGAGAAAAGCATTCCCGGCATCCGTATATCGGGACTGGCGGAGATAGAGATCCCCCAGAGCCATTAAAAGAGCCGGATCATCGGGCCTCTTTTGAATGGCATCCAGCAGCAGGATTTCTGCCTCGAAAAGCCTGCCCTTCCGGAGGGCGTCATTGAATCTGACGCTCCAATCATTTTGTGGCCCCCCGTTTGGCCCGGGATGAGCGGCCGGGGTTTCCGGAGCGGTTTTGATCCTGATCGCGCCTCTGTTTTGTGCCCCTGCCGGTTCTGCCGCTGCGGGAAGAGTTGGAAGAACCAGAAGGAGGAGCAGAATGGCCCCCACTACGGCTCGGAAGATGGATGCTCTGTTTCTCCGGATCTTTTGCGGGTCGGAAGAGAATCGCGACATGGCCGATGATCCCCACCAGCAAAGCACCGGTCTCTTCCACAATGGCCCCGACAATCGACTGTTTTTCATTTTTCTCTTTATATTCAATGAATTTCACCTTGATCAGTTCATGATGTTCCAGGGCTTCATCCAGTGCCTTTAGCACCGAATCGGTCAGTCCCCCCTGTCCGATCACCACCACCGGCTTTCGGCTGTGGGCGATTCCTTTTAAAAATTTTTTCTGGAAACCGGCAAGCCCGGAGGCCGGTTTCGGCTTTTCATCAGGTCCGTTCATGGCTGTCCCTTTTATCCTATCGCTCAGTTTATAGTATAACTCTTTGTGTTTACAGGTCAAGTGTATTGCATTGCCGGCCAAGGCCCTTCTATTTCCGGCCATTCTTCGATTGACACAACAGGGGTGTTGGGTATAATTTACAATATTTGCGATCAGATATATCCTGAACTGCGATTTTTCACAAGAGAAAATGAGGGTTACATTGACAAAAAATATCGGCATCGGTAAAACCGTACCTCTTCGGACGGTCGTTCGGAGAAGGATGAGAGATGCCTTCTCCTGAAGCGGTATTCAAGATTATCGAGGACAATAACTGTCCGCTGTATCAACTGGGGGATGAGTTCCGGCTCTCGGGGCAGGCGCTGCTGCTCAAGGATCGGAAGGAGAAGACCTTTATCACCACCTCAGTTATCAAGCTGCCGCTGGAGAAGGCGGCCTGTCGAATACTGGTTGAAGATATCACCGCTGTGCTGATAAAGTATGAGAGCATGAGCAGCGTCCATCGCTGTATGGTCAACTGCAGCGGCTGTTCAGGGCTGATCCGTCTGGAGTATAAAAAACAGAGAGGAGCCCTCCAGGCGGGCCGGGCCCCCCGCCAGGAGAGTGGGGATATCAGCGCACTGGTTGGGCTTCTCTACATCTTTCCCATCTTTCAGAGTCTGGAGGATGGGGATATCGAGCGGATCGTTCCTTTTTTGCGGTTGAAGAAATTCAAGAAAGGTGCGAACATTATAAAGAAAGGGGAGCCCGGAACCAATCTCTATATCATCATCTCCGGAAAGGTGGAGGTGCTGGTGGAGGATGACATCAGCATCGGTTCCCTGGAGCGGGGGGATGTCTTCGGGGAGATCAGCCTGCTGGTGGGAACCCCGGCCGGGGCCACCATCCGGGTGATGGAGCCGACCCGGGTGCTTTTCATCACGGGCGGGGATTTCAAGAATGTGCTGGCGGAATTTCCGTCGCTGCAGAACTATTTTGCCCGGCTCATGGCTGAACGGCTGGCCCAGACCAATGACGAGCGTTTCGAGGAGATCAACTCGGGAATGGTGGGAACCCTGAGCGAGATGTCTCCCAGCGAACTCTTTCAGACCCTCAACCTCAACCACAAAACCGGCATCATGAACCTGGCCCTTCCCTTGGGGCCGGCCAAGGTCTTTTTCAACGAGGGAGAGCTGATCCGGGCTCGCTACAACGGCAAAGAGGGGAGAGATGCTTTTTTCGAGATCCTGGGGGAGAAGAAGGGGCGTTTCAAGTTTGTTCAGGGGCTGCCGGGAAAGGAGAAGAGCCTGCCCGGCATCGGCGACTTTATGTGGCTTCTGATGGAGGGGATCCGGCAGATTGACGAGAAGAGCCTTCAATAGGCTCTGACGCGGTTTTGCGGCCATGGAATCAAGAGGGTGAGGGACCGAAATGAGTTTTCCGGAAGCGGTATTCAAAATTATCGAAGACAACCATTGCCCCCTCTACAAGCTGGAAAACGAGGTGAAGCTGTCGGGCAAGGCGGTCCTGTTGAAAAACAAGGAGGAGAAGACCTTTGTCACCTCTTCGGTGGTCAAGGTTCCCAAGGACCGGCCTGTCTGCCGCATTCTGGTCGCGCATCTGACCGCAGTGCTCGTGGAGTACGGAACCATCGAGAAGCTCCCCCCCCAATATGTCACCCACTGCGGCGGATGCACCGGAACCATCCGCCTGGAGTACCGCCGTCAGAAGGAGATAGCGGACACCGCAGTACTCGACAAGAACTACGACGAAGACATCGGCTTTGCCACAAAGCTGTTGAACAAGTTCCCGATCTTCCAAAGCCTGGACGAGTCGGACATCAAGCGCCTTGTGCCGATGCTCAAGATGAAGAAGTTTCCCCGGGGGACCACCATCATCAAGAAGGGGGACTCGGGCAGCAACCTCTATATCATCCTCTCGGGCCGGGCCGAGGTGCTGGTGGATGACGGCATCAGCATCGGCTTTATGGAGCGGGGGGAGGTCTGCGGCGAGATCAGCCTGC
>JAABSP010000035.1 GCA_011390345.1 Desulfobacteraceae bacterium
GCTGATCTCCCGGGTCAGGGGCGTCGGCTCCGGATTGATTTCGATCACCTTTGCGCCTTTCTCTTTTGCGATAACCGGCATCCCCGCGACCGGATGCACCACCGCAGAGGTTCCGATCACCAGCATAAGATCGCACTCCTGGGCCAACCGGTGGGAGCGGAACATGGCCTCATGGGGAATCGACTCGCCGAAAAAGACGCACTCGGGCCGCCAGATCCCGCCGCAGGCGCACCGGGGCGGGATTTCGGTCATATCGATGGCTGCGGTCTCACACCGTTTTTTGCAGATCAGGCAAGAGTGCCACGCGAAGTTGCCGTGGAATTCGATCACTTCCAGGCTGCCGGCCTTCTGGTGGAGGCCGTCCACATTCTGGGTGATGATCCCTTTGAGGATACCCAGTTCCTCGAGCCTGGCCAGGCCCGTATGGGCTGCGTTGGGGGCTGCGCTATCGATAACGCTCTTCATCTCCCGGATCAGCACATCCCAGACCTTGGCCGGATTTCGCATAAACGCATCGATGTGCGCGTACTCCATAGGGTCGATCTTCTCCCACACGCCTCCTCTGCCCCGAAAGGGGGGGATACCGCTCTCCACAGAGATGCCGGCCCCGGTCAGGGCCACGGCGCAACGGGAACCGAGAAGATCTTGGGCCGCTCTTTGGATGGGGTTCATATAAATCCTGAATGATCTATGTTGGTTTTTTTTGTGTGATGAATGATTCTTAAAGCTGAAAGGTCATATTCGATTTGACCGCGAAGCAGTCGAGCCTGCTCTTTGCCTGGCGAACTCTTTTTCGGCACTCCTTCACGATCAGTTTCATCTGCCTGTCGGTCCGGTCCTGATTGAGGTGGAAGAGGCCGAGCCTTGCCACATCCGCATCCAGGCCGAGCCTGAGGGCATCCTCGTAGGTTGAGTGGCCGAATCCCTTATAGAGCTGATACTCCTCCCGGGTGTATTCGCCGTCATGGATCAGCAGATCCGCGCCCTGGGAGAAACGGACATACTCTTCATAGGAAAGTCCCTGGGGGTGGGGGAAGAAGAGTTCATTGTCGGTGATGAAGACAAAGGATCTGCCATTCTCGGTGAACTTGAAGCCGGTTCCGGTATTCGGGTGGCTCAGATGGATGGAGGTGATCTCGATGGAGCCGATCCTAAAGGGGCCGGGACAGACCTCTATGTATTTGAAATTTGCCTGGAGATCCCTGGCCCGAACCGGAAAATAGGGAGGCTTCATCACCTGATCGAGCATCGTTTTCAAATATTTGGAGAAGGGGCAGCGGTACATGGTGATCTCGAAGTGGGGGTTGTAGATCGGCTTGAAAAAGGGGAATCCCATCACATGATCCCAGTGGACATGGGTGAAGATCATGTGAAACCGGTGCGGGCCCTTCAGGATCAGTTCGTTTCCCAGCCGCCGGATACCGGTTCCGGCATCCACGATGATCAGTTCTCCGCTTTCTGCACGGATCTCCATGCAGGTGGTATCGCCGCCATGGTTGACATACATTTTACCGGAAACCGGAATCGACCCTCTAGACCCCCAGCACTTGATGAACATTATCAACCCTTCGGTTTCATTGAGATCGTCCTTGAGATGAAGCCCTCTTTACGAAAAACGTATGCCAGATTCCCTCGTTTTCCACCCGCTCTTCGATGATCTCGACCGGTAGCCCCTCAAGCCGGTACCGGATCTTTCGGGCCTGGCTCCGGAGAAGTCCCGACAGGATTGACCAGCGCTTCCGGAGAAATCCCGGAGAATCGATAAGGCGGGTCATGACTTCGTAATGGATATTGGCGATGAGAAGATCATACGGATCATCCATAAAATCTGTGGCATCCCCGCAGACCGAAATGGCCTGTTCTTCGACGCGGTTCAAGATAAAATTTTTTCGGGCCGTCTTTGCCGCCAGAAGATTGAGATCGACCGCAAGCACTCTGCTGCAGCCGGCCTTTGCGGCCGCGGCCCCCAGAATCCCGGTCCCGGTTCCGATGTCCAGCGCAGAGGAAACCCTTTCCGATTGAAAGAGGCTGTCGATCAGCAGAAGGCAGTCCCGGGTAGTGGGATGGGTTCCCGCGCCAAAGACCACTCCCGGGTCCAGGCGCAAAAGAATCTCTTCGTTCCTGAGCGCCGTGTCGGTTTCCGCCCATGCCGGGAATATTGAGAACCGGCCCGCGCGGAAAGGTTTCAAAGCTCCCCCCTGCCACTCTGTATAGCCCATCTGAAAGCGGTCGCAGAGGGTCAGTTCGGGCTGGGACCGGAGCAGCAGATCCAGGGCTTCGGGCGCGGGCCCGGTAAAGAAGAGAAATGCGCTCTCCCCCTCCTGCCAGTTGCCGATAAAATTGCTGGTGCCCCAAAAGAGATCCTCCTTCACCTGACCCTGCAGGTAGTAGATATGAAGATCCCCATAGGGCGGAGAGGGATCACTCATTTCCCGGCAGTTTATCGATATACCATTCCATGGGATCGAGGAGGGTGTATCCCATATCCTGCAGCTTCTTCTTGACCCGGGCAACATTGTTGGTGAGAAGATAGGGAAATACAGCCCGCTTATCCTCTTCTTCCCAGTAGCGCGCCACCAGAATGCTGCCGAAGGAGATCCGCTCTTCGGTGATAGCATCGACGATCCGCTTCATCTGGCCCACCTTCTGATCCACCAGAATCCCGATGAGGGTTCCCGGCTCCCCGATGCCCAGGACATTGATAAATGCCCGCACCAGATCCCGGATGGAGATGATCCCGATGAGCCTTTTTTCATCATCCACCACCGGAAATGCCCCTACCCGTGTCTTCTGGATCAGCAGGAGCGCATCCTGGATCGTATACATGGGCGAAACCGTCACCAGATCCCGGGTCATGATATTTTCCAGCCGAATCCCGGAGAGGCGTTTCCGCTCATCAGAGCTGTCGTAATCATCCAAGACGATGGAGGGCATGGCGCTGCGGATGTCCCTGTCGGTGACAATGCCCACCAGCCGGTTTTCTTGATCTACGATGGGAAGATGGCGGATCTGATGCTCGATCATCAGCTCCCGGGCCTCAATGAGGTTCATCTCCGGGTTCCCGGTGATCACCTTCCGGGTCATTGATTTATTGACAAACATAATGGTTTCTCCAAATAAAAACTGTAATACCGGTCTTGTATGGGATACCACCGGCCCATACTGCTGTTTCTTTACCGGCCCATCAGAATCGCGACATGGTTTCGGATCAGCTCCGGAAGGCGGGCAAGAGAGTAGCCGCCCTCGAGGATCGAGATCACCCGGCCCTTTGCATACTGATCTCCCATCTGCATGATCCGCTCCATGATCCATGAGAAGCATTCCGTGGAGAGGTTGATGCCGGACATTTCATCGTCTCTGTGCCCGTCGAATCCGGTGGAGGCGAGGATCACCTGGGGCTGAAACGTGCCGAATGCGGGGATGAGATCCCGTTCGATGAGCATCTTGAATT
This sequence comes from Desulfobacteraceae bacterium, assembly GCA_011390345.1. Taxonomy (GTDB): domain Bacteria; phylum Desulfobacterota; class Desulfobacteria; order Desulfobacterales; family JAABSP01; genus JAABSP01. The sequence continues at coordinate 3,452 of JAABSP010000035.1, forward strand.
CATCGTCCCCCTGACCCGGCAGCATCGGGGAGTTCAAGGTATATCCGAAGCCGGCATTGGCCCCCTTTTCAAACTCCCGGCCCGTTCCCGGAAAGGCAAAAGAGGGGTGCTCATGGATCGAATAGTAGAAGACCGACGAGTCCTCCTCGAAGATGTGCTGGGTTCCGTTGCCGTGGTGGACATCGAAGTCGATGATCCCCACCCGCTCCACCCCGAACTCCTGCTGAAGATAGCGCGCGGCAATGGCGATGTTGTTGAAGTAGCAGAAGCCCATTGCCTTTGCGATCTCGGCATGGTGGCCCGGGGGGCGGATCGGGCAGAAGGCATTGTCGATCTCGCCTTCCATCACGGCCTTTACGGCCGCAAGAATCCCGCCCACGGCCAGCAGCGCGATATCGTAGGACTCCTGACACATCTGGTTGTCCGGGCTCTCGAACTCGGTCATGCCGTACAGACACGCCTCTTCGAACCGGAGGATATAGGCCACATGGTGGACCGATTCGATCCATTTCTGCCGGGCCGGAACTGCAGGGATCAGCGTCAGATGCTCCAGCAGCGCACCCTCCTGAATCCCTTTGTAGCCGGCAACGAGCCGATCCGGGATCTCCGGATGGTACGGCCCGGTCTTGTGGCGCAGAAACCGTTCATCATAAACAAACCCTGTCCGTCTCATAAACCTCCCCTTTCGAATTCAGGGGCAGCCGATCATCCGATGATCCGGTCGAAGATCTCGAACGCGGCCTTCATGGCCCCGGTCTCTTCGGGAATTTCGACCGTGGGCCGTCCCTGAAGGTCATATTCGTAAATCGATTCGTCTTCGGGGACTGTTCCGGCAAGGGTGATGCCGGCCTCCTCGATGATCCTGGCCGCTGCTTCGGATACGCCGTTTTTGGCCTGATTGATGACGAGAACACTCTTTTTGACGCCGATGTTCAGGTCCTTGGCCAGCTTGTCGATCCTGATGCCGGCCTGCAGCCCCCGGCGCGAGGTGTCCGCTACGATCAGCAGAAGATCGACGTTTTTGGTGGTGAGGCGGCTGATATGCTCCATCCCGGCCTCATTGTCCATCACGATGTAGGGGTAGTTGTCGGTGAGCTTCTCCAGAAACCCCGAAAGCAGGGAGTTGGCCGCGCAGTAGCAGCCGGAGCCCTCGGGCTGTCCCATCACCAGCAGGTCATAGCCCTCGGCCTCCGCGATCGCCTCCTCCATCCGCATGGAGATGAAGACATCTTTGGTCATCCCGTCCGGAACCTTCCCCTTCTTCATATCCTCCCGGGCATCGCCGAGGGTCTCGTTGACCGTCAGCCCCAGCACCTCGTTGAGGTTGGCGTTGGCATCCGCATCTACGGCCAGCACCGGTGTTTTTCCCCTTGCTTTCAAATATTTGATCAGCATGCCGGCAAGGGTCGTCTTTCCCGTGCCCCCCTTGCCCGCCAGTGCGATTGAGTATGACATCGATTATAATCTCCTTTCAATGGGTTGCTTATAGCATTAGTTAGTGAAATAATTAGGCCAGTTGGATCAAACAGTCAAGTCACTTTTCTACAATTTCATATTTTCTGCTGTTTTACAAGGATGGAGATGCCCTTTTTCAATTCCCTTGCAATCGGTTCCCGCATGTGCTACCCTTGGCTGGATTGTCTTTATTTCTAATATATAAACAGGAGGTTAGCATAATGGAGTTTGAGCTGGACAAGTCGCAGAAGGAGATCCAGAAGGCCGTAAGAGAGTTCGTCAAGGGGGAATTTAAAAAGGATGTGATCCTGGAGCTGGAGGAGAAGCACGAGTATCCGGTCAACATCTGGAAGAAGGCCGCGGAACTCGGATTTATCGGCATCCACTTTCCCGAGGAGTACGGCGGAGAGGGGCTCGGCGTGATGGAGAACATCCTGGTGGCCGAGGAACTCTGCCGGGGGGACTCCTCTGTGGGCGCGTGTCTCATTCTGGCCGACTTCGCGTCCGAGATCGTCCTCCACTTCGGCTCCGATGCCCAGAAGAAGAAATGGCTGCCCAAGGTGGCCGAGGGCGAAGTCCTCTCCTGCGGCGCGTTCACCGAGCCGGACCACGGCTCCGACATCACCCGGATGGATACCACGGCCGTCAAAGAGGGCGACGAGTGGGTCATCAACGGAACCAAGATCTTCATCACAAACGGCGGCCCCTACGCCGGCTTCTACAGCGTCCTCTGCCAGACCGATCCCGATGCCCAGCCGAGCCACCGGGGCATGAGCCTGCTCCTGGTGGAAGGAGACCGTCCCGGCCTCTCCACGGCCTCCGTGGGAACCAAGATGGGTATCAGGATGATGCATACGGCCGAGGTCAATTTCAAGGATGTGCGGGTGCCGGCCGAAAACCTGATCGGCAAGGAGAGCAAGGGCTTCTATCAGGTGCTGGAATTCTTTGACGAGAGCCGGATTCTGATCGCGGCCCAGGGGCTGGGAACCGCTCAGGGCGCATTTGATCGGGCATTGGCCTACATCAAGTCCCGGGAGCAGTTCGGCAAGAAGATCGCCTCCTTTCAGGTGAACCAGCACAAGATCGCGGACATGGCCACCAAGATCGAGATGGCCCGCCTTCTGGTCTACAAGGCCGCGTGGAACTTCGACCAGGGCCGGATCGATCCCAAACTCACCTCCATGGCCAAGATGGTGGCGGGCCGGACCGCGGTCGAGGTCTGTGACGAGGCCATCCAGTTGCTGGGCGGCTACGGCTATATGCTCGACTACGAGGTGGAGCGCTTCTATCGGGATGCCAAGATCTGTGAACTCTACGAGGGAACCAAGGAGATCCAGAAGAACACCATCGCGAGCGCGCTGCTGGGCAAGATCAAGTAAGAAAGAATTCAAAAACCGAAAAAGTATCGTTTATGAATCGGGGCGGCCCCAGTGCCGCCCTGACGCCTTTATAGGGGGAGAATTTGCTCAGCATCCGAAAGATTGCGGTTCTGGGGCGGACCTACCGCCACCTGAACCGGTACCGGCAGATTCTCACGATCCTGATCCGGCACGGATTCGGAGATCTGATCGAGCAGCTCCAGATCGATCAGTACATCGAATCGGGCATGCGTCTCTTTACCAAAAATGGCCCCCCAAAGCCCCAGGAGCGAAAGAGCCGGGCCCGCCGGTTCCGGATGGCCCTGGAGGAACTGGGGCCCACCTACATCAAGCTGGGCCAGGCCCTTTCGACCCGGGCCGATCTGATCCCCCCGGATCTGATGGAGGAGCTTTCCCGGCTCCAGGATCATGTCCCCTGCTCTCCTTTTTCCGATATCCGGATCATCCTTGCCGAATCCTTTCCGGATCACAAGACCCTTTTTGCAGAGATCGATCCGATCCCGATTGCCGCGGCCTCCATCGGCCAGGTCCATCAGGGAACCCTTCCGGACGGGGACTCGGTGGCGGTCAAGATCCAGCGGCCCGGCATCCAGCGGATGATGGAGGCGGATTTGGAGATCATGCTCCATCTGGCGAGTCTGATGGAGCGCCACATCGAGGAGTTTGCCTTGCACGAGCCGGCCCGGATCGTGGAGGAGTTTGCCCGGCGTCTGGAGCGGGAGGTCGATTACCGGATCGAGGCCGGGAACATGGAGCGGTTTGCCCGGCAGTTTCTGGATGAAAGTTTTGTATATGTCCCCCGGGTATATCACCATCTCACGGCCGAGCGGGTGCTGACCATGGAGTATATGGAGGGGATCAAGATTTCGGATCTCGACCGGCTCGACCGTTTTGGGGCCGACCGGAAGCGTCTCACCCGGCGGGGTGCGACCCTTTTCCTCAAACAGGTCTTCACCCACGGCTACTTCCATGCGGACCCCCATCCGGGCAATCTCTTTGTCCTGCCCGGGGAGGTGATCTGCCTTCTCGATTTCGGTACCATGGGGATGGTCGATCTGCGGACAAGGGAGGATTTTACGGATCTGCTGGAAGGGGTGGTCCGCCGGGACCCGTCCCGGGTTCTCCGGAGCCTGCTGGCCATCACCACCTGGGATCAGGAGCCGGATCAGCGGGCCCTGGAGCGGGAGATCGGGGAGTTCTTGGAGCTGCACCTCTACAAGCCTCTGCGGGAGATTTGCATCGGTTCCCTGATGCAGCATCTTTTCGAGATCGTCTCCCGGCACCGGCTCCGAATTCCTCCTGATATTTTCTTTATGATGAAGGCTTTTGGCACAATAGAGGGGATCGCGCACCAGCTCGACCCGGAGTTCGACATGGTCTCCCATGCTGCCCCCTTTCTGGAGGCGGTGAAACTCTCCCGCTACTCCCCCAATCGGATTCGGAAGGATCTGCTCCGGGCCTCGGAGGAGATGATCGGCTTTCTTCAGCAGTTCCCGGCCGACACCCTGGAGATCGCCCGGATCATCCGCAGGGGCCGGCTCTTTGTCCGGCACGAGGATCAGGGGCTCGAGCGCTCTCTTTCCGCATACAACCAGATGGCCGAGAAGCTGGCCTTCTCCGTGATCATCGCGGCCCTCATCATCGGCTCCGCGCTCATTGTGATCGCGGGCATCCCGCCGCTGATCTACGGGATCTCCCTTATCGGCATTCTTCTCTTCTCTGCGGCTGCGATCCTTGGGGTATGGCTGCTGGGGGCCATTCTATGGCGCAGGTTTTGAGCCGGCTCATCCCTTCTACTGCTCCTCCGTACATTGCCGCTCCAATCGAAATTGGGATGCCATTTCCCTATCCCGATCCCGATCCTGGTCCTGGTCCGTGGGGAGATAGATTCGAAAAGTGGCCCCCTTTCCCTTGACAGAGTCGGCCGTAAGATTGCCCCCGTGGCTCTTGACGATGCCGTAGACCGAAGAGAGGCCCAGTCCCGTGCCTCTGCCCATGGTCTTTGTGGTGAAGAAAGGGTCGAAGATCCGGCCCAGGATCTTTGGATCGATCCCGGTTCCGGTATCTTCCACCTCGATGAGGACATGCCGGTTCCCGTCCATCGATTCTGTCATCACATTGTTCTTTTCGATCATTCCTTCCCGGCTGGTCACCCGGATATCGCCGCCATCGGCCATGGCATCCGCGGCATTGACAAAGAGGTTGAAGAAGATCTGCTGCATTTGCGCACGGTCGGCCCGAACCGGGTTGATCCCATCGGCCAGATCCAGCAGGATCGTGATCTCCTTATGGGTCCTGCCGAAGATCTCAGCCGTCTCCCGGATAATCGAATTGATGCTCAGGGGCCGGATCTCATACCGCCCCTGCCGGGCATATCCGAGCAGTTGGGTGGTGAGGGAGGAGCCCTGCCTGATCAGCTTTTCGATCTTATCGACCCGGCACATATTGGGATGATTTTCGGGGATATCCAGACGCATCAAGGAGATATGACCCATGATCCCCATCATCAGGTTGTTGAAATCATGGGCGATCCCACCGGCCAGGGTACCAATGGCCTCCATCCGTTCGGCATGTTTCACCTGGGCTTCCAGTTGCTTCTGCCGGGTGATGTCCCGGGTCAGCACCAGAACACCCGCGGGCCGGCCCTGGTGATCATCATACCGGGACGCGCTGATGCTCACATCCAGAATCCGGCCATCCTTTGTCTTTCGGCGGGTCTGAAAATCCCGGCATGGAGTTCCCCCTTCCACCAGATTTCTCAGATGGGATCGGGTCTCTTCCCGTTCTGTCTTCGGGACGAATTCCGGGAGGAAATCCTTTCCCAGCAGCTCTTTATGAGACCATCCAAAGGTATGGGTGAATGCAGGGCTTAGATAGACCACTTTCCCTTCCATGTTGTAGATGGTGATCGCGTCGGCCGAGGAGTGGAGCAGGGAGCGGTAGAGCTGCTCCGAGCGTTTCGATTCCGCATAGAGCTTCCGGTAACGGGCTTCGCTTTCGCTCAACTCCCGGGTCCGTTCACAGACCTTCTCCTCCAGCAGATCCCGGTGAGCCTTGAGTTCCTCCTCCATCACCTTATGGCGGGTGATGTCGATGATCAGAACCAGAACCCCGATGAGAACCCCTGCAGGATTTCGGATGGGCGTTGCAATGTGATCGATATAGATGACCTTCCCGCTTGCCTTCTCCCGCCGGTGCATGGATCTGCCGCTATCCATGCCCTCATAGACCATCTCCGCGGGGCAGCCCGGGCAGACCGTATCCAGTCCCGCGGCCGCATGGTAGCAGAAATCCCCCACCACATCTTCCCCGTAGATCTCTTTGGCCTTCCGGTTGAGGGCAATCACCCGATATTCGAGATCCAGCTCCCAGAGCGCGATGTCCATGACCTCGATGAGATCGGTAAAGACTCTGCTCAGTTCCGAATTTTCAACTCCCTTCTCAGCGGATGTGCTGCTTGAGATCCAAAAGGGTCTTTTTGTGATCATGGACCGGCCCTTGTTCCGTTGGGGTTGTGAGAATAAGAGTCCACTATAGCTTTGGAGGTATCCGGATGTCAAGATCAAGATTCTTTTGTCGCAGATGCACAGGCTTTACCGCTTTTTTGGCCATTATCGGCCTTTTTTCCGGTAGCCGGACGCGACCCACCAGAAGGCCCAGCCCAGCGCTACCGGAACCAGCCCAAGATAGAGAAATCGGATAGGATCTTCCTCCCAAGGCCGGAGAAACCAGGCCGAGACCATTGGCCAGATCAGAGAGGCCACCAGCGCCATGCGGATTCCGGGGGAAAGATCTTTTTGGGGGCGGATGCGGCGGATGGAACGTGCATCCCGGGTCCGCCGGGGCAGATAGAGGATAGCCAGCAGGATCAGCGCGATGATGAGGATTTCTTGAAAGCCGGACAAGGATCTTCTCCGTTGATTGTTCTATGATGAAGGTTGATGTTCCGGGACGCATCTCGGTCCCCATTGGATTTCCAGAACTGTGAAAGGGCTGTTTTCAGATCCTTTGGCCCCAAAACCGCTGCAGGCGTCCATTCCTTTGGCAGCAGATTCCGGTATCGGAAGGAGAAGTACCGGTCGTCGATGAGCAGCACCACGCCCCGATCCATTTCCGTCCGGATGACCCTTCCCGCGGCCTGCAGCACCCGATTGATCCCGGGAAATTGATACGCGTATGCGTAACCGGCCCCGTATTCCCCTTCAAAGTGCTGCTTAATCAGCTCCCGTTCCAATGAGATACCCGGGAGTCCCACGCCCACAATCGCCGCACCGGAGAGCCGATCCCCGACAAGATCGATCCCCTCTCCGAAGACACCGCCCATGACGGCAAATCCCGCAAGCGTCCCCTCCCTTTCCCCTGAAACCCTTGCGGTCATAAAATGTTCCATGAACTGCAGCCGCTCTCTCTCTCCCATACCCGGGGCCTGAACCAGGATCTTTACATCGTAAACCATCCCGGAAAACCGTTCCAGGGCCTTTTCCATATAGGCATAGGAGGGGAAGAATAGGAGATAATTCCCCTTTTTTCCCGATACCAGCGCAGCCAGGCTTTCGACAACCCGGGAAAGCGTCGCGTCCCGGTCTTTGAACCGGGTGGAGATCCGGTTTGCGCAGAGGACCTTCAGGTGCGATTCCGGAAACGGAGAGGAGAGATACAGTTCATCAGCATCCTCATCCAGGCCCAAAACGGTTTTGAAGTAGGGGGCCGGAGAAAGGGTGGCCGAAAAGAGGATCGCGGATCGAGATCGGCAGAGTGCGGCTCTCATCTGGGGGGCGGGATCGATGCAGAAAAGGCGGACCGAGAGGTTTTTTTCCGGGGCCGAATAGAGAAGCGCATAGGTTTCATCAAAGCCCTGCGCCACCCGCAGAAAATCAAGGGCCTCAAAAAAGAGATCGAGCAGGGCCTGGGGAGGCGGATCGGCTGCAGATGCTGACAGCCGGGGCTCCATTGCCTTTGTGAATGCCGTCAGAAGGGAGAGGAGATCCTCGGGGGGACTGGGACTGTCGGCAATGAAACAATTCCCGTTCCTGTCCTCTTTCTCTTTTCGATCCAACCCCTTTTTTTCCTGAAGCATCCAGGAATTGATCTTTCCCAGGGTCCGGTACAGGGCATCCCTTTTCCCCCGGAGCGATTTCCGTGCAGCCAATACCGAAGCTTTGTCGATTTCTGCGGAGAACATCTCCCGGGACCGGTCCACCAGGTTGTGCGCCTCGTCGATCAGCAGGCCGTATTTCCCCTTTTCGTCGAAGATCCTGCGCAGATAGGCTTTTGGGTCGAACGCATAGTTGTAGTCGCAGATGATCCCGTCGGCCCACAGGATCAGCTCCAGTGAGAGTTCAAAGGGGCAGAGGAGGTGTTTTTCCGCAACAGATTCAATGACCTGCCGGGTCAGCCGGGGAAGATCCAGCAGTTCTGCAAGCCCCGCATCCAGACGGTCGTAGTAGCCGACGGCATAGGGGCAGGAGACAGCATTGCAGGGGCCATCGACGGAAAAGCAGATCCGCGCCTTTGCTGTCAGGGTGAGCCATCGGAAGCGGAGGCCATTCTCCTCCAGATGGGCTGCGCTCTTTTCCGCGGCCCCTTTACCGGTGGTTCGGGCCGCCAGAAAAAAGAGCTTATCGATGTGTTCCTCGCCAAGTGCTTTTACTGCGGGAAATATCGCGGCCGCGGTCTTGCCGATGCCGGTGGGCGCGCCGACCATGAGCTGTTTCCCCTCCCGGATCGTCCGGTAGACCGATACGGCCATCTCCCGCTGTCCGGGCCGGTATCCCGGAAAGGGAAAGGCCAGCTCCCTGATGGATCTGTCACGCTCGATCTTCCAGTTGACCGCGATCTCGGCCCATCTGCGATATCTTCCGATCACCTCATGGAAGAAATCGGCCAGTGTCTCGATGGGAAAAGATTTTTGAAAGGATCGGATCTCCCCGGTCTTCAGATGCGCATAGGTCAGTTGAACCCCGATCTCTTCCAGATCGTTGGCAAGTAGATAGAGATAGGCGTAGATCTTCCCCTGCCCCCAGTGGATCGGGTTTTCCGGGAAGGGATCTGCGGAAAAGTGCGACGGGTCCATCAAGGTGGTCTTGATCTCCTCGACCATCGGAGGATTCTCTGATGAAGCCGGGAATAGACCGTCGATGCGGCCCCCGATCTTCAGATCGAACAGTTCCTCTTCTATGGTGTGGGAGACAGAGACTTCGGCCGTATAGTTTTCGGGCCGTTCATCCTGGATCTTCTGGTGGGCGCGGATCGCGTCGATGGGCCGGGGTCTGGCCGAAAACCCGGAGACGAGATCCCCCTCGCGGAGCATCTGCTCCGCAAGGGCACGAACGCCGACCGTCAATACCGGTCTATGGCCTGTCTCAACTTTCATGGGCGGAGATGATAACCGATTTGGGCCGCTTTGGAAACCCCCTTTATCGATCCTCTCAACTTTCATGGGCGGAGATGATAACCGATTTGGGCCGCTTTGGAAACCCCCTTTATCGATCCTGTCAAATGGATGTTCTGCAACCGTTCCTCTTGGCATATGCTTTCTTGTCGGGTGGAGGAGAAAGTTGTCAAAAGCCTTGCGTTTTGGGATTGTTTTATTTACAAGAGAGGGTAAAATCATCAATGGTGGGGACAGAATAATGGAAGAAATCAAAACGACGGTAGGGGATACGGGAGGAATAGACCTCCCGATTGAATATCAGAAGATGCTGGACATAAAACCGGGTGACGAAGTTATCATGAAGCTGGTTTACGGTGAAATTCGAATCGTGCCTTTGAAACAGGCGGTTGAGAGAGCCCAGAAAATCGTCAGGAAATATATCCCATCCGGCCGCAGCCTTGCTGAGGAACTGATCGAAGAGAGGCGAGAGGAATCACGTTTTCTGAAGGATGCCTATGATTCGGTTTTTTCCGATGAGTCGGTCTGCAGGGAACAACTGGACACTGCCAGACTGTTTGAAGGGGGCGAGGTGGATGAGGGGCAGGAAAGATTAAAGGTCTTGAATGAACGAAGCGAGGAAGGATGAAAAAGGCGCAGGCACTTGCTCACTATACATAGGGGTTTAGAATTTTCAAGTTTTGCGGTTCATCCTGATCGAAGAGATAGACAAGGACATTGGTATCAAAAAAGGATTGCATCAGCGCCTTTCATGCAGTTCATCCCGCTGCCATTTTACATTCCCGCGCCTGGATCGGGAAGCCTTTGATATCTGTATGATTTCACGCACCGCAATCGCCTGTTCGTTCCGAAGTTCTGCATATGATTCCAGATATGTTTTCAGCAGGGCATTGACCGACGTCCCTTCTGCAAGGGCACGCATCCTGGCTTTTTTCAGGGACTCATCATCGACTGTGATGGTTAGATTCGCCATTGATTAGATCTCCTTGGTGAATTTGTACAACTCGGTTTCAGTGTAGCACGATAATAATACTCGTCAAGTCCGATTTGCGGCGGGGGTCATGGGCCGAGCTGGAGCCGCTTCCAAAATCATTGCAAGCCGAGAGAATATAGTTTACTTTTAGACTCAGTAAGGATGTTCCATCATCGCTGAACAGAAAAGAATCGTAAATATGGATATCTCCAACCCTTTTGAAGAACTCCCGGTCCTGGGGGACCGATCTCCGGAAGAGGCGGCCCGGATTCTGCGGGATATGGGCGATGCGGAAACGGCAGCGGCATTGACTTCGACAGGGGAGTCGGCAGAGGGCCGCCATAATTGGGTTTCCGATTTTTATCGGGCTGAATGTCGGCTCGGAAGGGGTGGCCTTCAAATGCTTCACGGTCAATGTGAAGAACGAAGATGATGAAGCCTTCCTCGATTTTTTGAATTCCGATGTCTTCAAGGCCGGGATGAAGCTGGCCAAGACGGCCCAACCGGCTATCGCGCAGATGTCCGGTATGGCGGTCGGATTGACAAAGTCCCTGGCCTCCCGCAATAAGAATGTACCGGTTCAGGATTTCTATATGGGCCTCGATTTCACCAATATCCCCACCCGCGCACGGCTGGCGGAGGGGGCATATATCGCGGTGCAGATTCCGGAGATGATGGAGACCATGTGGGACTGGGCCGACTGGGTCTATCATCCGGGAACCGGGCAGATTGTGAGGGGGGATGACAAACGGACGTTGATTCCGTACAATTATCTGGTGTTCAGCGTGAGCCGTTATGACGATAAATCATAAAGGGGGCAAAGGCAATGCGGTATGGCATCTTGTTTGAAATGATCACAGAAGCGGGTTTTCCGGAGGGGTATTATTACGCCCATGTGCCGACATTGGGGTTGACGACACACGGATTGGGGATCGAGGGCGCACGGGCAGCGGCCGAGGATTTGATCCGGCTGTGGATCGCGGAGAAAATCGAAAACAATGAGGCTGTTCCTTCCCCTTCTGAAATGTTTTTCTCCACCATTGAGATCGAAGACGATGCCTTACAAACCGCGTGAGGTTCTGTCGAAATTGCAGCGAGCTGGCTTTGCGGTCAAACGGCAATCCGGTTCTCATGTGGTTTTGCGTCATCCGGACGGCAGGCAGACCTATGTTTCGATGCATACGAAGGATATGCCGGAAGGAACATTAAGAACCGTTCTCAAACAGGCAGAATTGACCTTCGAAGAATTCAAGGGATTGTAAAGGAGGCGCCCATGCATACCCTGCGCCTCACCCAGCACATCATCGGCGAAAACCGGTACAAGGTCGAAATCTCCTTGAAAGGGGGCACGTTCCGCCAGTCGGCCGTCTCCGAATTTGAATTTTTCCTCAGCCTGCAGGATCAGGAGAGCATCCGCTGGTATCTGGAGGATTACCCGCTCTATAGGCATGATCCGGCCCCAACCATTGCGGCGCGTGTGGAAAAACGCATGGCGGAGATCGGGAAGGAGTTGTTTGAAAAGGTTTTCGAGTCCGGCAAAGACGGCACGAAATTATGGGCAAGGTTCGAGGATCATTTATCAAATGCCCGAATCGAGGTCCAGACAGAGGTTCGGGAAGCCACGGCGATCCCATGGGAGTTGATTCGGGACACCGGTACGGATACCTGCCTTGCCCTTCATGCGGCCGCATTTGTTCATTCCAATTATCAGCCGGCCCGGCAATTTAAACCGGTGGAGAACGGCGAAGGCCCCATCCGCATTCTGCTGGCCATCTGCCGTCCGGGCGGTCGGAATGACGTGCCGTTCCGATCGGTGGCGTCGCAGTTGATCAAGGGGTTGGCCGATGCGGACCGGGATCTGTTTCAACTCGATGTGCTGCGGCCGGCCACCTATGAGGCATTGGGCAAAACCCTGCGCAGGGCAAGGGAAGCGGGCAATCCCTACCACGTCGTCCATTTCGACGGTCACGGCGCGTTCGTGGAAATGGATGAAGTGATCGCGGCCATGAAGCAGAAGGACGAGGAGCGGGAAAAGGCCGTGCGGCGGCTGTTGGAGGAGATCGGCATCGCCAACGCCCATCGGTTCGATGCGGCGGCTACAGTGTACCCTAAAGGGCAGCGGGCCGGTAAACACGGCTATCTTTGCTTTGAAAATCCCGATCATCCGGAAAACCTGCGGTTCGTGGACGGCGAGGACATCGGCAACCTGCTGGCAGAAATGGGCGTGCGGGTGCTGGTGCTCAACGCCTGCCGGTCGGCCCATGCCGAGGCGCCGGAGAAGCCGGAGGAAAACTCCGACGCCGCCGGAACCGATCCTCATGCCCAGACCCGGGCCTTCGGCTCCCTGGCCCAGGAGGTCGTCAATGCGGGCACGGCCGGGGTGGTGGCCATGCGGTATAATGTGTATGTGGTCACGGCGGCCCAGTTCGTGGCCGATCTGTACGGGTCGCTGATCGCCAGCAACCCGCTGGGAAAGGCTGTGACCCTGGGCCGCAAGGCTCTGTCCGACAAGCCGATCCGGGAGATCACCGGCGACGCCCTGGCGCTTCAGGACTGGTGCGTGCCGGTGGTGTACGAGGCCGGACCCATCGCCCTGTTTCCCGAACAAACTGCGGAAAAGTCCCTCAAGATCACCCTGTCCGACAGCCGGGCAACGCCGTCCCGGGGCCATCTGGACCCCGACCTGCCGCCCACGCCCGACGCCGGGTTCTGGGGACGGGACGAAACCCTGCTGGCCCTAGACCGGGCCTTCGACGACCACGGCGTCGTGCTGCTCCACGCCTACGCCGGGTCCGGCAAGACGGCGGCCGTGGCCGAGTTCGCCCGGTGGTACACGCTCACCGGCGGGGTGCAGGGGCCGGTGCTGTTTAACGCCTTCGAGCAGTACAAGCCCCTGGCCCGGGTGCTGGAAAAATTCGGGCAGGTTTTCGGCCCCATGTTGGAACAACAGGCCGGGATCAACTGGCTGGCCAAATCCGACGACGACCGGCGGGAGATCGCCCTGCAGCTGATGGGGCAGGTTCCGATGCTTTGGATCTGGGACAACGTGGAACCGGTGGCCGGGTTCCCCACGGGCGCGGCGTCGGCCTGGCGCGCGGACGAGCAGAAGGAGCTGGCCGAGTAAAAAGCTTTACCTGTCTCAGTCAGTTTTATTGCATGGCATTTGCACAGCTCACATACCGGGAGAGTCTGCGGGATATTGAGGCATGCCTTCGGGCCCAAAAAAACAAACTCTACCACATGGGTATCCGTACCAAGATGTCACGAAGCACTCTCGCCGATGCTAACGAGCGGCGGGATTGGCGCATCTATTCTGATTTGGCCCAATCGCTTATCAGCACTGCCCGTAATCTCTACGCAAATGAAGATTTCGGAGCAGTTCTCGATAATACCGCTTATGCTTTCGATGCATCGACCATTGACCTGAGCCTGTCCGTCTTTCCATGGGCACATTTTCGCAAAAGCAAGGCGGCAATCAAGCTCCATACCCTACATTATCCCGAAAAGCTGAGGCATGTAAAATACCATGATTCCTGCACAAAAAGAACTTTTGTTTTTCTGACGAACAATTTTACGTTGCCTGCCCTGACAATAGCTGATCTGCACCGGTGTCGGTGGCAGGTAGAATTGTTCTTCAAGTGGATCAAGCAGCACCTCCGCATCAAGGCGTTTTATGGGACATCTGAAAATGCTGTAAAGAGCCAGATCTGGATCGCTATCTCAGTCTACGTTTTGGTCGCCATAATCAAGAAAAAGCTCAAAATAGATGATAGGGTCTACACAATTCTACAAATCCTAAGTATTACAGTTTTTGAAAAAACGTCGCTAAATCAGCTATTTAAAAACTTCAATTACAAAAGTCAAAACTTTAACAAAGATAAGCAACTGAATTTATTTGGCTAATTTTCCGGACACCAGTGGGCTTAAACCTTGAATTACTCCTCAGAAAGTTGAGTAATGAATATACGCAATGCTTTCTTATTTGCTGAAAATGCAGCATGATCTTCCATATCAAAGCTTATAGACCTATGCGGCAATTTGTTAACTGGAAAATGAAGGATGCCAATTTTAGTGCCTCGGTTCGTAGAGGTTATCCATGTCCTAATCCACCGCCGACTTAAATTCCTCAAAGTGCTTCTCAAGGTCTTCCGTCAGCAGCACCGCGAGGTTTATATCGTTGTTTTTACCAGCTATTTCAATTTGATATGCTATGTCACGGAGTCTTCCAGCCGAGATATTCGCACTCATCCCCTTGATGGAATGACCATATAGACATATCTTTCCGGCGTCGTTTTGATCGAGGGCCGTTTTTAATTTTTCCATTTCTCCGGAGAATTGTATCGGGAACTGCATGAGAAAGAAATTGCAGAAATTTTCATCACCGAACCGGTTATAAAACTCTTCCCTGTCAAAAATATCAACATTAGATGATTTCTGTTGAATTGCCCAGGCGCTTGAGTCTGATGGGTTCTCGATGATAGCCATAGCCGCTGGCTCGTCCCTGATTATTTCTTCAATCACCGATATCAATTCTCTTCGGTCAAATGGTTTTGAAAGATAAGCGTTCATTCCGGCCTCAAAGCATTTTTCACGATCTTCTTTTGTCACATTGGCGGTGACGGCCGCAATGAAAACATCCGGGTTCAAAGCCCCCGCCCCGGGATCCCGGATCGTGTGCGCGGCCTCGATGCCGTCCATTCCCGGCATCTGAACATCCATCAGAATCAGATGGTATGGCCTGCACTTGACGGCCTCAACGGCCTCGATTCCACTGGAAACCACATCCGCGCTGATTCCCATATTCTTTAACATGATGAGCAACATTTTCTGATTGAACTCGTTATCCTCGGCCAGCAGCACGCGAAACCCGGCAAGCTCGGATCTTGAGACCATCATTTTTTCATCACAAACAGGTTCCGGGATTTTTTCCCCTTTCTCAAACCGCGCGGTGAATCGGAATGTCGAGCCCTTTCCGGGTTGACTTTCAACAGAAATCCGTCCGCCCATCAACTCCACCAAGTATTTTGAGATGGTCAACCCAAGCCCCGTGCCGCCGTATTTTCTCGTGGTGGAGGAATCCGCCTGGGAAAACGGTTGAAACAGGCGTTTCAGCCGGTCCTCGGGAATGCCGATGCCCGTGTCGCTTATGCTGAAATCAAGGGCAATGGTCGAATTATCCGCGGCAAATTCAGCCGGGCCGGTTTCGACCGATACGCTCAATTCCCCCTTTTCCGTAAATTTGACGGCATTATTCACCAGATTGAGGATGATCTGACGCAGGCGGTTTGCGTCTCCTTTCAGGAATCGGGGCACATCAGGCGAAAAACAGGTTCTCAGGACAAGTCCTTTTTCGTCGGCCTTTATTCTGAGTATATTTGTTATTTTTTCAATAAGTTTTTTCAGATCAAAATCTATGCGTTCCAGTTCAATTTTTCCGGCCTCGATTTTAGAAAAGTCAAGGATATCCTCAATCAGCGACAGCAGTATTTCAGAGGAATGGAAAATCATGCCCGCGTATTCCCCCTGCTCGGCGGGCATCTTCGTTTCCAGGAGCAGGCGGCTCATGCCGGTAATCACGTTCATGGGGGTTCGGATCTCATGGCTCATATTGGCGAGAAATTCAGACTTGGCGCGTGTGGCTGCCTCGGCCGCCTCCTTTGCCATTATCAATTCTTCCTCCGCTCTTTTACGATCCGCAATATTCCATACGGAATCCATCAGCAGAATCAATTGACGAGCATCCGAATCGTCATAATCGGAAGGTCTGTTTGCAACTCCGGCAACGGCCACGATTTTCTCCTCGATGATTACCGGAACCGTAAGGTATTTATAGAGAACCGCGTGTCCTTCGGGATAGCCTTTTTTCAAAGGATTCGAAGACTGAAAATCATTGATGATAATGGGCTTCCGCTGCCTTACGGCCTCGCCCCACAGGCCGGTTTTATCGAGATGATAACGGGTCTGAGGATTTTCAATCGAACAATCCGCCATGACCTCTTTCGACCAGGTATTCAGGATGAATTCTCTTCTGTCTTCATTGTAATAGTAGATGTATCCGATTTTGCTGTCCGTCAGCCGGATGGCCTCATCAAGGGCATAATTCAACAGATCTTTTGTGCTGTCCGCCCGGTACTGGGAGATCCTCAGAAGACTTTCTAGCCGGGCTTCATTCCGGCGATGGTATTCTTCGGCGCGCTTTCGGTCGGTGATATCCTGAACATGGGAAATAAAGTACAGAGGATTGCCTTCGGTATCCCGAACCAGTGAACTGGTAACCTGCCCCCAGACGATTTTACCGGTTTTATGAAGGTAGAGTTTTTCAAATGTCCCTTTAGACTCAACGCCTGACACGGCTTTTTCGATAAATTTCGAAGACACTGTCCGATAATCGGGATGTGAGATGTCGTTGACCGTCATTTGCTCCATCTCGGCCCCTGTGTATCCGAAGATGGCTGACATCATGGGATTGACCTCTATGAAGCGTCCGTCCGGGGCAATCAGGCACATTCCGACGCTGGCGTTCTCAAATGCCAGGCGGAATTTTTCCCGGCTTTCCTCCAGAGAGGTTTCCGTCTGTCTGCGGTATTGTATTTCTCTTGCCAGCCGCCGGTTCCAGTAGAGCGTAAGGCTGAAAATCAGCAGCAGAACCCCGCTGACGCCCCCGGCCCATTTCCGGATCAGAGCCCAGTCCGGCCCCTGTTCAATTTGCAGGGGAATCCACTTGTCAAAAGTGGCATTTCTGTCCTCCTGGGTAATCGCGGCGATGCCTTTGTTCATGATGCCGACCAGTTCGGGCCAGTCTTTGCGGATAGCGTACATCAGGGGTTCCGCCGGATATTCGGTCAGCAGATCGATCCTGAGATAGGGAATGACCTCCTGTCTCATGAAATATGCGGTGCTTGCCGGGGTATTGATGAAGGCATCGGCTTTTCCGGCAGCCACCGATTTTATCCCCTCCGGAGGCGATGACACCATATGCCATTCAATCTCAGGATAGTCTTTCAGCATCCGGTTATAAATCCGCATCCCTCTTACCACAGCAATCGTATGCCCTTTCAGTCGGCTGAGATACCCTAAAAACTGCGTATCGCTCCGGCTCACAATCACCCATCCTGTTTTTACAAACGGGTCGGTGAAAAGAGCCTCCTTCCGTCGCTCCGGAATCTCAAATGTGTAAAGCACGTCGATTTCACGGGTTTTCAATTTTTCATCGGCCTGGTCATTCGGAATATTTACGAATTCAAAGATGATGCCGGTGCGCCGGGAGATAAGTTCCGCGTATTCCCGCAGTATCCCCTGAAACCGGCCGTCCTTCCAGAACAGATCCGGCGGGAATCCGTCCGGGGCATGGATGCGGACCGTGGGATGCGCCTTCAGCCACGCCTGTTCTTTGGGCGTCAGCCGGACGGTTTCCGTATCCCGAAGCGCGACTTCGGGTTGTTGTTCCTGAGCAACGGCCATTGGCGCGGCACATAGGATGATAAACATCATGAATATTTTTTTGACCATCAACCCTCCGACAAGCGAGACATCTGCAAACCATTCTTGACCGGTTGCTGTTTTTTCATGATATTCAGTTATCACGTTCCAACCCCTATTTCAAGTAAGCTGGTCCGCGGCAGAAAAAAAAGAAAGCTGTGCAAAAGAGCGGATAGGGAAGGGGGGATATCTTTCAAAATGTTGAAAAGCAGCGGGGGAAAACAGCCCAAGCCGCTCTCCCCCGCAAATCATGAAAACAAATGTTTAACCGGTGATGTAAGCCCTGCCTACTTCTTCAGCCAGGAATCGACCGTCTCTTTGTTCTCTTCGATCCAGCGCTTTGCATTGTCATAGGGCTCGCCGCCTTCGTCATTCCATACCATCACCTGCTGCATGTCTTCCGCGGTCCACTTGAAGTTGTCCAGGAAGTTGTAAACTTCCGGCATATCCTCTTTGAGACCCTTGCGGACGATGGTGGAGATGTACTCGGTGCCGCCGTAGATCTCCTTGGGATCGTCGAGATACTTAAGATCCCATTTCGCGAACTTCCAGTGGGGGGTCCAGCCCGTCACCACTACCCACTTCTTGGATCCGATCCGATCCTTTAAGACTGCGGTCATGGTGGCACCACTACCCTCCATGAGCTTGATCTTGTCCATACCATACTCCTCCATCGCCTTTTCGGTGGTGGACATGATGCCCGCGCCCGGGTCGATGCCGATGATCTTTCCGTCGAACTTCTCGGCATGCTTGTTCAGATCGTCGATCGAATCGATGGTGACATATTCCGGAACCACAAGTCCGATGCGGGTCCCTTCCAGGTTGTGCCCCAGATCGACCACATCCGCTTTCACCTTTTCCAGATAGTGGCCGTGGGTGGTGGGCAGCCATGCCGCAACCAGTCCGTCCACGTCGCCGGAGGAAACCGCCTGCCACATCGCAGCCGCGCTCACCGGGGTGATCTCCACATCATAGCCCATCCGCTCCTGAAGAACGGCTCTGACCACATTGGTGCTGGCGACTTCAGATGACCATTCCACATAGGCCAGCTCCACCTCTTTCTTGTCCGCGCAGATGCCTGCTGCAACATTCGTCAGCAAAAATAGTGCGACCAGTAATCCAATTCCAAATGCTTTTCTCATGTTTCTCTCCTCTCGTACAATAAAGGTTGATAATAGGAAAATACTCCAAACAATCAAACGGCGGGTTTCGACTTTCCGCCCACTCGCTGCATGATTCGGTCCAGAATGATGGCTACGATCACGATGCCGATGCCGGCCTCGAATCCCCTTCCGGGCTGCAGCCGCTGGATCGCCTTCCAGACCTCGCCGCCAAGACCCTTTGCGCCGATCATGGCTGCGATGACCACCATTGACAGTGCCAGCATGATGGTCTGGTTGATCCCCGCCATGATGGTGGGGGTTGCAATGGGAAGCTGGAGCTTGAACAGCTTCTGGGCCTTACTGCTGCCGAACGCGTCCGCGGCCTCCACCAGCTCACTCGGAACCTGTTTGATCCCCAGGCAGGTGAGCCGGATGGCCGGGGGCATGGAGAAGATCACCGTGGAGAAGATGGCCGCAACGGGCCCCAGCCCGAAAAAGGGGATGGCCGGGATCAGATAGACGAATGCCGGCATGGTCTGCATGAAATCGAGGATCGGCATGATGATCCTGTAGGAAATGGTGCTGATGGATGCAAGAATCCCCAGCGGCACACCGATAATGATGGCAAAAAGGGTGGAGATGAGCACCAGTGCAAGGGTGCTCACGGTCGGGTCCCAGAGACCCATGTTCCAGATCAGCAGAAGCCCCAGCAGGGTAAATACCCCCAGTCCGTAGCTTTTGGTCAGGTAATAGGCCAGAGCGGTGATCAGAAGAATCAGGACGATGGGATGGGAAAAGGTCATAACACTGACCAGAATCTCGATGCCGTTCTCGGTCACCTCTGCGAATGCCTTGGTGATGAATGCGAAGTTATCGACAAAGAAGTCGATGGTCGCCTCGATGGAATCACCGATGGGTATGCGAAAGTCTGCCATTAGATCAGCTCCTTTTCTTTTAGACGTTTCTCGGAAAGCTTGGCCAGAAGCGAGCCCTTGATGATCACCCCTTTCAGCCGATCATTTTCATCCACCACGGCCAGGGGAAAGCTCGTCTCCGCCAGCAGCGGAAAGAGATCATTTGCCGAGGTGTCGGGACTGACCCTGTGGAAGTTTTGAATCATGATCTTCTCCAGAGATCTTTCCCCTCTTTCCGCAGCTTCGGCCGCATCGGTGGCTGTAACTATTCCGAAAAGCTTCTTCTCTTTCCGGACGAAGATGGAGGAGATTCCTGCATGTTCCATCTTCCGGAGCGCGGCTCTGGGGCCGTCGGTCTCGGAGTGGGCCTGGGCCACCGGTTTGATCATGACCGATTCCGCGGTCAGGACCTTGCTCATGTCCACCTCTTCCACGAATTTGGCCACATAATCGTTGGCCGGTGCGGTCAGGATCTCCTCGGCCGTCCCCTCCTGGACGATGAAGCCGTCCTTCATCAGAACGATCCGGTCCCCCAGCTTCAGGGCCTCATCCAGGTCATGGCTGATGAAGACGATGGTCTTCTGAACTTTATCCTGCAAAGAGAGCAGCTCGTCCTGCATATCCCGGCGGATCAGCGGGTCCAGCGCGCTGAATGCCTCGTCCATCAGCATGATGTCGGCATCGAGGGCCAGGGCCCGGGCAAGGCCAACTCTCTGCTGCATGCCGCCGGAGAGCTGCGACGGATAGGAGTCCTCCCACCCTTTGAGGCCCACCTGCTCCAGGGACTGCATGGCCTTCTCCTTCCGTTCCTCCGGATCCATCCCCTGGATCTCCAGGCCGTATTCCGCATTCTGAACCACGGTCCGGTGGGGAAAGAGGGCAAAGTTTTGAAAGACCATGCCGAAATGCTTCTGCCGGAACTTCCGAAGCCCCTCCTCGTCCAGGGTGACCACATCGGTGCCGTCGACGATCACCTGACCGGCTGTGGGATCGATCAGCCGGTTGATACAGCGCACCAGGGTCGATTTTCCGCTTCCGGAGAGGCCCATCACCACCAGAATCTCCCCCTCTTTGACGTAGAAGCTGGCATTCGCCACACCGACCCCGAGCTTTGTCTCCAGCATTATATCATCTTTGCTCCTGCCCTCCTCGATCATCTTGATCCCCCTTTCGGGCTGATGGCCGAAGATTTTGTACAGATTCTTCACCTCGATCTTGTGGTTCATGGGTTCCTCTCTTCTGTTGCCGGTGTCTGATGTACCATCTGATAAAATCGAATGCTATTCAATTCAACTCAAATCATGTCTCCCTTTATTAGGAAGGAGATAAATCGTTTTCGAGGAATGTCCGGGGCAGATGGTTTCGCATCCGTCTCTTTTTTCCGCAGGCATGACTTCCCGTTTTTACTGGCCAATAAAGATAAATGCATGAATATATTAAGTTAATTAGATCATCGAAAAGAGAGTATATCCCTTGATGAGAAGGTGTCCTCTCAAAGATAACTGGTAAATATTACATTGAAGACAATGATTAGTCAAGGGTGAACAGAATTTAGATATTGGATGGCTCTTTGATAAGGGATCAGCCGGAGATGAGATAGTAGATGATTCCGGTCAGGATCAGGCTCGACACCCGGAATATCTGCCCCAGCAGCAGGATCTGGGTTCCCATTTTGGGAGAGAAGATCCCCATGTAGCGGGGAAGCTGGTGGCGAATGGCACGGACCGGAAAGGCGATGATGTTGCCGATGAGCAGGGCCGCGACGGTCTGACGGGTGGTGAGGACTCCGGCCTCCAGCAGCGCACCCGCGGCCGCAAAGCCCGAGGTGAACTCCGCGGCAAAGCTGATGACGACCATGGAAAGTGCCTCCACCGGCATGAAGCGCAGCGCTACAGTATCGGCCAGCCGGTTTTGGGCCCAGGTGAAAAAGCCTGCGGAATTGATCAGAAAGACAAAGGTGTAGATGGGAATCACCATCAGGGCAACGCTGGTGAACCTGGCGGGGAATCGGTTTTTCACCTGCTTCAGGATCTCTTTGAAGGGGGGGCGTTTTTTCGGTCGGGGCTGGTCATCTTTGCCGCTATCCCCGGGATCGGTCTTCGGCGGAAGGGTGAAATGGCCGTAGAGGAGAAAGGCGCAGGTCCGGATGAGCGCGGCGACAAAGGTGATGAGCAGATAGAGGCCGCCGGCAAAGCCGGTGAGGGGCAGCACGATAAAGGTGGTGGTGGGAAGATGGAGAAAGAAGGCCGGGAACTGATTGACGAAGTTGGATAAAAACAGCTCCTTTTTCGTGATCTTCCCGTCCTCGTAGAACTCCAGCAGCATGGCGTTTGCCGCGGTGCCGGAGAAGAAGGCCGTGGTAAATGCCGCGCTTGGCCGGTTGCCGAGATGGCTGAACCGGAACAGGGGGCGGGCGATGACCGCGATGGAGCGGGTCCAGCCCCCGGCCTCGATGATCTGGCCCGCCAAGAGCCCCATCGCGATGAAGAGCAGCAGCCGCAGCAGGGGGAGCAGCAGGCCCGAGAAGACCTTGGAAATCCCCAGCTCCTCGATCGCGGCCCCGCCGAACAGCAGCATCAGCAGGGTGATGGCCAGGGAGATGATCAGTGCCCGATACCGGGGCTCAGCCTTCCGATGGGTTTTTGCCATTCCGGTGCTTTGCGATGATCAGTGTCCAGTATCCCGGCTCCCGCTGGGCCAG
Source organism: Desulfobacteraceae bacterium (assembly GCA_011390345.1). Lineage (GTDB taxonomy): Bacteria > Desulfobacterota > Desulfobacteria > Desulfobacterales > JAABSP01 > JAABSP01. The sequence goes on from JAABSP010000035.1 coordinate 25,847, forward strand.
TTGGCGGATATCGGTGACGATCTCCTCCTCGGGAAGGCCGCAGTGAGTGATGCCGACGCTGGTGGAGAGCATATCGGCCTCCTCCAGGGCTGACGAGATATCCGATACATTCCGATATGCTTTCAAAAAGACCACGTTCTCCGGCTTTCCCCCCATGGCCCGGAGCCGGTCTCCGCCCTTGACACCCGATGTGATGAGCAGGGATTCCTCCCCCTCCACGAGCGGCGTATTGAGCCGGGCCGCGGAGGCCTGGTAGGAGGTGATACCGGGAACCGTCTCCACCGGCAGATCCGGAGCGATGGCCCGGATGTTTTTAAGCACATACCCGAAGGTGGAGTAGGTCATGGGATCGCCCAGTGTGAGAAAGGCCGCATTCTTTCCCGCTTTGACAGCCGCGACGATCACCTGTGCATTTTCAGCCCATGCTTTACGGGTTTGAGCGGCTTCCAGGGTCATGGGAAATCGCAGATGGATCACCGGTGTATCATCCGGGATATGAGGCTTTGCAATATTGACTGCAAGGCTGTATGCATTTTTTGTGGAGGCGGCTGCATAGACCAGATCGACCCGGTTCAGGATATTGACCGCTTTCAATGTAATCAGCCCCGGGTCTCCGGGCCCGACGCCTATGCCGTATAATGTCCCTCTTTTCTCTTTCATATCTCTTTGTCCTCTTCATATGCAAGTATGGCCAGGGCATTGAGCACGCTGGCCGCCACCGCAGAGCCGCCTTTTCGGCCCACATTGGTGATATAGGGATGATCCAGTGCCAACAGCTCGGCCTTGGATTCCGCGGCTTTGACAAAGCCGACCGGCAGTCCGATGATGAGCGCGGGGCTGGCCTCGCCCTTTTGAACCAGTTCCACCAGCCGGAGCAGCGCGGTGGGCGCGTTGCCGACGATATAGATGCCCCCCTCCATCAGGGAGGCTGCTGCATCCACGGCCGCGGCCGCCCGTGTGGTTCCGTTTTCCCGGGCCCCCTCGACCACCTCCGGCGCCTTGATGAGGCAGTGGGTCTTGCATCCGAAATGCTCCAGCTCCTTTTTCCGAAGCCCGGCCCGGGCCATGTCTGTGTCGGTGATGATCGCCTTTCCCCCGCGTAACGCCTCCAGCGCCTTTGTCATGTAATAGGGGTGAAACCGGATCGTCTCCATGTATTCGAAATCGGCCGTGGTGTGGATCATCCGGCGCACCACAGACCAGGTGTCCGGCATGAAGAGATGGTCTCCGGCCTCCTTGTCGATGATCTCAAAGCTCAGTTTTTCAATATCTTCAGGTTTCATCAATTTTTTTTATAACCTTTCTTCCGGTTTCGATATTCTCTGCAGGCATTTACAAAATCGGAAGCCGCGTCTGGCCGGCCCCCGAAATGGAGATGGACATAGCTGCCCAGAGTCCGGTTTTTCAAATATCCTTCGGGCCGGGTGGATTCCCCGCGGCGGCCCGTGATCTCATAGACCCTCTTCACCTCGCCGCGATCTTCGATTTCGGTTTCGATTTCGGAGTAGTGGAACTCATGGCCCCGGATATGCTCGCCCGCCCTTCCTAGTAGGCTGTCCCGGGTGAGCCTGACGTCCCGATATCCGAGCGATCGCAGCCGGGGAAGCATTCTTGTGGAGAAGGGAAAGCATCCGGTCATGGGATAGACTTTTCCGTCCGCATCATAAAGCTGACGGCAGAGGAACATGAATCCGCCGCATTCGCCGTAGATCGGCATTCCGTTTCGGCTTTTCCGCAAAATCTCCTCCCGGAGCGTTCTGTTCTGCGCCAGCCGGTCCGCGTAGAGTTCCGGATAGCCGCCGCCGAGATAAAGACCGTCGAGGTTTTCCGGAAGCCGATCTCCGGCAATGGGCGAGAAGGAGACGAGCTGCGCACCAGCCTTTTCCAGCAGGTCGAGGTTGTCCTGATAGTAGAAGCAGAAGGCATTATCTCGGGCGATGCCGATCCTGACCCCCGGCGCCGGTGATTCTCCGGAAGGGACCGAAGCCGGAACAGAGGAGGGCGGAGAACAGGAGCCGAAATCAGGAGAACCGGAGCCGGGATCGATGGTTTCCGCCCGATCGAGAAGGTTTGGAATGTCAATGTGGGCTTCGATCAGATCTGCCAATCCCTTGACGTTTTCCGGTCCAAGGGGATGATCCTCCCCAGTGAAGAGGCCGAGATGCCGTTCGGGAATCTCGATCTTTTGGTCCCGCACGATCCCCCCCAGAATCGGCATCTTCACATTGCCGCTCAATGCCTCCTGCAGATATTCGAGATGGCGGGGGCTTCCGATCCGGTTGAAGATGACGCCGGCAAATCGCAGATCCGGGTCGAACCGTTCAAACCCCTGAACCAGGGCAGCGGCGCTTCGGGCCATGCTCCGAGCATCCACCACCAGCAGGACCGGCAGGTTCAGCCATTTGGCCATCTGCGCGGTGGAACCGGCCTCGGTCTTCCCCTCATACCCGTCAAAGAGTCCCATGACCCCTTCGATGGCCGCGATGTCGGCATCTTCGGTCTGCCGGGCGACCGATGCAAGAGATGCAAGATTGTATGCCTTTGACAGCATCCAGCCGTCGAGATTTCGGCTCACTCTTCCGGTAACCCGGGTGTGATGCCCCGGATCGATGAAGTCGGGCCCCACTTTGAAGGGCGCAACCCGAATGCCCCGCCGGGTCAGCGCGGCCATCAGCCCCAGGGCCACGGTGGTCTTTCCGCAGCCGCTGTGGGTTCCTGCGATCACGATCCCCTTCATTCGAAGACCTCCGGATAGAGGATTTCGCGGATCTCCCGGATGCCCCGGATCAGGCGCAGGGTGGGCCGGGAGACGATCACCTCGTCGATGAAATGGATATTCTTCTCCCGAACGGCTCGGATAGCGGAAAATCCGGGCTCATTTACGATGGTCTCCAGATCTGGCCGGTTCATGGTTCCTGTCTGGGCCAGATAGACGTCGATCGCCTCCCCCTTTGAAAGAATCCGCTCTTTGCCGTAGATCGCGATATTTGTCCCCCGGGAGGGCTCCGCATCCGTTGCCACATTGATTCCGCCTGCCGTCTCCAGCGCGAAGATCGCCACGGAATCCGGGGAAAAGGTCTTCATCCGGCTGTGGATCGCCTCGAAATAGACCCGCTTTTTCAAAGAGATGGTTTCTGTGACGGCTTTGATCTCTCCAACGGCCTTTTCGAACCCCGCAATCATTTCAGCGGCCCGATCTGCTTTCCCGGTCAGAATTCCCAATATCCGCCAGTAGACAAACATCTCCTCCACGGTGGAGGGCTGCAGAGAGACGACAGTGATCCCGCTCTTTTCCAGCCGGTTTATCAGTTGGAAACAGCCCCGGTCGATCATGGGCCGGATCAGCACCAGATCGGGCCCTGCCGCCAGAAACTTTTCAAAATCCTCCCTGTAGGAGAAGGTCGGCTTTTTCAGTGCTTCGGGCGGATAGACCTCGTTGGGGGTGACGCCGATGATCTCCGTATCCAGCCCCAGCGCAAATAGGTTTTCGGTGTGGGCGCCGTAGAGAGATATGATGCGGGAGAAAGGCTTTTCCACGGTGATATTCCGGCCGTTCTGGTCGGTGATGGTTTTTCCTTCGATATCGAAGGAACCGGTGTATGCAACTGCATTCCCGCAGAGAACCGACAGACCCAAACAAAGGAAAAACAGCAGAAAAGCAAATGGTTTTAAAGGGTATATTCTGTTCGTCTGGTTCTTCATGCTATGATGAGATTGCCGGCGCGGTAAGAATTCTTTCCACCACTTTGTATACATGAGTTCCAATGGATGCAGGCCATCGTTCACTTGCATCAGGGGTCAATGCTTTCGCCCTTTGGACAGCTTCGGAAATGTGATCCCGAAATACATCCGGATCGAGTCTTGAAGAATTATAGCTGCCGATGGTTTCTCTCAATAACTGCTTCAATTCCCTACAGGCTGTGATCGCTGTTCTGACGTCATCCAGATGCAGATAGAGCCAGACTTCAAAGCAGGGGTTGCTGACGGCCATGAAATATCCTTTTTGACCGGCTTCTTTTGTGATTCCGGATAGTTTTCGCTCCCCCCATCGATCCGTGTCGATCATCAGCCAGAGTTCGTCCTCCTGTCCGATCTGATACTCCAGCGCATAGCCATCGAGCCTTTGGAGAATGTATTCGGGCGCGGATCGATTGTCCTCCGAAGGAATGACGACCACCTGTACCTTTGGATTGTTGAAGATTTCGAAATACTGCTTTTCGGTTCTGCGGCCTTCGGCTGCCTTCGGGTCAACGCCATCAGCAGATGCCTTGATTTTCCTTTTCATCGATCCAGCCAAGCCTTTCCATGTTCCCTAGAAAAGGAATTGCGCCAAACCGCCCCTTCAAATAGCCGTTTTGTATATCCAGATCCGGCCGAACCTTGAATTCGGCCAGTGAAAAAAGATGAGATGCTCCATCTCTATCCTTTTCCACAAACCAGATTTCGTCCTTTCGGAAAAGCCGCAGATCCAGCAGGTTGGCTTCATGGGTTATCAGGATCAGTTGTCGATTCTCTTTTTTGATGTGCCCTTGAAGATATAATTCAATCAATGATATTGTCAAATTGGGATGCAGTCTTCTGTCCAACTCGTCGATAAGGTAGACTTTTTCATTTTCCCACAAATCGGCAAATGCAGGAGCTAAATGAATCAGCCGCTGGGTTCCTTCGGATTCCTCTTCAATCTGGAAATCGATTAATTGATCCTCGGCTCCCCGATGGCACATTTTTAATTTTACCAGAACCGACTGCCCATCCTCTTTTCTGGAGATTGTATATTGATTCCTCCCATCGAAAATCAAGATCCCTTTTTTATCCAATTTATCGAGCTGATTCAGCTTATCGATGATCTGCTGTTTCTTGTTAGCCGGAATATCGGGAAACTGCCGATCCATGTCCAGAGCTTCGACTGTGGTTGAAATCGTTTCAATACCAGTATCGGCCAGTTTCAGCAGCTCGCAGATATACCCGTTGAATTTTTTATCCTGTTCCGCACGCAGTTCCAAGGCGGAATATCTTGAATTGGGGCTCAGGATGACCAGCGAATATTTGAACCACTGCATCACTGGAACGATTTCCGGAATATTCCGGTTGAATGCCTCCGTGAGAAAAAGCTGATTTGCCCTTGTCCCTTCCATCTCGAAATTGTAACGGTCAAATTTTTTCTTCGATGATCTCCTCACCAGAGAAGGGCCAAAGGAATATCTGTTCTTTCCGTTCTTGGTGGTTATCCTTTCGAACATCTTCTTGAAATTGCGATTCGATTTGACAAAAAGCCATTCCTCATGGATTCCGGAGCTGTCCAGGGCAAATCCGTAATCGAAGATTCGACCGTCATGATAGATGAGGAACTGGAACCTGCTGGGTCGATCTGCGGCATCGGCATCGAGCCGGAAGGGATGGGTGGAGATCGTCTCATCGCCCCTTGTGCCGTAAAGGATCAGATCCCTTGCAAATTCGATGCTGTTGATGAGATTCGACTTGCCCGATGCATTCGCGCCATAGATGGCCGATACCTTCAACAGATCGACGCTCGGTTGCGTGATACGCTGGATATGATCCTCATGCCTTGGCTCATCTCCGGCAATCAGGTTGAAGACCGTCTCTTCCCTGAATGAATAGAAATTTTCGACAATGAATTGGATCAGCATCCTTGGCCCCTTCGAAAAGTCACCTGTTTCGCCCCGGAAAAATCATCATCGGCAACTTTGGCTTTCACGCCATAGATCCGCTGTAGATTCTCCGGTGTAAGAACCGCAGGCGTGGGGCCTGCGGCCGCAACCGTGCCTTCCTTCATAAAGATCATTTCCTCGCAGAAGAGAGCCGCGAAGTTGATTTCCTGCATCACCGAGATCACCGTCTTCCCCTGTTTACCCACCCCTTGGGCTGCAATCTCGAGCAGGCTAAGCACATGGTTGATGTCGAGGTTGGCTGTTGCTTCGTCCAGGATCAGCACCGGCGTATCCTGCGCCAGAGCCCGGGCAAAGACCACCCGCTGCCGTTCTCCGCCGCTCAACTCGGAGATGTACCGGTCCGAAAATCCGGCCGTTTCAGTCATTTCCATCACCGATTCCACAATTTCCATGTCCTGAGCAGACGGCCTTGAAAACCGGGGAATGTGCGGATACCGCCCCATTAGCACCACCTCCTTTGACGTAAAGGGAAAATTGATATGGTAGTTCTGGGGCACAAGGGCCATCTCCCGTGCGATCTCCGGCCGGGTCCATTTTCCGATCGGCTTTCCCCCATATCGGATCTCCCCCGACTCTGATTTCAGATGGCCGCAGAGCAGATCGAGCAGCGTGCTCTTTCCGCAGCCGTTGGGCCCCAATATTCCGTAGAAGCGGCCCGGAGAAAGCGATAGGCTGAGATCCCGGATCACCGGGCTTTCCCCATAGCTGAACGTCAGGTTTTGCGCGGTAAAGGGCATGCATCTAAAACCCGGTGCGCGCCATCTGGCGTCTTCGGAAGATGTAGCAGAAAAAGGGGCCGCCGATCAGCGCGGTCAGCACCCCGATGGGAACCTCCCCCGGAAGGACGGCCCGCACCAGGGTATCTGCGGTCAACAGCAGGATCGCGCCGGCAAAGAGGCAGACCGGCAGCAGTCGCCGGTTGTCGGGCCCCGTGATCCCCCGCATCATGTGCGGAATCAGAAGCCCCACAAATCCGATGATGCCGGATACGGAGACGCAGACCGCGGTCAACAGGGATGCGGTCAGCAGCAGAATCAGCATCACCTTTCCCGTCTCCACTCCAAGGGATGCTGCGCTCTTCGTTCCAAGCGCCATCAGATTGAGATCCCTGGAAAAGAAGAGAAAGACCCCGAGGCCAAAAAAAAGCGCGATTCCGGTCAGCCCCGCGTCGGTCCATGTCCGGGAGGTGAAGCTGCCCATGAGCCAGAAGATGATTACCGAGACCTGCTCGTCGGCCAGATATTTCAAAAAGCTGATGCCGGCAGCCAATATCGAGGCCACGATGATCCCCGACAGGATCAGGTTATTGGAGGAGAAGCCGCCGGCCGATGACGAGAGATAGATCACGAATGCAAGGGTTCCGATGCCGCCGATAAACGCGAACAGCGGCACGGCAACTGTCTGGGGCAGGCCAGTGTCAAAGAGAAGCGCGACCGCGGCCCCGAACGCGGCCCCGGCAGAAACGCCGAGGGTGTAAGGATCTGCAAGAGGATTGAGCAGAAGCCCCTGGAAGACCACCCCTGATATGGACAGCCCCGCGCCAACGGCAGCCGCGGTCAGAATCCTCGGCAGCCGCACATCCGTCACCACCACCTGATGGAGCGGATCGATGCCGGAGATTTGGCCATCTGCGCCTGCGGCCTTTCCCGCGATGATCCTTGCGGTGTCGGAAAAAGGGATTTTGATATATCCCATTCCGGCCGACAGGACGATCAGCCCCGCCAGCAGCAGCCCCAGAAGGAGCAGTTCCAGAGCGGTCTTCCGCCGCGGTATCCGAAAAATCCCGGCCATCTCCTATAACCGTTTCACCACTTCCCGGAGATGATCGATCCAGATGTTCACGATCTCGTCATATTCCCCCAGCCCCTGGAGAACCGGAACAGCTTCGATGTTGGCTTTGGAAAGGATGGTTTTCCATGAATCGGGCCCATCGCCGGCCATGTCATTTCGGGCATGATCCCCGGCAACGGCCATCAGAGGCATGAGATAGGCCCGCTGCACCCCTTTGGGGGCCAGCATTCTGATGATATCCTGGATGGTCGGGTAGCTATCCACCGTCCCCACGAACGTATTGAAATCCTTCTGCTGCAGATAGTGCATCAACGCAGGATAGGCCGCATTTGCCGGATGTTCGCTGCCGTGTCCCATGAGGATCACCGACTCCGATGTGGTCCGTTTGTCGGGAATCCGGGAGATAATGGCCCCTGCAACCGCTTCCATATCGTAGTGGTCTCCCAGAAGGGGAAGCCCGATTTCTATCCGCCGGAATCCTCCGGCCATCTGGCCGAAGAACTTGGCATTGCGGACCAGCTCGTGGTACTCCTCGCCTGCGATGATGTGCAGGGATTGAACCGCCACATGGGTGAATCCCTCCTCCATCATTTGGGATAGAGCCGTCTCCGGAGAGTCGAGTGTCTTGCCTTCCTTTGTCAGCTTTTTGCGGATCATCGAAGAAGTATAGGCCCAGCGGACCGGGATCTCCGGAAACGCGGCCCGCATCTTTTCGTCGATGTTGTCCAGCGCTTTCTGCGCCTCCGGAACACTGGTTCCGAATGCCACCAGCAGAATCCCCGTCTTTTTCTGGGGATTGGTGACCTCGGCCTGAGCCCACAGGATCGGAGCGGCCAGAAAAAAAAATACAAGACCTGCGGCAACTGCCCGGATACCTCTTCTCATGCCCCTTCCCTCCATCTTTTCCCTATGATTTGAAAGCACTCAAATCGAATCCATAAAAAAAGCCCTTCAAGCTTTTCGATTCGCCTGAAGGGCTGCACCCAGTTTCTTGACCCTTGTATTAGATTTGATCCGCGGAAACGGAGTTCCTCTCTTTTGCCATTCAAGAGGAATGTGATCACATCTTTCGAGGCAGGTCTTCTGGCTTCCGGATCATCCTAAAGACCGCGCCTTCCCACCCGGTTTTTCTCCGGACAGTGACATGAAATGCGGCTTTCGTCCCCGGTCACAGCGGCGGGACCGCTCCCGACTCCAACGGGATTCCCTATTAAGCGCTTAAAAAGCACCTCGCGGGTGAAGGGTATTGGATCGCCTGCAGTTTGTCAAGGGGGATTTGAAAAGATTGCTGTCGAATCCCCTCTGCTTCAGGAGGTCGCCGGGTCCCGAGCCTGCTTGTCTGCTGAGATATCCTCCGGGGCTTCTGACGCATGGGGGGACTCTGCCTCCGACTTGTGGTTGTTGTTCTCCTTGAGCAGCCCCACCCGGCGGGCTCTCTTCTCCCAGAGGGTCCTGGCCAATGCCTGCATGTCCACGGTCTTGTCGGCCTCGTCCACGATCTCCAGGCCGAAGAGGGTCTCCACCACATCCTCCAGGGTGACGATCCCCTCCATGCCGCCGTACTCGTCCACCACCAGCGCAATGTGCTCCTTGTTGTCCAGGAGGAACTCGAAGAGCTGGGAGAGAAAATCATCACCGGAGACGGCCTTGATCTCCCGCTTGAATTCCTCCAGCTTCCGGTTGTTCTGATCCCGGGCCTGGGCCAGCAGGATTTCGTCTTTGAGTACGAAGCCGGTGATATCATCCCGATCATTGCTGTAGATGGGAATGCGGGAGAAGGGGGTCTGGTGGTGAAGATTCATGAAATTCTCCACCGTCATCTTCTCTTGGAGCGCGAAGACCACTGTCCGGGGGGTCATGATGTTGCGCACCTTGGAGGAGCGGAACCGGAAGAGGTTTTTCAGGATGCGGGACTCCTTGGCCTCCAGGTGCCCCTGCTGGGCTCCCAGATCGGCCATCGCGGCAAACTCCTCCCGGCTGAATCCGCCCAGAGGAGATGTGCCGGCCATCCCTTTGGTCAGCAATTCAGAGAGGAGTACAAAGGGATAGAGGATGATGACGAGGATACGGATCAGCGGTGCGATGGGGACTGCAAGGCCTCTCCAGTAGCGGGCTCCCAGGGTTTTGGGGATAATCTCGGAAAAGATCAGGATCAGCAGCGTCAGAATTGCGGAAATTATGCCCACATACTGGCTGCCGTAGATTTTAGCAGCCTCTGCCCCGGCCCCGGCCGCGCCAGCGGTATGGGCCACGGTGTTGAGGGTCAAAATCGCGGCCAGGGGCCTGTTGATGTTGTCCTTGAGCTTTTTAAGGGTTCTTCCCGCCCCTTTCCCCCTTTTTTCCAGCGTGGCGATGAATGGGGGGGTAATGCTCAGCAGAACGGCTTCGGCAATGGAGCAGAAGAACGAAAAGAGAAGCGCGACCAGAACATAAAAAATTAGTAATGACATCTTTTGTTTACAGGGTTATCCTTTTTTGGAATAAGGGAGACCATTTGTTCCTGTTCCTTTGATCTCAAAGTAGTTCATCCATCGGAAAAGTTCAAGAATTACTTCTACATTTGGAAGAGAAATCTTACTTCTGCTCCAGTTCCAGCACCCGGAGTTCGGCCTCTTTTACGCCGGGGAGATCCTCCATGCTCTTTCGGGCCTCGTAGATGATGCGCCAGTTTCGGAGTTCAAGGATATTATCCCCTTGGGCCAGCAGGTTCGACTTGTTGGCCAGATGAACCGCCTGGCCCGGATTCTCCCGCCGGAGCTGGATCTCGGCCATCAGGCTCCAGAGCTTGGGATTGTTTCCGTCGATCCGCAGGGCCCGTTCCATGGTCGCGAAGGCCTGATCCAGCTTCTTGTTCTCCATCAGCACCTGGGCCTTTTTGATGAGCCGGGCCGTCAGGTTATTGAACTCGTAAGGGTTCTGGTTTTCGGTCCGGATATCGGCCCGGGCCCCGAGCTGCCGGGGGGGAGGGGTCGGCTCCAGGCTCTCCTCTTCGATGAGGGGCGCTTCGTTCTGTGCGGTCGAGGGAAATTTCCTCTCCCTTTCCGTCTTCCCGCCGGGAGGTGGCGTGCGCACGATTCGGGGGATCTCCCGGTTTCCGGTCTCTGTCACGGGTCCGGGCGTGGTTCTGCCCTCCCGGTCGATATAGACCTTGGTGCAGGAGAAAGAGCCGAATGTCAAGAACAGCACCAGCAGAAAGTGTAATCTCTTTCGATGGACAATCATTCAAAAACCTCCTTTAACCAGTTGAATATTCCCGGTTTTGAGCTTGGACGTTCCTCACTTTCCGGCTCGGTATCCGGAGCCGGAGGCGTTTCGGGCTCCAGCCGGCAGGAGTAGAAGGCCTCGGGCGCGGAGCCGGCGATAAAGGGAACCGAGACAGCTCCTGCGCAGAAGGCTTCGGTCCTGGCCTCCATAAAGGGCTCTACCACCACCCATTCCACAGATTGAGGCCGGGGAAGGGAGAGGGGTTCTGCCGCGATCCGGTTCATGATCTCTCCCCAGACCCGCAGAGCCCCGGACGCGCCGGTGAGTCCGGTCGGCCCGTTGTCATCCCGGCCCACCCAGACCGTTGCAAGCCGGTTTCCGGTGAACCCGGCAAACCAGCTATCCTTGAGATCGTTGGTGGTACCGGTCTTGCCCGCGGGGGCAAGGTCTCGATTTACAATATCCATCAGCCGTCGCGCAGTCCCTTCCACAGCCACGGCCTGGAGGCTGGTGTTGATGAGAAAGACCGGGCCCGGATCGAAACTCTGACGCACGGTCAGCGGATACCGCTGCAGAGGCTTGTGATCGGGCGTATAGACGGATCGGATCGCTCGGGCCGGGGAGAAGAAGCCCCCGGCCGCCAGGGTCTGATACATCTGGGCCACTGCCAGGGGGGAGAGTTCCAGGGTCCCCAGCAGCGTTGAAGGGTAGGGGGGGATCTTCTCTTCCACCCCCAGTTTTTTAAGGGTCTCAAAGACCTTTTCCAGGCCCATCCCCATGCCCAGCCGCACCGTGGCCGAGTTGTAGGAGTGAACCAGTGCCTCATACAGCGGGACATAGCCGTGGTACTGCCGGTCGTAGTTCTTGGGAATCCAGGGCCCCTGATGCTTGTCAACAATCTCCATCCGGCTGTCGTCGATGGGGGTGATCAGGGTATATTTTTCGGGCTGGGAGAGGGCAGTCAGATAGATCGCGGGCTTGATCAGAGAGCCGATGGGACGCTTTGCATCCAGTGCCCGGTTGAAGCCCGGAAATCTCGGGGTTCGTCCCCCCATCAGGGCCAGCACCTCGTTTGCGGCCGTATCTGTCACGATCACCCCCGTCTCCAACCTCTCCTCCGGGGCCGCATCCGGCAGGTTGCGCCGCTCTTCCAGCGCGGCCATCCCTTCGGTCACGGCCCCCTCCACGGCAAACTGGGCCTGGGGATCGAAGCTGGTGAAGATCCGCAATCCCTCAGTGCGCAGATCCTCCTCCCGGTACTCCTTCAAAAGCTGCCGCTTGACCAGATCGGTGAATGCGGGGAAGATCTCGGTTCCCCCGGCCTCGATCTCGATCACCGCAAGGGGCATCTGCTTTTCCGCGGCCGCCTCATCCTCATTGACCAGCTTCAGCTCGGCCATGATGTCGAGGACCATGTCCCGCCTCTCCTTGGCCCGCTCCGGGTTCCGGCGCGGGTCGTAAAAGGAGGGACCCTTGAGTATGGCGACCAGCAGCGCGACCTCTCTGGGCCGCAGATCCTCCAGGGGCCTTCCGAAATAGAAGTGGCTGGCAAGGCCGAAGCCGTGAATGGCCCGGCTGCCATGCTGCCCCAGATAGACCTCGTTGAGATAGGCTTCCAGAATCTCATCCTTGTCATATCGGGACTCCAGAATCATGGCCATGATCATCTCGTCGAACTTCCGCTTGAATGTCCGCTCCCGGGTGAGGAAAAAGTTCTTCACGAGCTGCTGGGTCAGGGTGCTTCCCCCCTGGGCCTTTCGCAGGCTTCTGATATTGGCAATCAGGGCCCGCAGGATCGACAGGGGCGCGATGCCGTGATGACGGTAGAAGCTTCGGTCCTCCACCGCGATCAGGGTCTGAATCACCAGGGGAGAGGCTTCTTTGAGCTTCACCAGAATCCGGTCCTCCTGATGGGTGGGATAGATGCTGGCTATCCGGGCCGGGTCAAGCCGGAGACCGTCCGATGCCTTGCCGGTCTCCACATCGGTGATCTCCTGCATCCGGCCATTTTCGATCTTCAGCCGGAGCTTTTTTGCCGGCTCTGAGCCATCTTCAAAGGTGAAGGAGCGGGAGAAGAGGATAAACTGATTCTCTTCAACCGAATAGCTCCCCGGGCCGTCGAGTGCCTCCACCTGCCGGTACCGCATCAGGTCGAATTCCTGAGCCAGTCCTTGGGGGGAGATCGCCATTCCCGGATAGAGTTCCAGAGGCCGCGCGTAGATCCGCGCGGGCAGCTCCCATTTCTTCCCGGCAAATTTCATCTTTACCACATCGCTCAGCTCCCGGGAATGGTAATATAGCCAGACCCCCGCGACGATGAAGATCAGCAGAAGGAGAACTCCTGCAATCAGGGCCTTTACGCCGCAGCCTATTTTCCTTCGATCATTTTTTCGTGCCATAATATAAATGTGATGAGCATCCAGAGTTTCATCCCGAACCGGGAGCTGCGGATCTCCCGGGAGTCGTAGTCGAGAAGCTGTGAGACATATTGACTTCTGATGCGATCATAACGGTGAACCGGGGATTATGCAACCCAAAGATCCTTTTTTTCCTCCCAATCAGCCGGGAATTATGCTACCTTTCTCCTTTAGATCCATAATGCCCTGTTTCCCCGGAAAAGGGCAATTTCAAAATAGATCCGTCCAATGAAAAAACCGGAAGTCACCCCATGAAAAAAGATCCGACCCGTGAGGCGCTGAAGGCAGAGAACGAACAACTGAAAAGAGAACTCAGGGCAATGGCCGAAAAGAGCCGTGTCGAACAGGCTCTGAAAGAGAGCGAGCGGAAATACCGGCAGTTCTTCGAGGAATCTCCGGTCTCCCTCTGGGAACAGGATTTTTCAGCCTTAAAAGCGCACCTGGACCGGCTGAAAAAAGAAGGGGTTACAGACATCCGGGGCTATTTTGAGAAAAGGCCGGAACAGGTAAAGGAACTTGCCCGCCAGGTGCGGATCATCGACTTGAATCAGGCGACATTGCGGATCTACCGGGCCAAAAGTAAATCCGAACTCCTGTCCGGGATCTCGAAGGTATTTATCGAAGAATCCTACCGGGGCTTTATCCATGCGCTGGTAGCGATTGCCGAAGGAGAAACCCTCCTGGTGGAGGAGAAGAGACACCAGACCCTTGACGGCGATATTCTGCACATCCAGCTTCGATGGTCTGTGGCGCAGGGATATGAGAAGAGCTATGCGCGGGTGCTGGTCAGCATCCTCGATATCACCGAACTGAAGCGAACCGAGCTGGCCCTCCGGGAAAGCGAGGAGAGATATCGGTTTCTCTTCAATAAAATGATCAACGGTTTTGTCCTCTGCCGGGTTCTCTATGATGAAAACGGTGCGGCTCAGGATCTGATTTCGCTTGAGATCAACCCCGCATATGAGCGGATCACGGGATTTGGGGCACATCAGGTTCTGGGGAAGCGGGCAACCCGGTTACTGCCGAACCTCGATCCGGAATGGTTCGACATCTTTTACCGCATCGACCGAAAGGGCGAATCGATCCTGCGGGAGAGCTACTTGTCCGATCTGGACATCTGGCTGAGGATCGCGGGCTTTCCGGTAAAGCCGGGCCATATCGGCTTCACCATCGAAGACATCACCAGGGAGAAGCGGGCTCTGGAGCGGCAGGAGAAGCTGGAGAACCAGATCCGCCACATGCAGAAGATGGAGGCGATGGGAACCATGGCCGGTGGAATCGCACACGAGTTCAACAACATGCTCGGGATCATCCTCGGGAATGCGGAACTGGGAATGGATGAACTTTCCGATGACCACCCGTCCCTGTTCAATCTCCGCCAGATTGAAATGACCACTCTTCGGGCAAGGGATGTGGTGAAACAGCTCATCCGGTTCAGCCACAAGATGGAGGAAGGAGAACGGACAATTTGCGATATGCGCACGGTTCTGTCGGATGCGATGAAGTTGCTCCGGCCTCTGATACCGGTCAATATCGAGATCCTTGAGGCGATTGCTGCCCATTGCCCGCCCATAAAAGCGGATGCGGCTCAGCTCCACCAGTTGATCATCAATATGGGAACCAATGCGATCCATGCCATGCAGGAGAAAGGGGGCGAGCTGCAGGTTACCCTCAATGAAGTTCAGGTGAAGCCGGACCGGGAAATCCGGGAAGAGACGTTGCCCTTAGATCTTCGGGCCGGCCATTATGTCCGTCTCATCCTGTCCGATACCGGCTCTGGTATTCCGCAGGAGAACCTTGGGCGGATTTTCGATCCCTACTTTACCACAAAAGAGATCGGAACCGGCTCCGGCATGGGGCTGGCCGTGGTCCACGGCATCGTCAATGGACATGGCGGGGGAATCCATGTCAACTCAATTCCCGGCAGAGGAACCGATTTCCATGTTTTTCTCCCGGCAGCACCGGAAAAGCCCCCCGAGAATTTGGCTGCGGTCGCCGCGTTTCCCCGGGGCAGGGAGCGGATACTGTTCGTGGATGACGAGCGGCCCATCGTTGAAATCGGCCGGTACCGGCTGATAATGCTCGGATATGAGGTGGCGGCCTATACGGAACCCTCCAAGGCTTTTGCAGCTTTCTCCGAAGCGCCCCATGACTTCGATCTGCTGATCACCGACATGACCATGCCGGAGATGACCGGTGATATCCTGGTTCAGAAGGTCAGAAAGATCCGCCCCGACATGAAGATCCTTCTCTGCACCGGCTACAGCGATCGGATGGACCCCAGGAAGGCGGCCCGGCTTGGGATCGGCTATCTGATGAAGCCGATTTCCCGGAAGGCGTTTGCCGAGGTGGTGCGGCAGGTTCTGGATGGAAAGATATAAAAGCTGAGGACCATACAGACCATTGTTTTCTAAGGCAGGTACTCCGCCCATTTTGTGAAGCAGCATAACGCACGTCAGAAAGACCGAACATTCACACCAAAAAAAGAGGAGGTTTGCCATGTGGATTGCAGGAATCATACTGATTGTTGTTGCAGGGGGGCTGTTTTACGGTTCCCAGTCCCGGAAAAAGAAGGTGGAGGAGATGACCTCCACCGAGACCGCAACGGTGCAGTTTCTCAAATCCCTTGCCGATTCAATGGAGGAAGGGGTCGGAGAAGGGCATCTGCAGTATGCCACAGAGGTAAAGGGGAAAGTGGTCTGCAGCGATCCGATCCGATCGGAGATCGCAGAGGAAGAGTGCGTCTACTATTCCATGCGGGTAAAGCGCAAGTATGAGGAGACCTATTATGAGACGGACAACGATGAGAAAGAGGTGCGCAAGACCCGCACATCCACTGAAACCCTTTCCAGCAACTCCCGATCGGTCCCCTTTCATGTGGATGACGGAACCGGACAGATCAAGATAAACCCCGGAAGGGCCGAATTTGTCCCGACAACCATTATCAACAGATTCGAGCCCCATGCCGATACTGGCGGCAAGATTCAAATGGGCCACTTTTCCTTTGATGTTCCCTTTGGCTTTGATGATGATCGGCACCGAACCCTCGGCTATGCCTTTGAAGAAGAGGCCATTCTCCCGGGGCGGGATCTCTATGTGCTCGGAGAACTTACAGATGCGGACGGCGAGCTTTCCATCCGGCATCCCGCGGGAGAGGGCCGGTTCATCATCAGCGCAAAGTCTGAAGAGGAACTTATGGAGAGCGCCCAATCCGGGATGAAATGGATGATGATCGGGGGAATTATCTGCGCAGTTGCCGGTATCTGCCTGATCATTTTCGATTTTGTATAGGGAAAAAGGCCGAAGGATTTCCCCTTCGGCCATTTTTCCCCAGTAAAAAAAGATCAGTCAAAGATCAGTTTCTTATATTTCAATTTCCGGCCCCCGAAATCGACCAGCAAAGCCTTGGGGTATCCTGTGGCCCGGAGACAATTGGCCTCTGGAGCGATCTTCCGGCCTGAAAGATCTTCCCGGAATTTCAGATCGACGATGATGCTGCCGAAGCAGAGAAAATCAGCCCTGTACTGGGTTTCCAGCTCAGATCCCCGGTAGAGAATCGGCACTTCCCGCTCTTTTCTGCAGGGGATGTCCCGGCTTTGAAATTCTTTTTCCAGCGCATCTCTGTAGGCCCCTTCCGGCAATCCCTCCCCCAGGGCCTCATGAACCGATTTGGCCGCTTGGATGATCGAGCGGATATCTTCTCTTTTCCGGCCATGATCTGCTGAACCCTTCCGGCCGATCAAGCCGATCAGGACCTTCTCTCCCTCGACGATCAGAAAGATTCCCAGCCCGATCCCCAGGGAGATCAGCCAGTGGATCGGGGAGAGGGGTGCAGCCTCGAAGAGGGTGTTCATGAAGGGGACATAGATGAAGATGGCCTGAAACCCCAGCAGGGCTCCCGCGGAGATCCACGCGGCCGAGTTGGAAAAGAGGCGGCCCGGTTTCAGGTTGGTTCCATGAAGATACCTGCTGTTGAAGAGATAGAACAGCTCGCCCATGACCAGCGTGTTCAATGCCAGGGTTCGGGCAACAGGCAGAGACATCTCATCTTGTCTTCCGAACAGGAAAACCCCCAGCGTGGCCGCGCCGATCAGCAGAGAGACAAAGGTGATATGGAGAAGCATCGTCCTTCCCAGAATCGGGGTCCCGGGCTTCCGGGGAGGCCGTTCCATGATGTTCGGTTCCGAAGCTTCAAAGGCCAGTGCCATGGCCAGTGTCACGGCCGTGACCATGTTGACCCAGAGAATCTGTACCGGCGTCAGGGGCATGGTCATGCCGAAGAGGATCGCGACCAGAATGGTAAGCGCCTCCGCGCCGTTGGTCGGCAGAATGAAGAGGATCGCCTTGCGCATGTTGTCGTAGATGGTGCGCCCCTCTTCCACTGCCTGGCCTATGGAGTTGAAATTGTCGTCCGTCAGAACGATTTTCGCGGCCTCTTTGGCGGCTTCGGTTCCTTTGATCCCCATGGCCACGCCCACATCGGCCCGCTTGAGAGAGGGGGCATCATTCACCCCGTCTCCGGTCATCGCGACCACATCGCCATTGGCCTGAAAGGCTTTGACCAGACGCAGCTTGTGCTGGGGGCTGGTTCGGGCAAAGATCCGGGTCTTTTGAACCATCTCTTTGAGATCTTCATCTGATGCGGCTTCCAGATCAGCGCCGGTCAGTCCATGTTCCATATTCTCCAGCCCCATCTCCCGGCCGATGGCCGCGGCAGTGCCCGCGTGATCTCCGGTGATCATGACCACCCGAATCCCGGCCCTGTGGCAGGTCTTGATCGCCTCGATCGCTTCGGGCCGGGGCGGATCGATAATGCCGACCATGCCGGCAAATACCATCTCCTCATGCAGATCCTCTTTTAGAATCGATTCCTTCTCCTCCGGCACATTCCGCACGGCCGCGGCCAGAACCCGGAGCCCCTGCCGGCTCAATCTCTCCCGCACCTCCTCCCAGAAGGAGCGGTCCAGAGGCTCCGGCTCATCTTCGGCCCCGAGCTGTGAATCGCACATCTCCAGCAGACGATCCGGCGCGCCCTTGAGCAGGATTCGCCGCCCCCCTTCCGGAGCCTGGTTCAATGTGGCCATGAACTTGTTTTCCGATTCAAAGGGGATCTCATCGATCCGTTCATACCCGGAACTGTCAAAGCCGGCCTTGCCGGCCAGCGCGACCAGTGCGCCTTCGGTAGGCTCGCCATCGAGTTTCCAGCGGCCCTCCTCCTCCCGGACAGTGGTGTCGTTGCAGAGGCTCATGATCTCCACCAGGGTGTGCAGATCCTTCCGGCCCTTTTTATCCTTTTTATTTTGGAGAGAGACCTCCTGATCATCTGCGGTGATCTTCCCCTCGGGAGTATACCCGGTTCCGGATACTTCATACCGGCCTGTACCGGTGACGATATGGCGCACGGCCATCTCGTTGCGGGTGAGGGTTCCGGTCTTGTCGGAGCAGATCACCGTGACCGAGCCGAGGGTCTCCACAGCCGTCAGTTTCCGGACAATCGCGTTGCGGCCGGCCATGCGCCGGACCCCGAGGGCCATTGTGATGGTGAGAATGGCCGGGAGCCCTTCGGGAATGGCGGCAACGGCAAATGCGATGGAGGAGAGAAAGACCTCATCCAGCCCCATATCTTTGATGAATCGGCCGATCAGCCCCAGCAGAAGCGCCATCCCCACGATGATGATCGACAGGAACTTGCCAAAGCGCTTCATCTGCCGGGTGAGGGGGGTCTCGAGGGTCTCCACCTCCTCGATCTCTTTGTTGATCTTCCCCAGTTCGGTCTCGGTCCCGGTGGCGGCAACCACCCCTTTTCCCCGTCCTGCGGCCACCATAGTTCCGGAATAGGCCATGGAGTACCGATCTCCGATGACCGCATCAGCATGGACCGGCTCGACCTGTTTGGCTGCCGGCTCCGATTCTCCGGTCAGCGCGGATTCTTCAATCCGCAGATTTTTCGCCTCCAGAAGCCGCAGATCGGCCGGCACCCGATCCCCGGATTTCAGACGGACTATATCGCCGGGCACAAGCTGGTCAGCATCGATCTCGGTCCAGTCTCGGTCCCGCAGAACATGGGCATCCAGAGAGAGCATCTCCCGGATGCTCTCCATCGCCTTTTCCGCCTTCCCCTCCTGGATGAATCCGATGATGGTATTGATGATCACCACCCCCAGAATCACGCCGGTGTCCACCCAGTACTGCCGAACCGCGGTAACCACCGAGGCTGCCAGAAGAATGTAGATCAGGGGATTGTTGAACTGTTTCAAAAAACGCACAATGGGGCCTTCCCCGGAAGATTGGGGCAGCCGGTTCGGCCCCACCTCTTCCAGACGGCCGGCCGCTCCATCGGAATCGAGGCCATCTCTGCTGCTCTTCAGCTCCTCCAGAACGGCATCCGGAGCCTGCACATGAAAATCGGTCATTTCGATATCTCCTCCCCTTCTCCTTTCATTTCTATTTTTCTACCGGAATATTCAGGATCGTGGAAAGAAGGGTATCGGATGGGCCGACCTTGCTCGCATATGCAGTTGCACCGGCCTGTCGCATCTCTTGGGCGCGGTCGCTCTCTTCATACATGGAAAGGCCGATGATCCGGATATGGGGCATCTCCGAATGGATGATCCGGGTGGCTTCCAATCCATCCATTTTCGGCATGGAGTAGTCCATCAGGATCACATCCGGGTTCAACTGCCGGGCCATTTCAACGGCCTCCTCACCATTGACGGCCTCACCGATGACCTCCAGACCTTCATGCCCCTCCAGCAGCATGGAGAGTCCTTCACGGAACATTGAATGATCGTCGGCCAGCAGAATCCGAATGGTTTTTGCCTCCTCATTCTTTGCGCCGGCTGGAGCCGATGCAAAGATATCGGTCTCTTCGGACGGGTCTTTCGGCACGGTCTCTTCCGGGATTGGAATCCGGACCGGGGCAACCAGCGTGAAACGGGCTCCCTCACCCGGAGCGCTGTCGATCTCAAGACGACCCCCGATCAGCTCCAGCCGCTCGCGGATACTGAACAGCCCGAACCCGCCTTTGAGCTGTGAAGGGGCATTCTCAACGATCTTCAGATCAAACCCTTTTCCCCCATCTTTCACTGTAAGGGCAATGCAGTCGTCATCCAGCCGTTTCAAATCGACATCGGCCTTTGAAACATCTGAATGCTTTGCCGCATTGATCAGCAGTTCCTGCACCGATTGAAAGAGAAGAAACCGGATATCCTCCGGCTCACCGAGATTTTCTGTATCGGATCTGAATTCAACCGTCAGCCCATACTGTTCCTTCACCCTGCGGGAGAGCCATTCCAGCCCGGGGATCAGGCCGGACTCATTGAGTACCGGCGGCGAGAGATCCGATGTAAGTGATCTTGAGATCGAGATCATCTCGTCGATCATCTTCTTGATCTGTTCGATCTCGGATTTTAATTCCAATCCGGCACGACTGCAGAGCTTTTCCATTCGGAAACGAGTCGCTGTCATGATCTGCTGCAGGTTGTCATGGATAACCGTGGCCATCCGCCGGCGCTCCCGCTGTTCGGCCAGGATCAGTTCCGAGGAGAGGTGGGCAAGCTGATGGGCCCGGCGCTGAAGTTCTTCGGTTCTCAGGGCGACACGAGCTTTCAGGTCACTCCGATATCGCTGAAGCTTGATTTCACCCTCTTTCCGATCTGTAATATCGGGGCTGGTCCCCACAATCCCGAGAAAGTCTCCTTCCGGAGAGAATCTGGGCTGACCATAGGATTCGATCCAGCGCCACTGGCCATCGGCCCGCCGGACCCGGCATACTGCGTGAAATGACTTTTTCTCCCGGACACAGGAGTCAAACTTGCCGGTATATGCGGCAGCGTCATCCGGATGAACCAGGGGCCGCCATCTCTGGTTCAAGACCTGATCTACGGTGACGCCGAAAAAATGGCAGTAGGTCAGATTGACAAATTTCTGATTTCCGGCAGCGTCAACCACCCATATCATGTGCGGCAGACCATCGGCCATCAGCCGGAACTTCTGTTCGCTTTGGAAGCGTTTTTCTTCTGCCTCTATTCTTTCGGTGATATCGATGAAAGAGACTATCACCCGCTCCAAGCTCTTTTCAAAGCCGGCTGCTATGGCCAGATGGAACGACACCACCCGTCTCTCCTCGATGACAGGGGGATGGATCGCAATCTCGGCCGAAAACCGGGTTTTCCCCTCGAACAGCGCAACCATCTCATCCTGTAAGACCGCATAGGAATCCTCGATAAGGTACTTCTCCAGGCTCCCCAGCAGATCCTCTTTCTTCTTTACATTGAAATACTCCAGGCTGGCAGGGTTGATATCGATGATGCACACCAGAGAGGCCAGGTTCCGGGTCTCCTCCGGATGCTCCTCCAGATATGCCCGAAGATCTTCTACACCCGAATCCCGAAGCGTCTGGAATCTGCCGGCCACAAGGGAAAGATCCTCTTCCCAGACCGGGATGGGAAGAACATCGATTCTACTTTTCAATTTTTTTACCCTTATTCCACCCTTGTTTTTTACTTTTTCTTTCATTTTAGAATATTATAATATGATCGAATCCTGCATGATCTGCTTATGATATCAAAAAAAAGCAGAAATCCAAAATATATTCTTGTGGGCCGATGGGAGTTTATAATGCCAACCTTTGTAAAAAACTGGAAACCGTAGCAGATAGGGACGGCAATGGCAATGCAGATATCATTTGTCGTCAAATTCAATACCGTGCTATAACCTATATGGAAACTGCAGGAAAAGTGCATGGATAAAATACTCGACCTTAAAAATAAGGAGGGGTTCTATGGAACCTGAAGACCGTAAAAGACTGGAAGAGATGCAGCGACTTCTCGGAGAAGTCAAATCCATGCTTGTGGCTCTCTCCGATAATGTTAGGATGAAGCTTTTCTGGGAATTTGAAGCCAATCCGCCATCCGGCACATTGGGTCACGAGTTGGAGGCAATACAAAGACATATCCGGGAGATGTTGGAGGCGAATCGTTAAGACAGGGGGACTCGACCCCGAGCCTTCCTGATTTCCGCATCTTTTCGATCCCCTGGGAAAGCCATGCTGGATACTTCTTTGTGTCCGGATGCCGGGGAGAAAATGCGATACAGGCTTTTCCGGGGGCTACCACCTGGCCTGCGGATTTGAACCGATCTTTGACCCCCATAACTGCAGGGTACAGAAACAAAAAAGCGGGACCCCCCGTCAGGGGAAATCCCGCATTTGTTTATCTTATCCGTCTATCCGGCCATCTGACCGGAGATGGTTACGAGTTCATTCGTTTTCTGCGATACAGCGCCAGTCCGGCCAGTCCGGTACCCAGAAGGATAATGGTTGCAGGCTCCGGAACTGGTGCAGTGGTACCGGAATAGGAGAACTCTGCGTTCTGTCCGGTCTCGATGATGCTGGAAATGTCTTCCCTGGCGAACTGGGAAGTCATCTGCCATGCCCCTTCGGTCGCATTGATAAAAGAATCAATGATCGGGGAGCTTCCGGCGATGTATTCATCGGACGCTTCAATATCCCACAGGTTCATGGTGAAATTGGGGTTGATCATTCCGGTCTGATCGAAGATATTGAGCCGGTCCAGCTCAAGATCGGCAGTGAAGAGCAGGGTTCCGTCATCATCATGAATGGGCTTGGTTCTAACTTCGCCCAGTTGCCCATAATCATTTGTGATCGAAATGGTTAATTGGCTGTAATGTAAGCCATATTCAAGGAGAAGCTTTTTCAATCCCCCTGGCGAAGTGGACCAAGTTAGAACCAAGCCCGACCGGGAGGACGCCGTAATTGCAGAACCCGAACAATCTGATCTATCTGGGGCATCTGCCCCAAAGAAACCATTCTTCTGGCCGAAGATGAGGATAATGTTCGGGAATTGGCGCACCTGATTCTGACAAGTGCCGGATACCAGGTGATTCAGGCTGCAGACGGGGAGGCTGCCATTGAGATCATCGAAAAAAGGGGCGATGAGATCGACCTGGCCCTGCTGGATGTGGTTCTGCCCAAGGCCGGGGGGCATCTGATATACGAGCGAATCGAGGCGCTCCATCCGGATCTTCCGGTGGTATTCATGACCGGATACAGCCGGGGGCTGCTGTCGAAGATCTTCTCCAATCACACCTATGAGATCCTGCAGAAGCCCTTTAATCGGGCACGGTTGCTGAACAAAGTGAAAGAGGCGGCGGTGCGATTATCATTCTTTTACATAAGTGTCGATAATCTCTTTATAACGACCGGATTCCCGAAGTTTTTTAAGCCCGCTGTTGAAAGCATCTCGCTTTTTTTCATCTTTAAATGCCATCCGATAGTTGCTTGATTCAAATATGTTATGAAAAGTAACCGGTTCTTCGAATAATTTTCTTTCCATCATCTTCTTCGGAAACGCTTTCAACTGATTGAGATAATATTTAAAAATACGACTGTCCAATACAATTACATCGGTTCGCTTCGCGAATAACTTGCCGATCTGACTTCTCTGATCTGCGATCTCCGTATATTTCAGATTGTTTGCAGCCATCGATGCAAAGTCCTCCCCTAATGCGAATCGTGCTTGCTGAAAGCCTTCAACTCTTTTATCTTTCAAATCTGCGACCGAATCAATCTTAAAATTTTGGGATTGAAGTGTGACCGCAACATTATGATAAGAGATATATTCCTCAGATATAAATGCATTTTGGACTTCAGGATAGTTCTTTTTGATCGTCATGACGCCATCAACCGTTCCATTTTTAAAAGAAAGCTTTGTTCGCATTAGTGGTTGATAAACAAATTCAACTTTATCATAACCTTCCATGACAAAAATCTCTCTGACAATATCCGCCTCAAATCCAGCATCTTTGGATTCAATGATATAGGGTTCAACAGTAAGTCCTGCCGCCAATGATACGGTATCACCTGTCTCAGCAAATACCTGATATGGAAAAAAAACAACCAAAAACAGCATTAAAACTTTTTTCATCTGTCTCCCTCTCAATTTTTCCTCTTATAAAATGATTGTCAAAGCTTCGATTTAAAGGAATTATAGCCGAAGAGGGCAGCCTCCCCGGATTAGGTAGATATGTCCCAACTTGGCGCAAATGTCAAGTAATAATTTCTCATAAGGATCGCTACACCTTGGAGCAGGCCGTTGAGGAGTATCCGGATCTCGGGCCCATTGTCTATGCAAAGCAGGAGGAGGAGAGCTTAAAGGCGGAGCTGGAGGCCGGGGAGGAAGGGGCCGAGGAGAGACGGTTGAAAGAACGGTTGAGATGATTTTTCGGGCCCGTCCGATTCACCTGAAGAAACCGGTCGAGCTGTTGCTGAATGGGAATCCTGTCATTTTCACATATCATTCATCAGGAGCGGGGGCAAGCAGATCGATGACTTCACGATTTGAAAAGAGAAGCGACTCGGTTTTGGTAAAGGTTTCTCAGCCCTTGTATGACAAAACCAGACAAAGATTATGGTTTTATTATAAACAGAGACATCTCCGACACCAGGAGATTCTGTATGAAAACGATAACCATCCTGAATTACTTGGAAATAAAAAAAATGATCTGTTGGCACAAATATGGCATACTATAAAGATAACGACTCGGTTTTGGTCATTTCCATACCTTCTAAATGGCTACAAAAAAACTTATCGGCCTTATCAACGTCTTAGTAGTACCCCCCCCTCATCTTTAGTATCAAACCGCTGAAATCTTTTAAACCAAAACCGAGTCGCACCTCTTTAAAAAAGTTTAAAATCCTGAAGATATCGATCCGCTTCTTTATCTATTTTTCGAGAAATGTCCCCCGCTCCACCGAAGCATACCATCAGGGAATCCCGATGCAGTCCAGCCCATCCAGCCCCATATGGATCAAAAGCCCCAGACCGATCAGCCGGGTTGGCCGGGCCGCGGTCATCCCAATATAAATAAGGATGGCAAAAACCGTATGCAGCGGATGAAAGCCGATGCTGCACCGGTTCGGATCGAAGATCGGATCGGCCAGCAGATGATCCAGATCCACGATCATGGTGCAGATCATGATCAGCCATGCCCGGGGCCATCGATCCCGAAAACCCCACCACGCGGCCAGCCCCGGAACCGTAAAGTGAAGCATCAGGTGCAGCATCGAAGAGATCATCTGGGGCCTCCCGGCAGTAGGTTTGCGTTCATCGTTAAAGCCATATCCCAATTCCCGGGGCATTTCAAGAAGATTCCTCGCGGCTTTTAAATCTTTTCTCTCCGATTCTGAAAATTGCTCTTTTTGAAAACCACTCTCTTGAAAACCGGCATCCTCTGTGCCATAAAGAAGAGTGTAGCAGCGTCAAAGAGGAAGAGACGCCGGAGGAGACCGCCAACCCGCAGGGGAGAAAAAATCCATGACATCTGAAACCTTCTATCTTGTTGAAAAAAAGCCGCCAATCGCCTGGGTCTATCTCAACCGGCCCCAAAAGAAGAACGCGATGAACCCGCCGGCATGGAAGGATTCCCCGGCCATCTTCGAGGATCTGGACAATGACCCCGAAATCCGTGCGGTGATCCTTGCCGGAAAGGGCGAGGCATTCTGTGCCGGCATCGATCTGCTCTCCATGGCTAAGGAGATCCCGGAGCTGATGGAAAAGCAGAAGGGCGGGGTCAAATGGCGTCTGATCACCAGGATCGAAGCGCTTCAGCGGACCATGAGCTGCATTTCGGAATGCCGAAAGCCGGTGATCGCCGCGATCCACGGCCATTGCATCGGCGCGGGGCTCAACATGGCCGCGGCCTGCGACATCCGGCTATGCAGTGCCGATGCCAGCTTCTGTTTAAAGGAGGCCGCGGTCGGCTTTGTGGCCGATGTGGGGGTATTGCAGCGCCTCCCTCGGATCGTGGGGCAGGGGATCACCAGAGAACTGGCATTCACGGCAAAGTCTATCGGCGCCGCGCGTGCAAAGGAGATCCTGCTGGTCAACGAGGTCTTTTTGAGCCGGGAGGAACTCTTTGGGGCCGCGGAGAAGATGGCGCAGGAGATCGCGGAGAACGCGCCCGTGGCGGTGCAGGCCGCAAAGGATGTTCTCAACTACAGCATGGGGAAATCGCCCCAAGAGGGGCTGCGGTATGTGGCCTCCATCAGCGCGAACATCATTCCCTCGGATGATCTCACCGAGGCCATGACCGCGTTTATGGAGAAGCGGAGGCCGGTTTTTCGGGGAGAGTAGCGCGGGAAAATCGATGCTGGTTATGAAGGTCTTCATCTCCTATCGACGGGCGGAGAATCCCCAGGCAACCGGCCTCATCTTATATGACAAACTGATCGGGGACAAGCTGATCGGGATTTAGGGGCAGAAGAACATTTTCAAGGATTTGGATTTCATCAGCATACGCTGAAGAGGCCCAAGACAGCGATCGTATCATCTCCGCCAGTCTTTCAGGTTATATCGACCAAGGATCTCATCGAGCCTTCCGGATTTCCGCATCTCTTCGATGCCCTGGGAAAGCCATGCAGCATACTTTTTTGCATCCGGAATCCGGGGAGAAAATCCGATATAGGCTTTTTTGGGGGCTACCACCTGGCCTGCGGATTTGAGCTGATCCTTCACCCCCATTTCCGCTGCCGTGTACAAGAAGACCGGCGGGGACTCCAGCAGCGCATCCATTCTGCCGGCCAGCACCTTCTTGATGTTCCTCTTCAGCGGTACTTCGCCGCTCGATATCTGGATTTTATTGAATTCTCCCATATTCTCCAGGATATAGTTATCGATTTTATCATTGTATGCGTAATCGTTGATCACGCCGAGTGAGATTAAGGAGAGGGATTGGATTCCATCATAGACCCAGTCGGTATTTTTTTCCACAAAGATGGAAAAACCGATCATGGCCAGCTCTTGCTCCGGGAAGACAAAATCCGGCGCATCTTCAATATACGGGCCGATGACACCGTGGATGATGCCTTTACGGGCATGGGAGAGGGCTCTGGCCCAAGGAAGGATTTGATATTCCAGCGTATAGCCCTTTTGTTCGAAAATCTCTTTTGCCACTTCCACCATATATCCCGGCTTTTGGGAATCCGGGGTGCAGTTGAAGGGACACCAGTTGTCAGCAGCGATGATGATGCGGTTTGCATCGGCTGCATCGGCTGCAGCCGCTCCGAAAAGAAACAGGGAGATTGTAAGAAGGATGATGATCTGTTTTTGCATCTGCGGAAGCTCCTTTTTTGAATTTGAGTTTTGGAAATCAGTCTGATTCAGCGATGATGAAGAAAGTGATGTATTACCCCTATGCTGCACGGCACCAGTTCAGCTCGGCCTCGGTCAGGTAGGTTCTTGGCCATCTCCACTAAGTTTTGGAGTAAGCTTGGCATCGAAACGGATGCCCGGACAGGATAAATATCTCCTGATGTGGGGAGAAATGTCAAGTCCGATAGTTCCTTACCGGCCTTGAAGAAGGGGAGGGGGGAAAATCGCGGGACCATATCCTTTGGCTTCCTTCCTCTTGACGAGTGCCATTTCAAACAGGTATAGCATCTGTAGCAACCGAATGGATTTCGGTTCCAAGGGAGAAGGGCTGCAAATGAAGATCTTCATCTCCTATCTGCGGGGGGCAACCGCATCCCGTGCGTCAGAAGGAGCCCAATGCATGGGGCTTGTACGATATGCACAGCAATGTCCGGGAGTGGTGTCAGGACGGGACTACAATCTTGGTTTCGGTTTCGTGAGGTCTTTGGCCTGAGCCTTTTTACCCTTTTCCGGAGCCGCTCCGGATCGGGCTGAACCCCTTGAAAGGGTTGCGTCATAAACATCGGGTGAGTGGGTCGATTAAGGCGATTAGTGAGTGGACTCATTAGAGCGATCACATAAAGGAGGATATGATGAAAACACAACACATGAAGGTATTTTTAAACGCTGCCATTCTTTTAAGCTTGATTCTT
Organism: Desulfobacteraceae bacterium; assembly: GCA_011390345.1. GTDB lineage: Bacteria > Desulfobacterota > Desulfobacteria > Desulfobacterales > JAABSP01 > JAABSP01. The sequence continues at coordinate 53,812 of JAABSP010000035.1, forward strand.
CTTTTCAATGCCGCCAATACCAGCGCGGAACCTCCCCTCAAAGTCGGGGCCAGTGATGCGCCTCCATATTATATTGTAAAGGACGACAATGTATCCGGAATATTCGGAGAACTGATTTCAAAGATATTCGCGAAAGCAGACTTACCTTTCATCTGGAAACCCTATCCGACGAAACGGATCTACAATAGCCTGGTCCAAGGTTCGCTGGATCTCTATTTGGGCCCGCTCAAGCCGGAGTTCGAAGGGTTCAATGATTCGGTTATCCACAGTACATTCAGCCCTGTCAAAATCGAACTGTGTTCCTATTATTTCGGGGATAAGCCGAAGATTACAAAAAAGGAGGAATTGTCGCAAAAGCGTATCCTGATTATCAACGGGTATACCTATGGAGGATTGGTAAACTATATCTTTGATCCTAAAAACAAGGTCGATTATCGGGAGATCTATTCATTTGAACAGGCCATCAAGATGCTGAAGGCCGGGAGATCGGACTATCATCTGGATTATAAAAAAACCGGTGAAATCTACATGAAAGATAATTCGGAACCGGATTTGAAGCACACCACACTTTTCAGTGTTGACCTTTATTTCATGGTTTCAAATCATACGCCCAATGCAAAAGATCTATTGGCAAAAATCAAGGCGGCCTTTCATCAGGTGAAGGAATAGGTATCCGCATCGGCCCTTTAGCGAAAATGGTATTGTTTTTCTGGCGATGGGAAAAGGAGTGGGTGGACCCAGGATGAATATTGGCGGGACATTCCATGAACAACAAAAAGAAACCCCGGCAACCCTATGTCGCCGGGGCGGTTCGAAAATTAGCCTGTTTTTCCCGAGAAAAGGAATATAGGAAACCTCAAGCTAAAAAGAATTATATCATAAAATTCTCCACCATCCAAATTCTGCGGTTAAAAAGGGCAACCTACCCCCTGCTCGGCCCTGAGATCGTCGATCCTTGGCCAGATCTGGAGGCCATTATTTCGCCATCCCTTCAG